>JASFRZ010000479.1:0-3725 GCA_050114655.1 Acidobacteriota bacterium
GGAGTGGTACCCGAGCCTGGGGGCGGCGATTCGCGGCCTGGAGAAGAACTCGCTGGCCGGCGTCGGTTACCGTCCGTGGGTTTTGCTGGGCGCCGCGCCGGCTCAGCTGGTCAGCATGTGCTGGCCATTCCTGGCCATCTTCGTGACCAGCGGCCCGACCCGCTGGATCAACCTCGCGCTGGTGCTCTTGTTGGTGGCGTTACAGGTGGCGCTGCTGCACGGCGGCAGCGTGCGCCGGCGGGTCGCTATCCTGCTACCCGTGGGGGTGTTGCTGGTGATCTACGCCTACCTGCGCGCCATACTGTTGACCTACATGCGCGGCGGCATCCGCTGGCGCGGGACGTTCTATTCGCTGCGGGAGCTAAGACGATGACCGACGAGAACGACAAGATTCGCAAGTCCGATGAGGACTGGCGCGCCCAGCTCACCGAAGAGCAGTATCGCATTGCCCGCGAGGCCGGCACCGAGGCGCCGTTCACCGGCGAGTACGAGGACCACGACGGCATCGGCGTGTACCGCTGCGTGTGCTGCGGTGCCGAGCTGTTCCGCTCGGGGGCCAAGTTCCACTCGGGCTCGGGCTGGCCGTCGTTCACCATGCCGGCCGACGGCGCGGCGGTCGAGGAGCACAGTGACTTCTCGCACGGCATGTCACGCACCGAGGTGGTGTGCAGCCGCTGCGACGCCCATCTCGGCCACGTCTTCCCCGACGGCCCGGCTCCCACCGGCCTGCGCTACTGCATCAACTCCGCGGCATTGGACTTCGAAGAGTCCGACGAAACCTAGCGCAAGGTCCGTCCAGCACAAAGTAGAGGGAGGGGCAGGCTCTCCCTACTCGATTCGAAGGGCGTCGGTGGGGTCTACACGCGAAGCGCGGCGGGCCGGCAGATAGCTGGCCAGCCCCGCGGCGATGACGATCAGAGCGATCACCGACACATAGCGCGTCGGGTCGTCGATGCTCACGCCGTACAACACGCCGGTGAGGGCGCGTGCGAACAGCACCGCGAGCACCAGGCCGATGGCGGCGCCGGCGGTGGCGAGCTTGAGGGCGCCGGCAACGACGCGCGCCAGCACCTGCCCGGGGCGGGCGCCGAGGGCGATGCGCACGCCGATCTCGCGTGTGCGCCGCACCACCGAGTAAGCGATGACGCCGTAAATGCCGCACAGCGCGAGCAGCAGGGCGACGACGCCGAAGGCGGCAAAGGAGCGACCCATGAAGCGCTGCGGCCAGGTCGTGAAGGCGCGTCGCTCGGTCATCGTCATCATGTCGTAGGGCGCCAGCGTGGGATCGATGCGTGCCAGCTCGCGGCGCACCGTATCGGCCATCGCGGCCGGGTCGCCCTGCGTCCGCACCAGGATCGCCATGCCGCGCCAGTGGCTGGGCGCGTAGGCGACGTGTATCTGCAGGCGCGTCGACGGGCCGTCCTCGCCGAACTCCTCGTACTGCAGGTCGGGCACCACGCCGATGACGCGCCACTCGCCCCGCTCGGGGATCGTCAAGGTCCGTCCGACCGCGTCGCCGCCGGGCCACAGGCGCTCGGCCAGCAGGTTGCCGACCATCACCACCCTGCTTTCCGGATCCATTGCCTCGGTGCGGGTGATCAGACGGCCGGCGACGGGTGCTAGCCCGAGCGTCTCGAAGAAGCCGTCCATCGACGGGACTGCGGTGACGAACATCTCCTCGCCCTCGCCGGCGCCCTCGGGCAGGATCGCCACCGCGGCGCCGCCGTCGTCGGCGGGAATCGATCCGGTCGCCACTGCACGCTCGACCCCGGGCAAGGCACTGAGGCGGTCGGCGACCTCGCGGAAGTAGCTCACCTGCGCCGTGGGGTCGTCGTACTGATCGCCGGCCTGCACGATGCGTAGCGACAGCATGTGCTCCTCCTCGAAGCCCGGGTCGGCGTCCTGCAGTTGCAGGAAGCTGCCGACCATCAACGAGGCGCTGGCCAGCAGCAGCACCGACAGCGCGACCTCAGCGGTGACCAGCACCGAGCGCAGGTGGCCGCGGTCGCCGCCCAGCACGCCGCGGCCGCCGCGGTTGATGTTCTCCAGGCCGACGCGCGCCGCCTGCAGCGCCGGCAGCAGGCCGAACAGCACACCGGTGCCGACCGAGACCAGCAGGGTATACAGCAGCACCGGGGTGTCGACGGCGATGGTGATCCAGAAGGCCATCTCCTCGGGGATCGAGCGCCCCATGACCCAGACCCAGGCCACGGCGATCAGCGTCCCCAGCACACCACCGGCGAGTCCCAGCAGGACGCTCTCGGTCAACACCTGCCGCACCAGCCGGCCACGGCTCGCGCCGAGCGCGCTGCGCACGACCATGTCGCGCTGCAGGTGGGTGGCGCGCGCCAGCAGGAGGTTGGCGACGTTGGCGCAGGCGAGCAGCAGCACGAAGCCGACCGCGGCGAACAGCAGATACATGCCCTGGCGCGCCCCCTGGTCGACGAAGCCATGGCGGAACCACTGCACGCGCGTGTCCCAGCCGGCGTGCGAGCGGGGAAACTCTCGTTGCGCCTGCGCGGTCCAGGCTGCGGCCTGGGCGCGCGCCTCGGTGAGGCCCGCGCCGGGGCGTAGCCGGGCCACGGCGATCACCTGGCGAGACTCGTGGTTGGTCACATCGTCGGTACCGAGCGGCAGCCACAGATCCTGCCGCTCGGGGAAGCGGAAGTTCGGCGGCATGACACCGACGATGACGATCTCGCGGCCGTTCAGATGGATGGTCTGCCCGATGGCGTCGGGCTCGCCGGCGTACAGCCGGCGCCACAGCGCGTCGCTGATCAGCACCGCCTGCTCGAAGCCGGCCAGAGCGCCCTCGTCGGGGCGAAAAGTACGGCCGAGGCGTGGCTCGACGCCGATGAGGTCGAACAGCCCGGGGGTGACGGCGGCGGCGTCGATGCGCTCGGGGTGATCGCCGGCGGTGATGGTGACGCTGCGGTCGTCGAAGGCGCCGACGCCGTCGAATGCCGGCATCGCGCGTAGCGCCTCGATGTCAGCCCAGGTGAGCGGCTGGTCGCCGTCGCCGCGGTCGGGGTTCCAGGCGTCGACGAACAGCAGCCGCGCAGCGTTGGCGAAGGGGAGCTGGCGGAACAGCACGCCGTACACCACTGAGAAGTTGGCCGTGTTGATACCGATGCCCAAAGCCAGCGAGATCACCGCGGCTGCGGTTGCCAGGCGGTTGTGCGCCAGCGAGCGCATGCCCAGACGTACGTCCTGCAGCAGGGTCTCGAGCCAGACTCCCCGTCCCCGCCGGTTACCCGGCAGGTCGGCGCCGAGATTCGCCCTGCCTGCTTCGTGTACGCGCACGGTGTCACCGAAGCGGCGCTCCGCGTCGCGTCGCGCGGCCGCCGGATCCATGCCGGCGGCGATATTGGCCTCGGTGCGCATGTCGATGTGGAAGCGGATCTCCTCCTCGACCTCGCGATCGACCTCGTCGCGCGCGCGTGGCATCAGGCGGGCTCCATGACCCGCTCGACGGCGCGGCGGAAGCGACTCCAGCGCTGGGCCGCGGTATCGAGCTGGCGGCGGCCCTCGTCGGTGATGGCGTAGAACTTGGCGCGGCGGTTGTTGTCGGAGCGGCCCCATTCGGCCTCCACCCATCCGCGCTTCTGCATGCGGTACAGGGCCGGATACATCGAGCCCTCGTCGATGTCGAGCACCTCCTCGGAGGCGGCGAGAATCGACTCGGTGATGGCGTAGCCGTGCTTGGGCCCCTCCTCGATGGTGCG
>JASFRZ010000480.1:0-3722 GCA_050114655.1 Acidobacteriota bacterium
CCACGAAGACGATCTCGTGGCCGAGGTCCTGGGCGTGCTTCATCTTGCGCATTACCACCGTGTGACCGAGGTGGATATCGGGTGCCGACGGATCAAAACCCACCTTGACCACCAGCCCCTTGCCGCTCCGGCGCGAGCGCTCGAGCTTGGCGACGAGCTCGTCTTCGATGATCAGGTCGACCGCGCCACGGCGGAGGGTGTCGAGTTGCTCGGCGACCGGCGCAAAGCGCGCCGTACCGCCGCTACCCACCGGGTCAGTCACCGCCGTGCTCCCCCTCGTCGAGGATGCGCACGCGGCGCCCTTCGATCTTCAGCCGGCCTTCGGCAAACAAGCGCACGGACGCGGGATAGACGAGGTGCTCCTGCTCCAGAATGCGCGCCGCCAGGATGTCTTCGGTATCGTCCTGCTCGATCGGCACCACTGCCTGCGCCACGATCGGCCCGGCGTCGACCTCGGGCACGACAAAGTGCACCGTGCAGCCCGAGTAACGCACGCCGTGATCGATCGCCTTCTGCTGCACGTGCAGGCCCGGGAACGAGGGCAACAGCGACGGATGTATGTTGAGGATGCGGTGCGGAAACCGCCCGACGAACGCGGACGACAGGACGCGCATGAAGCCGGCCAGGCAGATGAGCTCGGCGCCGTGGCCCTCGATCTCCTCGATCACCGCGGCTTCGAACAAAGTCTTGTTCTCGAACTGCGTGTGATCGACCACCGTGGTGGGAATCCCGAGCGAAGCAGCTTTCTCGAGGCCGACGGCATCGGGCCGGTTGGACAGCACCAGACAGATCTCGGCCGGAAAGTCCGGCGCCGCACAGGCCCGCGCCAGCGACTCCATGTTGGAGCCTCGCCCCGAGATCAACACCGCGACCTTCAAACGACTCATCGTCTCTCCTTCCGACGGCGCGGTGCGCCGCCCCGGGCCGACCGAGGCCCTCGACGGCGCAGCTTAGCAGGCCACGACCTGCTAGCCCGCCACCTCGAAACCCGCCTCCAGGCGCACGCTCTCGCCCTCGATCACCCCACCGATCAGGAAGGCCTGCTCGCCCGCTTCGATGAGCTCCTCGAGCAACGCGGGGGCACGGTCGCTCGCCACCGCGGCGACCATGCCGACGCCCATGTTGAACGTGTGCCACATCTCCTCTTGTGGGATCCCGCCCCACTCCTGCAGCGACCGGAAAACCGGCGGGACCTCCCATGCCTCTTTGTCGATCACCGCGCCACAGCCTTCGGGCAGCATGCGCGGCACGTTCTCGTACAGGCCACCGCCGGTGATATGCGCGAGTCCGTTGACCTCGCCGCGGGCGATCGGCTCGCGCAGCGATGCGACGTAGGCGCGGTGCGGACGCAGCAGCTCCTCGCCCACCGTGCAGCCCCACTCCTCGATCAGGTCGTCGACGCCGAGCTCCTGGAGCTCGAAGACGATCTTGCGCACCAGTGAGTAACCGTTGGTGTGCAGCCCGGAGGATGACAGCCCGAGCAGCCGGTCGCCCGGGCGGATGGCGGAGCCGTCGAGCACATGGCCGCCGATCGCCTGACCGACGATGAAGCCGGCAAGATCGTACTCGCCCGGCTGATAGATGTCGGGCATCTCTGCGGTCTCGCCGCCGATCAGCGCGGCGCCCACGTCACGGCACGCCTGTGCGACGCCGGACAGCACCTCCTCGACCACCGAGCCCTCCATCTTGCCGAGCGCGAGGTAATCGAGAAAGAACAGCGGCACAGCGCCCTGGGTGAGGATGTCGTCGGCGCAGTGCGCCACGATGTCGTAGCCCACACCCTCGTGGCTGTTGGCCATCACCGCGACCTTGAGCTTGGTGCCGACCCCGTCGGCCGACGCCACCAGCACGGCGCTGGAGTCACCCACCGGCAGGCGGAAGCCGCCGCCGAAGCCGCCGATGTCGCCGAGCACGTGATCGTTGAAGGTCGAGCGCACCAGCTCGCCGATGCGCCGCTTGGCGCCGGCTGCGGCGTCACGGTCGACACCGGCGTCGCTGTACGTAAGTCGTGGCCTGTCGGAATCCCCTGTCACGGTCGCTCCTGCTGCGACGGCGCTGCCCGGCTCGAATCGACGGGCTCAGTCGCTGTGGTTCGTGTTTGCCGGACCGGCGCCGACCGGCTGGAACAGCTCCATCTGCGCCACCTGCTCGGTGCCGAGCTCGGTCGGGTAGACGCCGGTGAAGCAGGCGCCGCAGTACGTGGTGTCGCCGTCGGGCAGCGCCCGCTGCAGCCCCTCGTGGCTCAGATAGGCGAGCGAATCGGCGCCGATCTGCTGGCGAATCTCCTCGATCGAATGGTTGGCCGCCACCAGATCCTCGCGGTGCGGTGTATCGATACCGTAGTAACATGGCGATACGTACGGCGGTGACGACACCCGCACGTGCACTTCGGCAGCGCCGGCGGAGCGCACCATCTCGACGATCTTGGCGCTGGTGGTGCCGCGCACGATGGAGTCATCGATGAGCACCACCCGCTTGGCGGCAATCAGGCTCTCCACCGGGTTGAGCTTCACCTTGACGCCGAAGTGGCGGATCGACTGGCGTGGTTCGATGAATGTGCGCCCGACGTAGTGATTGCGAATGAGCGCCGGCTCGAACGGCAGGCCCGACTCCGCCGCGTAGCCGAGCGATGCGGCGATGCCGCCGTCGGGCACCGGCACCACCATGTCGGCGTCCGCCGGCGCCTCCTGGGCGAGGATCACCCCCATGCGCTTGCGAGCGTCCATCACGCCGGCGCCGAACAGCACACTATCCGGGCGGGCAAAGTAGACGTGCTCGAAGATGCAGCGACGCTCCGGGTGCGCGCGCCACGGCGTCAACGATCGAAAGCCCGGGCCCGCCGCCCCCGGGCCAGCCATCACTGCCTCGATTGCCTCGGCGCTGTTCACCGAGGCCTCGCCGATCTCCACCAGCTCTCCGGGTCGCACGTCACGCAGCAGCTTGGCGCCGATCAGATCGAAGGCGCAGGTCTCCGAGGCCAGCACCAGAGCGCCGTCGAGCACGCCGATCGACAGCGGCCGGAAGCCATAGGGATCGCGCACCCCGATGAGCGCGTCGTTGGTCAGCAGAGTCATGGTGAAGGCGCCCCGCGCCTGCCCCAGCGCGTCGACCAGAGCGTCGGCCACGCCGTCGAACTCGCTGCGCGCAAACAGGTGCAGCATGACCTCCGTGTCGGCGCTGGAGGTGAAGATCGAGCCCTCCTGCTCGAGCCGCTCGCGCAGCTCGATGCCGTTGACCAGGTTGCCGTTGTGCGCCAGCGCGATGGCGCCACGGCGTGACTCGATGCGCACCGGCTGGGCGTTGGCGAGGTTGCTGCCGCCGGCGGTCGAGTAACGCACGTGCCCGATCGCCGCGCGGCCCGGCAGCCGGTCGAGCCGCTCGCTGTTGAAGACCTCGGCGACCTCCCCCATGCCGCGCTCGACAAACATCGCGCCGAGGTTGGCGGTGGCGATCCCGCTCGATTCCTGGCCGCGGTGTTGTAACGCGTACAGGCCGAGGTAAGCGAGGCGCGCCGACTCGCTATGGCCCATGATGCCGAACACGCCGCAGCAGTGATTGAGGCTCTTCACGTGGTTCCCTCCGACTGCAACACGCGCTCGAAGACCGCCTCCACCCCGGAGAGCGCACCTTCGATGTCGAACGCCTCATCGAGGTCCTCCTGCGACAGCCTGGCCATGACCTCGGGATCCGACGCCAGCACCTCTTGGAGCGGCTCCCGGGTG
>JASFRZ010000481.1:0-3720 GCA_050114655.1 Acidobacteriota bacterium
GGGCGGTACCTACTCGTTCGCCCGGCGGGTGCTCACCGTCGAGGTCGCCTTCGTCGTCGGCTGGGTGGTGTGGTTCGCCTCGATCGTGGCGGCGGTACTGTACGCGCTCGGCTTTGCCGCCTACACGGGCCTGGTCCTCGAGCGCGTCGTGCAGGGGTTCGAGCTCGTCGTGCCGCTCGCCCTCGACGGGCAGCTGTTCCTCGCCGTGCTGGCGATCGGCGCCACGGCCTTCTACACCGCCGGGCTGACACGCCGCGTGGCGGGCGGCAGCCAGTGGCCGACCATCGGCAAGGTGGTGGTGTTCGTGGTGCTCATCCTCGCCGGCGTGTGGGCGCTGGCGCAGCAACCCGCCGCCGCATACCGCGAGCGGCTGTCGCCGTTCTTCGCCCACGGAGGCGCCGGCCTGTTCGCCGCCATGGGCTACACCTTTATCGCGTTGCAGGGCTTCGACCTGATCGCCGCGGTCGGCGGCGAGGTCAAGGAACCTGGCCGCAACATCCCGCGCGCCATGCTGCTGTCATTGGCAATCGCCCTGGCCATCTATCTGCCGTTCCTGTTGATCGTCTCGGTTGTCGGTGTCACCCCGGGCGCGTCGATCACCGCGATGAGCGAGGCTGACCCGGCGACGGTGGTCGCGCGGGCGGCGGAAAACTACCTCGGTGTCTTCGGGTTCTGGCTGGTCATCGTGGCGGCGCTCCTGTCGATGCTGTCGGGCCTGCAAGCCAACCTCTTCGCCGCCTCGCGCATGGCCTTCACCATGGCCCGCGATCGCACCCTGCCCGGCAAGCTGGGGCAGATCAGCGCCGCCCACGGTACCCCGGCGCTGGCGGCCATGGCCACCGGAGCGCTGGTGGCGCTGACCATCGTCGCGCTGCCCGACGTATCGGCCGCCGGTGCCGCCGCCAGCCTGGTGTTTCTCATCTCGTTCGCGCTGGTGCACTGGACCAACGTGCTGATGCGGCGACGCAGCGAGGCGCAGCACATGCCGTTCCGCGTGCCGTTCTTCCCGTTGGTGCCGGCGCTGGGCGGCGCGTCGTGCTTCGCGCTGGCGCTGGTGCAGGCACTTGCGGTGCCGTCGGCCGGCGCCGTAGCGGGTGCCTGGCTGTGCCTCGGCTGGGTGCTCTACCTGGCGCTGTTCGCGCGGCGAGCGCGCGTCGTCGACGCCTCGGCCGAGGCGCTCGACCCCGAATTGGTGAAGCTGCGCGGCCGCACACCGCGGGTGCTGGTGCCGATCGCCAACCCCGCCAGCGCCGCCGCGATGGTCGAGGTCGCGGGCGCCATGGCGCCCCCCGCTGTCGGCCGCGTGCTGCTGCTGTCGGTGATTCGCGGCCCGGAAGAAGCCGGCTCCGGCGAGGCCACCGAGCGTCTCGCTGCGCTGCAGCAGGTGCTGGGCGAGGCGCTCACCACCTCGTTCGCCGCCTCGCTCGCCCCCGAGGCGCTCACCGTGGTCGCCAAGGACCCGTGGCACGAGATCACCCGTGTGGCCAACGCCTACCGCTGCGAGAGCATACTGATCGGTCTCGGCGGCAACGCCAGCGACCCGGGCGAGAGGCGCATGGAGTCGCTCGTCAACACCGTCGATTCGGACGTCATCGTGCTTCGCTCCCCGGCAGGCTGGCGACTCGGCAACGTGCGCCGCGTGCTGGTGCCGGTGCGCGGCGGCTCCGACCACAGCCCGCTGCGCGCCCGCCTGCTCGGCAGCCTGCGACGCGGTCGCGAGCTCGAGGTGACGTTCCTGCAGATCGTTCCGGAGAGCGCCTCCGACCTCGACGTCTACCGGGCGCGCAAGGAGCTCGACGAGCTTGCCAGTGACGAGGCGCGGGTCGAGTGCGAGACGCTGGTGGTGCGCAGCGCAGACGTGGTCGCCGAAATCACCTCGCGCACGCATGAATTCGACCTGGTCGTCCTCGGCCTGCAGAGCGCCGGCCGCAGACGGAAGGTGTTCGGCGGCGCCACCCGGCTACTCGCCGAGAAGACCGACTGCGGCCTGATCATGATCAGCCACCACGGCTGACGAGGTCGTCAGAAGGCGAAACGCCACACCACCTTGGTCAAAATCGTGGTGCGCGTCGGGTGCCAGCGCAGCGCCGGCGCTTCCGGGAGCCGCGTCGCGGCATTCTGGTTGACGACGAAGTACAGCACCGAGCCGGGCTCGGGGATCCAGTCGAGGCGGAAGTTGACGATCGCCTCCTCGTCTTCGTTGTTCCATTGCGTTGCGACGGAGCCGAACAACGACGGCGTGAAAGCATAATCGGCGCGCACCGCAGCCTCCTGGACGGAGAACTCCTCGGCGCCGAGCGAGATCAGATTGTGCTCCCAGTCTCCCTGCAGCGTCAGGTGCTTGCTCATCCGCCAGCGACCCGTCAGCGCGATGTTGCTCTGCTCGCCGCTGTAGAAGTCGCCGCCGCCGATCTCGACGCCGCCTGACAGGCGACGTGCGGTGAAGGTATTGAATTCCACGTCCCAGCGCCAATACCAGTACTCGCCGGGGGGAATCTCGACACCCTGGAACAGCTCGAAAGGCTCGTACAGGAGCTCGCCGAGGCGGTGTAGCGCGATCTCGAATTCCTCACCGCTGCGCGTGGTGAACGCCAGCGGCACGACTTCCCAGGCGAACGACTCGAGCTCGCCGGTAGCGTCGTTCTGGTAGTAGGAGAGCTCCCAAGGCTTGAACTCCATCTGCTGGATCAACGGCAGGAACGCGGGGCGCGGCGCGATGACGACCTCCGAGCCCCACCGCTGGTAGCCACGCCGGCGCACGAAGCCCACCTCCGGATCGAAGGAATCCGCCGCGCGGACCCACGACGCCGACATCTCCAGCAAGTCGTTGGGGTAGGCGGCGTACAAGCGGTGCGCCAGGCCGGTCTTGACATCGGCATCGGAGGTGTAGGACTGCGCCAGCGTCAAACCGGCGGTCAGCTCCTTGTCACCGAGCATCTCCGAGGTGGTGTAGGCGAGGTCGACGCCGTAGGTGAAGTTGTGCCGCCCGGGCTCGATGCGGCTGACCAGCAGCGCGCCGACCGAGGACTCCTCGAGCACATCCCGCTTGATGCGGAACACGCCGAAGTTCGCGGTCGGCTCGCGCTCGATTCCGAGGTCGTCCTCCTTCGCAGCGGTCTGCAGCACCATGGCGCCGATCGTGGTCCCTCCCTGCTTGCCGAGCACGCGTCCTCCGAGGAGGATCGGGATCTCGGTGCGGTCGGCCGCCAGGCCGATGCGGCGCGAGTAGAAAGGCTGCGTGTCGGAAGCGAGTTCGAAGTCGAAGAACTCCTGGCCCTCCAGGAAGAACTCGCGCTTTTCGGGAAAGAACAGCGGGAAGCGCGTCAGGTTGACCGTCTCGCGGTCGGCCTCCACCTGGGCGAAATCCGGATTGACCGTGGCGTTCAACCGCCAGGCGGCGGTCGGGTTGTAGCGCACGTCGATGCCGAGGTGACCCACCGTGTCGCGCTGCGATTCGTCGAGCCACTCGAACCCGGCGAGCCCCTGGGGCCGGACGTCGATCAGTCGCGTGCCGCTCAAATCGTGCAAGCCGAGAATCGTGCCGGCCTGGCTGATGCGCTCGAGGTTGTAGTCGCGCGACCATCCCTGCCACATCACCTGCTCGCGCTTGCGCCGGATGTTGCGCTCGAAATTGACGCCCCAGACGAGCGCATCGCCCGGTCGAAACCGCAGGCTGGAGAACGGGATCCTGAACTCCGCGAACCAGCCCCGGGCGTTGCG
>JASFRZ010000482.1:0-3678 GCA_050114655.1 Acidobacteriota bacterium
GAGGCGGGCGAGCGAGGATCCTCGCGATGGGGAATTCGATTCACGGTAAGGGAACTCTTGTTGTTGGGATGAGTGTGAGAATGCTTCACGGGAGCACGCTAGAATCGGAAGAATCAAAGCTGATCGGAGGCAGGCTATATAAGGAGGTTCCCCTATTGCAACCCGTTGCCCTGGTAACAGGCGGCGCCGTGCGCGTCGGCCGCGCGATCAGTATGGCGCTGGCCGGCGCCGGGTATCGCCTGGCAATCAACTACCACAGTTCGGCCGCGGCCGCGGAGAGTCTTGTCGACGAGATCAGCGGCGCGGGCGGCGAGGCAGCGTCGTGGCGCGCCGACGTCGCCCGCCGCGCCGACGTCGAGGTGATGCTCGACGGCGTCAGCGAGCACTTCGGCCGCCTCGACCTGGTGGTCAACAACGCCGCCGTGTTCGACCATCGCCCGCTGCTGGAGGTCGATGATGAGCTCTGGCGACGCACCCTGGCGGTCAACCTCGACGGTCCGTTCCATGTCTCGCAGGCGGCCGCGCGCCTGATGATGCGCGCCGGCAGCGGGCGCATCCTCAACGTGTGCGGCACCGCCGGGGTGTCGCCGATCGGCGCCTACGCGCCCTACTGCGCCGCCAAGGCCGGCCTCGACATGCTCACCCGCTGCCTGGCGCAGGCTCTCGCGCCGACGGTGCAGGTCAACGGCGTGGCGCCCGGCACGGTGCTCTTCCCCGACGGCACCCCGGAAACCGAGCGCGAGCGGGTGATCGCGCAGATCCCCGGCGGCGCGATCGGCCGGCCGCAGGACATTGCCGACGCGGTGCTGTTTCTCGCCGCCGCGCCGGACTACCTCACCGGCGCGATCGTCACGGTGGACGGTGGCGCCGGGCTGGGCAGCCTTTGATGGAAGGCTGGCAGCGGTTGCCGTTTCTCATCGCCCACCGCGGCGCCTCGGCGCAGGCGCCGGAGAACACCCTGCGCGCCTTCGAGGAGGCGCTCGACGCCGGTGCCGAGGTGCTCGAGTGCGACGTGCAGATGTCGCGCGACGGCGTCGCCATCGTGATGCACGATCCCACCGTCGATCGCACCACCGACGGCCGCGGCGCGGTGCGCAGGCTGGCGTGGAACGAGATCCGCGCGCTCGATGCCGGCTACCCGGAGCGCTTCGGCGACGCCTTCGCCGGCCAGCGCGTGCCGCGCCTCGAGGAGCTCCTCGAGTTGGCCCGCGGACGCGCGGCGGTGTTCGTCGAGATCAAGCCGGAGGCGCTCGCCGACACCGACGGCCGCATCGAGGCCGGCGTGGTGGACGCGGCGCGGGCCACCGGCATGATGGATGCGGTCGGTGTGCTGTCGTTCGCGCCGCGCGCGCTGCAGCGGGTGCGTGCGCTGGCGCCCGGCTTCCCGCTCGGCCTGGTGTTCCGCTGGTGGCGCCGGCGGCGGCTCATCGAGGAGACCCTGCGTGCCGGCGCCGACTACTTGGTGGCCTACACGCCGCGGCTCTTCGACCGTCCCGACACGGTGGCGCGGGCGCACGCCGCGGGGCTGCGCGTCGGCGCCTACGTCGCCGACAGCCCCGAGCTGGTCAACGGCCTGTTACAGCTCGGGGTTGACGGCATCGCCACCAACCGCGTGGGCGACCTGATTCCGGGATTCCCGGGCGGCGCGATCCGGTGAGCGTCGAGCGCGTCGCCATCACCGGTGCGTCCGGTTATCTCGGCGTCGAGCTGGCGCGCCGTTGCGTCGATGCCGGCGCCGGCGTACTCGGCCTCGACATCCGCAGGGCGCCGCAACGCTGGCCGGCGGGCGCCGCCTTCGCGCTGCAGGATGTCACCGACTCCTCGCTGCAGCAGCGTCTCGTTGACTTTCGCCCGCAGGTCCTGGTGCATCTCGCCTGGGTCTTCGACCCGGTGCACGACCTGCAGCGCGAGCAGCGCGTCGACGTCGAGGGGACGCGCAACGCCTTTGCCGCGGCGGTGGCCTCCGGGGTGCGGCGCATCGTCTATCCCAGCAGCACCACGTCGTACGGCATCGATCCACGGCGCACGCTGCCGCTCACCGAGGAGGATCCGCCGACCCCCAACCCGTCCTACCCGTACGGCCGCTTCAAGGCCGAGGTGGAGCAGTGGCTGCCATCGTTTCGTGCCGCCCACCCGGACGTCGAGCTGGTGGTAACGCGCGCCTGCATCGTGCTCGGCCCGCACGCGCGCAACATCGTCACGCACGTCACCGAGTGGCCGGTGATGTTCCGCGTCGCCGGCGCCAACCCGCCGTTGCAGTTCCTGCACGAGGACGACGCCGCCGACCTGCTGTGGTGGATGATCCACGACGCCCCGCCCGGCACCTTCAATGCCGCCGGCGCCGGTGTGGTGTCGTTCAAGGAGATCTGCCGCATGGCCGGCAAGCCGAGCGTCTCCGTGCCCGCGCCGCTGCTGTACGCCCTGGCGGCGCTGGGCTGGCGCCTGCGCCTGCTGCGCTTTCCGCCCGGTCTGCTCGACTACATTCGCTACCCCTGGGTCGCCGACACCACGCGCCTCACCCGAGAGCTCGGTTTCCGCCCGCGCCGCAGCACCCGCGATGCGCTCGCCGACTACCTCAGCGGTAAAACGACAGGCCGAAAATGATCGAATGCACGTTGATCCCCGGGTTGCGATACCCGGTATTGGCATTCGACACGTGGTGGAAGCGATAGCCGACGAACAGGGCGCTGTTGCGGTTGACCATGAAATCCACCCCGAGCGCGGTCAGCAGACTGAAGTTGTGACGCGTCTCGCGTGCGGGAACGGCGTGGTTGGTGTAGAGGAACCCGGCGCCCAGCTTCCACACCGGTAGCACGCGGCCCTTGACGGCGAAATGGTGCTCGTAGATCAGGTTGGCGCCGACCCCCCAGGTGGTGCCGCCGTGCTGCACGAAGGCCATCACCGGGAGGAACTCGATCGCCACGGTGGGGTGACCGCGCAGGAAGCTGCCGAAGTGCTCCGCCCACATGTGGCTCCAGCGCACGCCGCCGGTGGCGATGTTGATGCCCTTGGCGGAGTTGTTGATCTGCTGGTTGATCCCCAGGCCGTAGAACACGCTCCACTCGGTGCCGCCCTGCGGCTTGAGCGGCGATACGAGCTGCGGCGCGGTGGCGGTGCCGCCCTGCGCGTGCGCCGCGCCGGCGGTAGCGAGTGTCACGAGCGCGACGGTGATCAGACAAGCGAGTGTACGGGGTCGGGATATGCGGGTCATGGCGTTCGGGTCGGGGCGATCAGCGAAACCAGGAGACCCCGAAAAGTACCAGATGGGAATTGATGCCGGGGTTCGTTTCGGTGGCGCCCTTGTTGGAGATGTGATGGAAGCGATACTCGCCGCCCACGGCGACGTGCGCGCCGATCAAATACTGCAGTCCGATGCCCGCCTGCGGCATGAAGTTGCGCGTCGTCTCGCCCGGCGGGATCTGCTCGTCGGAGTACAGGATGCCGGCGCCGCCGAACAGCATCGGTCGCCAGCGCCCCGCCGCCCAGGTGTAGCGCAGCAGCAGGTTCAAGCCGCCGCCGGCGGCGGCGGGCTCCTGGTCCATCCACAGGCCGACGCCTTCGGCGACGATGGCGAAGTTGCCGCGCATCGCGCCGCTGCCGGTGGCGCCGAAGTGAAAGGCGAAGCGCGCCAGCGCCGCGGCGAACGAGGTCGGCGTGCGCTGCGGGTCGTACACCTTG
>JASFRZ010000483.1:0-3677 GCA_050114655.1 Acidobacteriota bacterium
CCACGAACAGCGCATAGGCCCAGAAGATGCCGTTGAAGTACTGGTTGGCCTCGATGCCCTGATAGCCGGCGAGGAAGGCGCGGGTGGCGTCGAACGAGTCGTTACCCCAGTACGAGCCGGTGGCGGAAAACAGCGAGTAGCCCAGCGACCAGGACTCGACGTAGGTGTAATAGACCATCACCGTGAGCGGCATGAACAGGCCGAGGGCGCCGAGGTACTTGGCCAGCGGGTTGTTCCACAGCCGCTCGAGCATGCCGGGCGTCGAGGAGTGACCATGCCCGCCGCCGTAGCGGCCGATGGCCCACTCGACCCACATCATCGGGATCCCGAGCAGCAGGAACGAGATGAAGTAGGGAATCATGAACGTGCCGCCGCCGTTCTGCGCGGCCTGCACCGGGAAGCGTAGGAAGTTGCCCAGGCCCACCGCGTTACCCGCCATCGCCAGCACCAGGCCGACGCGGGTGGCCCATTTCTCTTGCTCGCTCATAGACCTCCACCCGGAACTTCGGGAACCTGCCCCCAGATCACCAGTCTCCGGCGCGCGCCCACAGCGCGTCGGGTGCGCCGGATCGTAACACAGCAGCGGCGTCGCGCCGCCCGCGAGCGGACGCGGAATCGTCTCCGTGGCGGGCGCGGGCCTTGGGCGACGGGGTGCACACCGGGGCGTATTTGCTGCTATCCTCTCCTGGCGCTGGACGGTGTCCCGCTCGCAGCGCCCGGCGGCCGGCGATCGCACGGCTGCCTCCACGACTTCTAGGTGGGCTCGTAGCTCAGTCGGTAGAGCGCCAGACTGAAAATCTGGGCGTCGGTGGTTCGATTCCGCCCGAGCCCACCTACCCGTTACCGCGCACCCCCGGCGCCGTACGCGGGCTGTCCGATGCGCCCTGCTAGAATGCCGCGCATGATGATCGCCTGCGACGAGGCCCGCAACGGCACCCGGCCCATTACTCGGGCACAATCCTGAGGTGAGCCGCCGGAGCCCGTTGGAAATGTCGTCGCCCGATGTGCTGCGCGACATCGAGCTGCTGTTGCGCTCGCGCTACGGCTTTATCCACCTGGTCACCGCCGAGGAACGGCGCGCCGTCACCTTGTTGCGTCACCTCGCGGATGACGTCGGCGTGCCGTTATTTCGCTGGTCGCGGCTACAGGGTCTGGGGCTCGACGGCGGCGATGGAGCGATCTACGCGACCCGTGATCTGGGCGCCGCGTTCGGTCACATTGCCGCGTCCGGCCATCCGGCGATCTACCACTTCCACGGCGTCGGTGAGGATCTCGCCGGCAGCTCGATGCTCGCGGAACAATTGCGCGAAGCGATCGGCAGCCTGGAAAAGATCCACGGCGCGGTGGTCGTGACCGACACCGACATGCGCATCCCGGAAGGGCTGCGGTCCCTGGTGGCCACGGTTTCGCTTCCCGGCCCGTGCCGCGAGGACTTCGAGAGGCTGCTGCGTCACATCGTGCGCGATCTGGCACGGCGTCGCCCGGTCGATGTGGCGCTGAGCGACGAGGAGCGCGCCGCGCTGGTCAACCACCTCGCCGGCATGACCTTGCTGGAGGCGGAGAAGGTTCTGACCAAGGCGATTGTCGAGGACGGTCGACTCGACGTTGACGACATCCGTCATGTGATCGAGGCCAAGCGCGCGGTGGTCGAGCGCGAAGGGCTTCTCGAGTACTACCCGCTGGAGCACGCCGACGTCGCCGACGTCGCTGATCTGCGGAGCCTGCGCTCATGGCTCGCCAAGCGCAAAGCGGTGGTTGCGGAGCCGTTGCGTGCCGGGGAGTTCGGCCTGCCGTTTCCGCGCGGCGTCTTGCTGCTCGGCGTTCCGGGCTGCGGCAAGAGCCTCAGCGCCAAGGCGGTAGCCCGGGAGTGGCGCCTGCCCCTGCTCAAGCTCGATACCGCGACGCTATACAACAAGTTCATCGGCGAGAGCGAGAAGAATTTCCGCCGCGCCATGCGCACCGCTGAGGAGATGGCGCCGGTGGTGCTGTGGATCGACGAGATCGAGAAGGCCTTTGCCTCCGGCGGCGATGAGGATGGCGGTGTTTCCCAACGCATCCTGGGGAGTTTCCTTTCCTGGATGCAGGAGCGCACCGGCGACGTGTTCGTCGTCGCCACCGCCAACGACATCGACCGTTTGCCGGCAGAGTTCCTGCGCAAGGGCCGCTTCGACGAGATCTTCTTCGTCGATCTGCCCGCTGCGCAGGTGCGCCGGGAGATCTTCCGGATCCACCTGGAGCGGCGCGGCCAGGATGCCACTGCACTCGACCTCGATGAGCTCGCCGACCTCACCGAGGGCTTCTCCGGCGCCGAGATCGAGCAGGCGGTGATCGCCGCGCTGTACACCGCATTCGCCACCGACAACGACCTGACCGCGGAGTTGCTCCTTGCCGAGTGCCGCACCACCCGCCCGTTGGCCGTGACCATGGCGGAGCGTGTTGCGCGGTTGCGCGCCTGGGCGGCCGGCCGCGCGGTGCCTGCGAACTGAAACGCAAAGGACACCATTTGTGCGCAATTCGTCTGGAAATCGCCGTCGTGAACCTGCGAGAATGACTATCCGTTATGAATAAGCGTTGATTGCGAGGACCTTGGAGTGCGTTTTCGTGCGCATCACGCAGCGATATCGTCCAGGGGTTCGCATCGAGGATAGGGGGCGCCCGCGCCACGAACGAGAGGGCGCCGCCAGGTCCGGAAACAGACGGTTGGCATGGTGAATCCGCTCAATTTTCTGAAGTCGTCGCGGACGAAGGACACCTCGCCCGCGGACGAAGCGCCGCTGGAAGCGGAAGCGGCTGACGCCGGCGCCGTCGACAACACAGCCGGTGAGCGCGCTGACGCCGCGGATGCGCCTGCCGAAGCGCCGGCTTCCGAAACAGAGTCGCCCACGGCACAAGTCGCCGAGACGGCCGCTGCACCTGCTGCCGCCGAACCTGACCCCGCGACGGCGGGACAGCCTGCCGCAGCAGCTCCGGCCGAGCAACCCCCCGCGGCGGAACCCGAGCAGCAACCTGAACAGCAACCCGAACAGCAGCCCGCCGCCGAGACCGCGCCAGCGGTAGCCGAGCAACCTGCCGCGGCGGAACCCGAGCAGGAGCCCATTGCCGAGACAGCGCCGGCGGCAGCCGAGCAACCCGCTGCGGCGCCTCCTGCGGCCGAAGCACCGTTGCCGCCGCCGCCCCAGCAGCCTCCTGCGCCCCAGCCGCAGCAGGTGGCGCCAGAGGCTCCTGTCGCGCCGGAACCGGCAGCGACTGTTCCGGCGCCGGCCGTCGAGCAACCTGCTGCACCACCACCGTCAGCGCAGTCGTCCGCCGCTCCCGTCGAGCAACCAGTAGTCGAACAGCCTGTCGTCGAGCAACAACCGGTCGCAGCGGCGCCGGCCGATCAGCCGGAGGTCGATCAGCCCGCCATCGCCGATCTCGTGGAGCAGCCGCAGCCGGCGCCCGCCCCGCCGCCGCAGCCTCCCGCACAGCCCTCCGCTGCCGCGCCACCACCCGCCCCCGCACCGGCCCCACCCAAGCCCGAGCCTCCGCCCTCCACACCCGAGGCCGCGGCTTCGCCTCGGCAACGCAGCGTCGGGCAACTCGTGCAATCGGAGGAGGAGCACCAGACACCTATGCCATCACGTGCCGAGATCGAAGCCATGGCGAGCGCCATCTACAGCGAAGCATTGCAGACGGTG
>JASFRZ010000484.1:0-3674 GCA_050114655.1 Acidobacteriota bacterium
AGATGCTGTGGATCCTGCTCGGCACGGTGGCCTTCGTGCTGGCGGTGGCGTGCGCCAACGTGGCCAACCTCTTCCTGGTGCGCGCCGAGGCGCAGCGCCGCGAGCTGGCCGTGCGGGCGGCGCTCGGTGCCGGGCGCCTGCAGCTCCTGCGCCACCACCTCGCCGAAAGCCTGGTTCTCAGCGCGCTCGGCGGCGTCGGCGGCGTCGCGCTGGCGCTGATCGGCGTGCGCTGGGTCGTCAGCTGGGGTCCGAGCACCCTGCCGCGCCTGCACGACGTTGGCGTCAATGCTTCGGTAATGTTGTTTGCTGCAGCGATCTCGCTGGCCACCGGCTTGGTGTTCGGCATGATCCCCACCCTGAGCCGCAGGCGGCCGACCGCCGGCGCGATGATCGACGGCGGCCGTGGCACCACCGTCGGCCGTGCGCGCCACCGTCTGCGCAACGGGCTGGTGATCGCGCAGGTGTCTCTGGCGCTGGTGCTGCTGGTCGGCGCCGGGCTGATGGTGCGCACGTTCCAGCAGCTACGCGATGTCGAGCCGGGCTTCGACGCGGAAAACGCGCTGGTGTTGCAGATCGGCTTGCCGCGCGCGCTGTATCCCGACCCTGCCGAGGCCTTCCGGTTTCACCAGAGCATCATCGAGCGGCTGTCGACGTTACCCGGAGTAAGCGCGGTGGGCGCCACCGTGTGCCTGCCGCTCGACCCGTGCGACGGCCGCACCCCGGTGTACCCCGAGGGCATGCCCTTCGAGCCCGGCGAGACGCCGCCCTCGGTGGACGTGCGCGGCGCGACCGAGGGGTACTTCCGCGCCCTCGGCATCCCCATCGTCGAGGGGCGCGGTTTCGAGGCCGCCGACCCGCAACGCGCTCCGGTCGCCGTGGTCAGCGCCAATCTCGCGGCCCGCCTTTGGCCGGGTGAGAGTGCCATCGGCAAGCGCATCTTCCCCGACGTTCCGGAGGAAGAGCCGTACACCGTGGTCGGCGTCGCCGGCGATCACCTCGCCTACGGGCTCGCCGAGCCGGCGCCCGAGTTCCTCTACGTCTCCTTCCTGGGCCCCTATTCCTACGTGGCACCGCCGCAGACGTTGACGTACGTGGTGCGCAGCGAGGTGCCACCGCTGTCGCTCGCTCCGACCGTGCGCGCAGCGGTGCGCGAGCTCGACAGCAACGTGCCGATCGCCAACCTGCGCGCCATGCAGGAGGTGCTCGACCGCGCCAGCGCGCCGACCGCATTCGCCATGATCCTGTTGGTTATCGCCGGGCTGGTTGCGCTGACCCTGGGCGCCGTCGGCGTCTACGGCGTGCTCGCGTACCTGGTAGCGCAACGCAGAAACGAGATCGGTGTGCGCATGGCGCTCGGCGCCCGCGCCGCCGACGTCGGCCGCATGGTGCTGTGGCAAGGCATGGCGGTTGCCGTCGTAGGCCTCGCCCTCGGACTGGTCGGCGCGGTGGCGCTGTCGCGCGTCATGACGGCGCTGCTGTTCGGCGTCGACCCCCTCGATCCAGCCGTCTATGCAGCGGGGCTGCTCACCCTCGGGGTGATCGCACTGCTGGCGACCTGGCTGCCGGCGCGGCGCGCCGCCGGCGTCGACCCGATGGCGGCGCTGCGCACCGGCTAGTATGAAAGGGTGACCCCCGTCGGTCACCGTCGCCAGAAAACACGAGCTGGACATCCGAGTTTCTTGATAGAATCCTGGACGAGACGAGTTACGCGGGAGCAGCTGCCCGCAACGACGAACCGCCCGGCCGGGCAGCGCCTCCCGCCAGCAACGGGAGGAAACCATGACGGCACAAGAGCGCTTGGCCGCATACCTGCAAGAGCAGGGGGTCGAGTTCGCCATGCACCATCACCCGCGGGCGTACACGGCGCAGGAGGTCGCGGCCGTCGAGCACGTCTCCGGACACCGTTTCGTCAAGGTGGTGATGGTCAAGGGCGAGGACGGTCTCGCCATGATGTGCGTGCCCGCTTCGTTGGACGTCGATCTCGACGCCGCCGCCGAGGCACTGGACGTCGATGAGGTGCGCCTCGCCGAAGAGGAGGAGTTCGCGCCGCTGTTCGAGGATTGCGAGGTCGGTGCGATGCCGCCGTTCGGCAACCTCTACGACCTGCCGGTGTACATGGACGAGTCGCTCGAGGAAGACGAGCGCATCGTGTTCAACGGCGGCACCCACCGCGAGACCTTCGAGATCGCGATCGACGATTTCGAACGGCTGGTGCACCCGCGCGTCGGCCACTTCGCCACGCTGCACTGACCTTCATCGGCGCCCGGGCCACCCGGGCGGCGCTCTTGCGTTGTCCACTTCTACAATGTAGAACTATGTCCCCATGGGCAACAACAGCTTGTTGGGGACGTTCGAAGAGCAGGTGCTGCTGGCTGTCGTGCACGCCGGCGATGACGCCTACGGCATGCGCATCCGCCAGCAGATCGAGGAGCGTGTCGATCGCTCGGTAGCGATCGGCGCGGTGTACGCGACGCTCGACCGGCTGGAAGCCAAGGGCTTGGTGACCTCCTGGCTGGCGCGCCCCGAATCGGTGCGGCGCGGCCGACCGCGGCGTTACTTCAAGCTCGAGGCCGCGGGCGCCGCCGCGCTGCAGGAGGCGCGCGCGGCGCACGCCAGCATGTGGCAGGGCGTCGAGCTCGACTCCGAGGCGAGCGAATCGTGAGCCGCCGCCATCGCCCCGACGGCGAGTCCTGCCGCGCGCCGCGACTGCCGGCGCTGCTGATCGCCTGGACGCTGCCACGCCGCGAGCGCGGCGCCCTGGTCGGCGATCTCGACGAGGAATACGAGGCGCGCATCCGCCCGGTCCGCGGCAAGCTGCGCGCCGACGCCTGGTACTGGAACCAGGCTCTGCGATCAATCGTCCCCAACCTGCGTCGCCGACGCCACGGCGTCGTTGCTTCCGATCACCCCCAGCCCGCTCCTCCCGGCCGCTCCCGGCCCCCGCGAGGACTCACCATGGACAAGCTGCAACTCGACGTACGCCTGGCGCTGCGCACCCTGCGCGCACGTCCCGGCTTCACTGCCGTGGCCGTGATCACCCTGGCGCTCGGCATCGGCGCCAACTCGGCGATCTTCAGCGTGATCAACGCGGTGCTGCTGCGCCCGCTGCCCTACCCGGAGCCCGCGCAGCTGATGACCGTGTGGCTCGACAACCGGCTGCAGGGCTGGCCGCAGGACATCACCTCGTACCCGCTGTACGAGGACTGGCGCGACCGCAGCGAGACGTTCGCCGACATGGCGGCATGGTCGTTCGCGCGCATGAACGTCTCGGGCGACGGCGAGCCGCAGCGCATCCTGGGGGTGCAGGCGTCGCCCAACCTGATGCAGGTGCTCGGTGCGCAGGCCGCCGAAGGACGGGTGTTCTCGCCAACCGACTGGCAGGGCGACCCCAACGTGGTGGTGATCAGCCACGGGTTGTGGGAGAGCCGCTTCGGCGGTGACCCGGCGGCCGTCGGACGCGAGCTGACGCTCAACGGCGAGGACTTCACCGTCGTCGGCGTGATGCCGGCCGACTTCGCCTTCGGCTCCGAAGAGGCGCGCTTCTGGCGTCCGTTCCCACCCTCGGTGGTGGACACCTCGCGCCGCAGCCTGTGGCTCAACGTCATCGGCCGGCTGAACGAAGGCGTGACGGTCGCGGCGGCGCGCTCCGACATGGACCGCGTCGGCGCCCAGCT
>JASFRZ010000485.1:0-3667 GCA_050114655.1 Acidobacteriota bacterium
ATGCCGAGACGATAGCCCCCGGCCGCCGGATAATCGAACAGGGGCCGCGCGCACCGCGCTCTTGTGTGAACCGTCGGACGATGTGATTCTCGATTCATGAACAGAATCGTCGTTTTCGGCGCGCTGATTGGCGGCGCGCTGTTGCTCGCTACTTCGCCCGGTCACGCCGGTCGCCCGCAGGACCGGCGCTCGTGGTCGCTCACCGCGGGCAGCATCGTGTTCGAGTCTCACGCCTCCGGCCAGGTCAATATCCATCGCTACGACGCCGGCGCGCCCCGCCCCGTCACGTTGACCAGCCACCGGGCACGCGACCAGCGCCCGCGCTGGTCGCCCGACGGCACCCGGGTCGCATTCCACTCCGACCTGCGCGGCAACAACGATGTCTACGTGATCGACGCCGACGGCGGCAACCTGCAGCGCATCACCGATCATCCGGGCGACGACTCCGATCCCGACTGGATGCCCGACGGGCGATTGTTGTTTTCTTCCGACCGCAGCGGCGACCAGAACATCTGGCTACTCGACCTGCAGAGCGGCGACCTGCGTCAGCTGACCCACTACGACGGAGGCCGCACCGGCGGCCCGACCGCGGCGGGCGACGGACGCCGCATCGCGTTTTCCTCCGACCGGCGGTTTTCCTGGCAGGTCTACGTGCTCGACCTCGCCGGTGGGGCAATCGAGCGCATCACCGGTCCCCTCCCCGGCCGCTGCAACCCGGCCTGGAACCCGGCCGGCGAGCGCATCGCCTACATGGCCGGCGGTGATCTGGTCGGTACCGACCTGCGCTCGATTCTTGCCGACGGCGGCGACGCGCTCGATCTCGCCAGCGCCGCGGGCGACAACCAGGACCCACAGTTCTCCCAGGACGGTCGACGCCTGGTATGGGTGACCGATCGGCACGACAACTGGGAGATCTACGAAGCCGACGCCGACGGCCGCAACGAGCGTCGAGTCAGCACCACGCCGCGCGACGAGCGGCACCCGGACCTGTTCGTTCAGCGCGTCGCGACAAGCGGGAACGGCGTCCGCAATCGATAGCGCACCACGCGTTCGCGCCCCGCGTCACCATCTGCCTCGATGCCGTACACCGCGTCGTCCTTGGCCCGCACCCAGCTTCGCGGCGCCATGAAGCCGGCAAAGATGCGCTCTCCCTGCGGCGTGTACACATCGACCGGCACGACGTCCCGGTCCCAGCCGGGGCCCGGGTACGGGAACACGTACAGGTTGCCGCTACCGTCGGTGCGCAGCGGGTGGCCGTAACCCTGTCCCCCAGCCGGCACCGACAGCTCGGGCCCCGGCGCCGAGACGGCGAGCGGATCGACCTGCAGCGCCCAAAGCTCGCGCCCGTCGGCGGCGTAGGCCATGACGGCGTACTCGTCGCCGCGGGTGAGGTACACGCCGCCGTCGCGCGTGGCGGCAAAGCCCGGCCGGGCCCGTGGCCGGACGGCGTCGCGCGGCGGCATGCGGACGGCTCCATAGGTGAACGAACGGTCCTCGTCGAGCGAGACCTTCTCGACGCTGTACCAGGGCTCGCCGGTCCGGGAGAGCATCTCGAACGAGCCCACCAGGTTGCCGTCCTCGGTGCCCTGCACGTCGCGTGAGAAGGCCCGGCTCAGCAGCGAGCGATCGTACAGGTGGCGTCGATCGAGGCTCCACACGGCGATCTTGGTACCGGTGCTGATCGCCAGCCGATTGCCGGCGAGCGCGATCCAGCCGAGATGGAACGGGGCCATCTCGCCGGCGCCGCCGTAGGCGCGCGCGAAGCCACCGTCCGGCTCGAACACGACGATGCGGTAGCGCTCGCTGTCATGAACGTAGATTTCGTCGTGCTCGTCGATCACCACGTTGGCAGCGCGCTCGAAAGTGAACGAGCCGCCGTCGCCGGCCACGATACCGAGCTCCTCGACCAGCTCGATGATGTGCCCCTCGCGCTCCGCCAGCGAGACCGCCGGATAACGAATCAGCCGCGCCGGTCCGTTCGTGCCGTCGGGGTCGACCTCGATCGGCGGGCGCTCGGCAAACGAAGCGGGAAGCGGAGAGGGCGAAGGGTGCTCGGGCGGGGCGACGGACGGATCCTGTCCCGCGCCGTGCGCGCAGGCGGTAACTGCTGCCAGAGCGGCGAGCGTCGCGAGCAGCCAGAATCCGGCGACGCGCCGTGACCCCACCCGCCGTGACTCGATGACCCGATGCACCATCCACCTCCCGAATCATGGGAAGATTATCGCGGCGGAGCAATCCGCCGCACGTCCGCAGCGCATTGTCGCCAGCACGTTACGTACCCGAGCAAAGCGTGCGGTCGTTCTCCCGTAAAGCGTTGATTCGACGGCCCTTTGCTCTTGACGGCACTTCTCGTAGCCGCCTACGATCGAGCAATTGCTCACACTGGAGACTGCGGCTTGCGCTCCTATGCAGTTTGCAATCTGAAAGGTGGCGTCGGTAAGACCACGTCCGCCGTCAATATCGGGGCGAGCCTCGCCCGTGTGGGCAAGCGCGTGTTGCTGGTCGACTGCGATCCGCAGTGCAACCTGACCAACTGGTTGCGGGCCAATCCCGGTAACGGAGAGCCGACCCTGTACGAGATCCTGCGCGGGCAGGCCACCGTGCGCAGTGCCGCCATCGCCACCCGCTGGCCCGGCCTCGAGGTGGTACCGGCATCCCCGAAGCTGCACGAGATCGATCGTGGCGCGCTGGCCGGCGAGCGTGTTCTGTGGGCCCGCATGTGCGAAGACTATGACTTCGCCCTGTTCGACTGTTCCGCGGCTCCGGGCGTGGTGTTGACCAATGCATTGACCGCCGCGGATGAAGTTCTCGCCCCGGTTCAGGCCAAAGGCATGGCGCTGGGCGGCCTCGAGCGACTGCAGCGGCTGGTCGACGACGTCGTCACCCGCGGCAACGCCAACGCCACGCTGACCGGCATCCTGGTGTGCCTGTTCGACGGGCGCACACGCATCGCCCGGGTGGTGCTCGGCGAGCTGCGTGCCAGGTACGGCGAGTTGGTGTTCGACACCGTGGTGCACGAGAACGTCAAGCTGTCGGAGGCGGCCGACAACCGCCGGCCGATCACCGACTACGATCCCGAATCGCGCGGCGCGGCAGAGTACGCGGCGATCGCCTTCGAGCTCATGACCCGCGCGCTGCGCCCCGCACCAACGCCTCAGCCCGCCGGCCTCCCGCGCAGCACATCAGGAGGAGAGCCGTTCACGCGGCCGTCGCCCGGGCTGGCCGGCGTCGCCGTGGCGGGTCGCGAGTCCGCCTCCACGCCCGCAAGCGCGCATCACCTGCCGTCCACCGACAGCCACCTGAGGCAGGACTGATTCGACTCCGCCGTTCGATATCCGCCGCTGATCCATCGTGAGCCGCTGGCACCCTTGCCGCTGGCCGCTTGCCCTGTGGGTGACGCTGTCGCTCGCCGCCGGCCTGCTGCGCGTCCAGTACACCCTCGGCGGCTTCAGCTTCGCCACGCCCGTGGCGCTGCTCGCGGGTACGTGGCTGGGCTGGCGCCGCGGCGCTTTGGTGCAGGCGATCGCCGCCATGTTGCTGGTGCCGCTCGGTCTGGCGCTCAGCTCCCTGCTGCCCCAACTCAACAGCCCGACAGAATGGGGCTTCCGCATCGGGCTGATCGGCTCCGCGGCGCTCGCCGGCCTGGTCGCCACCCCCGACGGCAACG
>JASFRZ010000486.1:0-3657 GCA_050114655.1 Acidobacteriota bacterium
CACCGTCGCGGCCCGCCAGGGCGGCGGCGACATCGACGCCAACCCGCGCCTGCGCACCGCGGTGGCCGCCGCCAAGACGGAGAACATGCCCGCCGACAACATCAAGCGGGCGATCCAGCGCGGCACGGGTGAGATCCCCGGCGTGGTGTACGAAGAGGTCAACTACGAGGGCTACGGTCCCGGCGGGGTCGCCGTGCTTGTGCTGACCGCCACCGACAATCGCAACCGCACGGTGGCGGAGATTCGCAAGATCTTCGAGCGCACCGGCGGCAACCTCGGCGAGCTCAACTCCGTGGCGTGGATGTTCTCGCAGAAGGGCGTCATCCTGGTGGACGCGTCCGCCATCGACGAGGACGATCTGCTTACCGTGGTGCTCGAGGCGGGCGCTGACGACCTCAGCGTCGACGACGGCACCTACGAGGTCACCACAGCTCCTGCGCAGTTCTCCGAGGTGCGGGACGCACTCGAGAGCCACGGCATCAAGTGGGAAAGCGCCGAGCTGGCAATGGTGCCGAGTAACTACATCGAGCTCGCCGGCAAGGATGCCGAGCGCTGTCTGACGCTGATGGAGAAGCTCGAGGATCACGACGACGTTCAGGGCGTGTACACCAACGCCGACATCGACGCCGAGGCGCTGGAAGCCGCGAGCTGATGCCCGAGCCGGTCCGAATCCTGGGCATCGATCCCGGCTCCCGTGCCACCGGCTACGCGGTTATCGACGTGGTCGGCAATTCGCCGAAGATCGTCGAGCACGGGGTGGTCAAGCTGCCGCCGAAGCAACCGGTGACCGAGCGCCTCAAGCTGCTCGATGCGGCGCTGCGCGAGCTGGTGAGTGAGCACCATCCCGACGAGGTCGTGGTCGAAGAGGTATTCGCGGCGCATAACGTGCGGTCGGCGCTGGTACTGGGACAGGTGCGCGGGGTGGTCATCGTCGCCGCCGGCGGGGGCTGCCCGGTGTTCGAGTACAGCGCCCGCGCGGTGAAGAAGGCGGTGGCCGGCTACGGTCAGGCCGACAAGCAACAGGTGGCGCAGATGGTCAGGGCATTGCTCAACCTGGCGGAGACACCGCAGCAGGATGCCGCCGACGCGCTCGCCTTGGCCCTGTGCCACATGCAGTCGCGCGCCTTTACCGTGCGACTGCGGCAAGCGCGATGATCGCGGTTGTGGCGGTACGCACGGCGGACATTGCGACGTGCTCGCGGCAACGGAGCGAATCGTGATCGCGGCGCTGCGCGGCGTATTGCACGAGAAGACGCCCGAATATCTGGTCGTCGACGTCAACGGCGTCGGCTATCAGGTGCACGTGCCGCTGCCCACTTTCTACGAGATCGGCGAGCGCGGCAGCGAGGTGCAGCTGCGCATTTACACCCACGTGCGCGACGACGCCATCCAGTTGTACGGCTTCAAGGATCTGCCGCAGCAGCGGTTGTTCGAGCATCTCATCTCGGTCGCCGGCATCGGGCCGCGCCTGGCGGTGACGATCCTGTCCGGCATGGACGTCGACGTGCTGACCGCGGCGATCGCCGACGGCGACATCGCACGGCTGTCGACTATCCCCGGCGTCGGCAAGAAGACCGCGGAGCGGATGGCACTCGAGCTCAAGGACAAGGTCGAGGAGATGGCGCCGGCCGCGGCGCCGTCGAGCCCGCGCGGGGTACGCCAGGATGTACTATCGGCGCTCGCGAACCTCGGTTATCGTCCGCGCGATGCCGAGCGCGCGCTCGACAAGGTCAAGGAGCCCGCCGAGGAGTTCGAGGCGTTGCTCCGGCAGACGCTGCGCGTGCTGGCGGGCTAGCGCGGAACTGAAGACAGGGTGGCCACGAGTGCGCCGCTGTTCACGGCGCCCGCAGCGAGCCGCCGGTGAAGGAACATGAGTGAACGTCTGGTCAGTCCGGCCGCGGTATCGGAGGATTCGCGCTTCGAGCAGACGCTGCGGCCACGCACGCTCGACGAGTACGTTGGGCAGCGCAAGATCGTCGACAACCTGCGGGTGTTCATCGAGGCGGCGCGCAAGCGCGGCGAGCCGCTCGATCACGTACTGCTCTTCGGCCCGCCGGGCCTCGGCAAGACCACGCTGGCCAACATCATCGCCCATGAGATGGAGGGCGAGCTGCGCGGCACCTCCGGGCCGGTGATCGAGAAGGTCGGCGATCTCGCTGCCATCCTCACCAACGTCGAGGAGCACGGCGTGCTCTTCATCGACGAGATCCATCGCCTGTCGGCGTCGATCGAGGAAGTGCTGTACCCGGCGATGGAGGACTACCAGATCGACATCGTCATCGGCGAGGGGCCGAGCGCTCGCTCGGTCAAGTTGCCGCTGCAGCGCTTCACGCTGGTTGGTTCGACCACGCGCGCGGCGCTGCTGACCTCGCCGCTGCGCAGCCGCTTCGGGATCGTCTTCCGACTCGACTTCTATTCCACCGAGGATCTGGCGCAGATCGTGTCGAACTCGGCGCGCAAGCTCGGCGTGCCCACCGATGCGGAGGGTGCGCTGGAGATCGCGCGCCGCTCCCGCGGCACGCCGCGCATCGCCAACCGGTTGCTGCGCCGGGTGCGCGACTTCGCCGAAGTCGACGGCGACGGGGCGATCGACGCGGCGGTGGCGCAGGGCGCGCTCCGGAAGCTCGAGGTCGACGTGATGGGCTTCGACGAGATCGACCGCAAGCTGCTGCTGACCATCATGCAGAATTTCGCCGGCGGGCCGGTGGGGCTCAACACCATCGCCGCCTCGATCGGCGAGGACAAGAGCGCCATCGAGGACATCTACGAGCCCTACCTGATCCAGCTCGGTTTCCTCGCCCGCACCTCGCGCGGTCGCGTCGCCACCGACAACGCTTACGCCCACTTCAAGATGCAACGCCCCGACGATCGCGCGCGCGGCCCTCAGGCGGAGCTGTTTTAGCAGCGTGCGCATCGACCTTTTCGACTACGACCTGCCCGACGAGCTGATCGCGCAGGAGCCCGCCGCGCGGCGCGACGCCTCCCGCCTGCTGGCGGTCGATCGTGGTTCCGATGGGGATCCGGTCGAGCACCGGTTCGCCGAGCTGCCCTCGTTACTGCGCACCGGTGATCTGCTGGTGGTCAACGACGCGCATGTCGAGCCGGCGCGGCTGCATACCCGACGCCCCAGCGGCGGCGCGGTCGAGGTGTTGCTGGTGCGCGAGGTCGAGCCGGCACGTCATGGCGGGGCTGTGTGGGAGGCGCTGGTGCGGCCGGGCCGGCGCGTGCGGCCGGGCGACAAGCTCCTTCTGGGTGAGGGCGACGTCGCGCTCGAGGTGCGCGCCGACGCCCCCGATGGCCGCCGCCTGATCGCCCTGCCGGCGGGCGTGAGCGCTCACCAGCTGCTCGATACGTGGGGGAAGATGCCGCTGCCACCCTACATCGAGCGCACCGCCCACGACGCGCGCGCTGCCCTCGATCGCGAGCGTTACCAGACGGTCTACGCTCGCCGTCCCGGTGCGGTGGCGGCGCCGACCGCCGGGCTGCACTTCACAGACGAGGTGCTGGCGGCTCTGGTCGAGCACGGCATCGAGCGCGCCACGCTCAATCTGAGCGTCGGGCCCGGCACCTTCCAGCCGGTGCGCGTCGACGAGGTCACCGAGCACCGCATGGAAGCCGAAGCCTACGAGCTGCCCCAGGCCTGCGTCGACGCGATAC
>JASFRZ010000487.1:0-3641 GCA_050114655.1 Acidobacteriota bacterium
CTGCCCGGTCGCACGTTCGGCCAGGTCGTCGAGGCGATGCAGGTGCCGTTGCAGAAGGCGGGCGGCTACAACGTTCACCCGCTCATCCACAGCATCAACCCGTTCGGGTTGGTCTGCGGTTTCGGCGAAGGCTTCAACCGTCTGCCAGGCGCAGACCGCTATGCGCTGGCAGCCGAGGTGCCGATGTTCGGCGGTGACGTAGAGATACAGACCGGCATGAGCTTTTCCTTCGAACCGAGCTGCATGTTTGATCGGCGCTACGTCAATCTCGGCGGCACCGTGGTGTGCGGGGAAGAAAAGGCGGTCGAGCTGAGCAGCATCACCACGCACATGATGCACGTGTGACCAGACCGTTCCGGCGACATGCGGGACGCCGTGAGGTGAGTTCTACGAGACCCCCGCCGCCTGCTTCTCCGCCCGCCGCCGGTCGGTTTCATTGAGGTGCCGCTTGCGCAGCCGGAGATTGTGCGGGGTGACCTCGAGCAGCTCGTCGTCCTCGAGAAACTCCAGGCACTCCTCGAGCGTGAAGCGCGTCGGCGGGGTCAGGGCGATGGCGTCGTCCTTGCCGGAGGCGCGCATGTTGGTGAGCTTCTTGCCCTTGAGGGGATTCACCGTCAGATCGCGATCGCGCGCGGCGAGGCCGACGATCTGCCCCTCGTAGACGGTCTCGCCCGGGCCGATGAACAGCTCGCCGCGCTCCTGCAGGTTGAACAGCGCGTAACCCAGCGCCTTGCCGTCGGCCATCGACACCAGCGCGCCGTTGGGGCGGCGGGTGCGCGCCATGCGCTTGACCGGACCGAAGTGATCGAAGGTGTGCACGAAGATGCCCGAGCCCGAGGTCATGGTACGGAACTCGGACTGGAAGCCGATCAGACCGCGGGTCGGAATGACGTAGTCGAGCCGCACGCGGCCCTTGCCGTCGGGGCGCATGTCCTGCAGGTCGCCGCCGCGTGAGCCGAGCGCCTCCATGACGGAGCCCTGGTGCTTGTCCTCGACGTCGACACTGAGCTGCTCGAAGGGCTCCTCGCGCACGCCGTCGACCTCGTGCACCACGACGCGCGGGCGCGACACGGCGAGCTCGTAGCCCTCGCGGCGCATGTTCTCCAGCAGGATCGACAGGTGCAGCTCACCGCGCCCGGAGACCTTGAAGCGGTCCGGGCTGTCGGTGGCCTCGACGCGCAGCGCGACGTTGTGCAGCGCCTCGCGCGCCAGGCGCTCGCGCAACTGGCGCGACGTCACGTACTTACCGTCCTGGCCGGCGAGCGGCGAGGTGTTGGTCTCGAATCCCATCGAGATGGTGGGCTCATCGACGGTCAGCGCCGGCAGCGCCTGCACGTGCTCGGGGTCGCAGACGGTGTCGGAGATGCGCGGCTCGGGGATGCCGGAGAAGGCGACGATGTCGCCGGCGCTGGCCTCGTCGACCTCGACGCGCTCGAGCCCGCGGAAGCCGAGCACCTGCAGGATCTTCTCGTCGCGCTCGTTGCCGTCGCGATCGATCACCGTCACCGGCGTGTTGCGCCGCAGCGTGCCGCGGGTGATGCGGCCGATGCCGATCGCGCCGACGTACGACGAGTAGTCGAGCGAGCTGACCTGAACCTGCAGCGGCCCGTCGGGATCGACGACAGGCGCCGGCACGTTGTTGACGATGGTCTCGAACAGCGGTGTCATGTCGGAGCCGGAGCGCTCGAGGTCGAGCGTCGCCGTGCCGTTGATCGCCGAGGTGTAGACCACCGGGAAGTCGAGCTGCTTGTCGGTCGCGCCGAGACGGTCGAACAGATCGAAGGTCTCCTCGTGCACCCAGTCGGGGCGCGCCGCGTCGCGGTCGATCTTGTTGATGACCACGATCGGATGGAGTCCGTGCTGGAAGGCCTTCTGGGTGACGAAGCGCGTCTGCGGCATCGGCCCCTCGACGGCGTCGACCAGCAGCAGCACCGAATCCACCATCGACAGCACGCGTTCGACCTCGCCACCGAAGTCGGCGTGACCGGGGGTGTCGACGATATTGATGCGGTAGTCGTTCCAGCGGATGGCGGTGTTCTTCGACAGAATCGTGATGCCGCGCTCACGCTCCAGATCGTTGGAGTCGAGCATGCGCTCGGTGAGCTGGGTGTGTGCCTCGAAGGTGCCCGACTGTTTGAGCAGTTCGTCGACCAGCGTGGTCTTGCCGTGGTCGACGTGAGCGATGATGGCGATGTTGCGCAGGCGAGAGATCATGATCGGGGCGGTCTTTGACCGCAATTCGGACAGGAAAATGAAATGAGGGACGCCGCGGAAGCGCGGCCGAGACCTACCGAGAGTATAGCCTGCGTGCCGTGTGGCGTCTCGCCGAAGGTACGCTTTTCATCCCCGGGCCGCCGACCAGCCGACGGCTGGCTCGCAAGCTGCTGCAGGCACGGCGTTCTCGCCGCAAACGAGAAAAGCCGGCGCGTCTCCGCACCGGCAACAATTAGAAAACACTAGCGCATTTCGAGACCGCCGTGGGGTAGTGCCCCTCGACTTTTTTCACTTTTTTGGCCGAACGGGCGAATTTTTGCGTCCTGAGACCAGACGCTGGCTCGAAGTCGCGGCATTTATTTCGATTAAACCTAGACAAAATCTTGACAAGATAGCGTGTAGAGGGGATACTACCGATCCGCCGTGCATTTGCCACGGCTTCGCGCTATCTCACGGAGGCAACTGGTCACCGATGTCCATCTTGCGGGGAGTCCTTATCGCATCGCTCGCGGTAGCGGTGGGCGCGGCCGGCGGCGCCGCCGCCCAAACGCAGGCGGGCGTCGAGGCCGAGGTCGCCCAACGCGCCACCGAGCAGCGTCGGCAGGGCATCGGCGGGCAGGTCGTCGATGACGAGACGCGGCGCCCGCTGCCGGGTGCCACGGTGGAGGTGCTCCGTTTCGGTGCAACGGTGCAGAGCGCGGTAACCGACGCCGACGGCAACTATCGTCTTGCCGGTCTCGAGCCCGATGTCTACACGGTCGTCGTCACGCTCGCCGGCTTCCAGACCGCCGCGCAGACCGACGTGCGGGTGTCGCGCAACCGTCTGTCCGTCGTGCAGTTCGAGCTGACGGCTGCGGGTGCGCTGTCCGAAGAGGTCGTCGTCACCGCCAAGGTGTCGTCCGACGACCCGCGTTCTCCGGTGACCAACTTTCCGCTGTCGCGCGAGGAGATCCGCCGTAGCCCGGGCACCGGGGGTGACATCCTGCGCGCCATGGACACACTGCCGGGCGCCACCGCCACCGGCGAGTTTTCTGCCTTCCAGGTGCGCGGACGCGGTCCGCGCGACAACCTCATTCTGATCGACGAGATTCCCTTCGACCGTGTCACCCACTTCGACCAGACGCTCGGCGAGGGCGAGGACATCGCCGGCGGCGGCCGCTTCAGCATCTTCGCGCCCAACCTGATCCAGAACGCCGATTTTCTTCCCGGTGGCTTTCCGACGGCGTACAGCGGCAAGAACGGCTCGTTGCTGCGCTTGACGGTGGCCGAGGGCAACAACGTCAACCCGGTGATCAGCGGCCGCGCCGAGGTCACCGGCTGGGAGATCGGTTACGAGGGGCCGACCTACGTGTTCCGCAACACCGCGGCGCTGTTCTCCGCCCGCGGCCAGTACTTCGGGCCCCTGCTGAACTGGGTGAGCGACGGGT
>JASFRZ010000488.1:0-3629 GCA_050114655.1 Acidobacteriota bacterium
TCGGGCATGTGGCAGTTCTGGCAGGTTTTGAACTCCGGCGGGTAGTAGAAGGAGCGTGCCGAATAGCCGGGGATGCCGCTGCCCTGCCAGCCGTCGAACTCGTCGAAGCCGCGCAGCCACTTGTAGTTGTTGACCGGGGTGATCAGCGACTGCTTGTGGCAGGTGCCGCAGAACTCGCCCAGCACCAGGAACGAGCGCCGGCGATCGCCGGCATGGCGGGCGATGAGCTCGGGGCTGTCGAGCAGCTCCTGGTTGCCCTTGCGGCGCAGCTCGGGATCGGTGGTGCCCTCCTCGGGCAGCGGCGCCGAGGGCGCCAGCTCGTACGAGGCGTTGGTGTGCGCCGTGTCGATGCGCCCGACGCTGTGGCAGAACTGGCACGAGATGCCGATGTTGGAGCCCGGCCGGTCGAAGTCGAGCGGCTCACCCTGGGCGAGCACGCCGGTCATCATCACCGCCGGGTCGTGGCAGCCGGCGCACCAGTGCGACGGCCGGCGCCCGGAGCGCTCCTCGAAGAAGGTGAACGAGCGCCGGTACCAGGGGTCGTTGAACGAGCCCAGGTGGTGGGTCGACTCGTACCACTGCCCGTAGATGTCGGGGTGGCAGCCGACGTCGCCGCAACGCTCGACGTCGAGCAGCTTGCTCTCGGAATAGTAGTCACCACTGCGCGTGGTGGCCGAGGACGGGTAGAAAAGGCTGTCCGGATCGAGCGGCAGCTCGTTGAAGTCGTAGCCGTCGAGGAACGGCCCGGAGCGGTAGTACGCCGGGTTCTCGTTGGGATCGAGCTCCGCCTGTGCCTGCGGCTGCGCAGCACCGGAGGACTGCGCCACGGCCTGCGGCGTGGACGGCATCGTTGCCGCCTGCTGTGCCGCGGCGATCCCGAGCAGTGCCGTCGCGCCGGCAGCAAGGACGGCAACAGCCACCAGGGCGAGCCGGTAAACGGACCTGGAGTCGGGGAATCTCATGACGCACCAACTCTACCCTCCGGACCCACGCCGCAACAGGCGCGCGCCCGCAGGCCGTCGATACTCCCGATTACCGTTTGATGGGATCGGGCGGGCGGTTCGGGAGGTGCATCGGGTTCTCCTGCATCAGCCGCAGCACCTCCTGGATGGCGCGGTCGAGTTGCTGGTCGTCGCCGGCGATCACCGAGGCGGGGTCGTTGTCGACCTCGATGTCGGGCTCGACGCCGTGGCCCTCGATGATCCAGTTGCCGTGCGTGTCGGCGAAGCCGAACTGCGGCACGTTGACCTGCCCGCCGTCGATCAGCGGCCCGTAGCTGGTGATGCCGGTGACGCCGCCCCAGGAGCGCTTGCCGATCACCGGGCCGAGCCCGGCCTGCTTGAACATCGCCGGGAAGATGTCGCCGTCCGACGCCGAGGTCTCGTTCATCAGCGCCACCATCGGCCCGTAGAACATCACCTGGGGGTAGGTCGAGGCGTCCTCGTTGCCGCGCGCGAAGCCGGTGGCGAGCAGCTCACGACGCAGCCGCTCGATCAGCATCGAGGAGACGTTGCCGCCCCCGTTGCTGCGCACGTCGACGATCAGGCCTTCCTTGCGCACCTGGCCGTAAAACCACTTGATGAACTCGTAGATGCCGTTGGCGCCCATGTCGGGGACGTGCAGGTAGCCGACGCGCCCGTCGGTCGCCTCATCCACCTTGCGACGGTTGCCCAGCACCCAGTCGAGGTAGATCAGGCTGGTCTCCGCGCCGATCGGCCGGTACACCACCTCGCGCGCGCCCTCCATGCTCGGCGTGTCGTTGAGCGTCAGGGTGACCATGCCGGACTTGTTCTGCAGCAGGCGGTAAGGGTTGTCGCTGCCGCGCAGCGGCTCGCCGTCGACCGCCAGCACGTAGTCGCCCTGGTGAGCGTCGACGCCGACCTCGGTGAGCGGCGAGCGGTAGCGGTCCTCCTCGTTCTGCCCCTCGAAGATGCGCGCGATGCGGTAGCGGCCGGCCTGCTCGTCGAGCTCGAAGCGCGCACCGGGCAGCGCAACGACGGGCCGCTCGGGGATCTCCCAGTCACCGCCGGTGATGTAGGTGTGCGAGTTGGACAGCTCGGAGATCATCTCGCCGAGGATGTAGTTGAGATCGGAGCGATGGGCGACGTACTGCACCAACGGGAGGTACTCGGCGCGGATCGCCTCCCAGTCGTAGCCGTTCATGTTGGCGGCGTAGAAGAAGTCGCGGAAGCGCCGCCACACCTCGTTGAAGATTTGCACGTACTCCTGGTCGGGAATGACCTCAGCCTGTAGGCCGGCCGTGGAGACCGGCGTGCCGCCGCCCCCGGCGCGCGCGTCGTGCAGGCTGAAGCGCGGTCCCTGCGCCACCAGGATCTTGCGGCCGTCCTCGGACAGCGCGTAGCCGGACACCGGGCTGGCGAACTCCGACGCCTCGCGACCCTCCATCGAGAACACCATCAGGGTCGGTGGCTCTGCGGGGCCGCGGCCATAGAAACCTGCGCCGCTCTTGAAGAAGAACAGGTAGCCGTCGTTGGCGGCCAGCCCGCCGTAGTTGTCGGCTTCCACCGGTACGCGCGTGACGCGCTGGCCGAGGCCCTCGAAATCGATGTCGATGAAGTCTGCGGCCGCTCCTGCTGCCGAGGGCTCCGCAGCGGCCTGTGCTTCCGTCGTCTCCGCGGTCGCTTCCTCGCCCGCCGCCGAGGCACCCTCTTCCTCGGCTTCCTCGACGGTGACCTCGTCGTTACGCGGCGGGAAGGGGTTGGCGACGTCATCGCGCAACGCCAGCGCGTAGATGTAGCTCTCGCGATCGACGACGTAGTTCCACTCGAACGAGCCGAGCTGCGGAGCGTACTCGCGGTCGCTGATGTAGAAGAGGTAATCGCCGTCGGGGTCCCACGTCGGGCTGAACTGGTTGAACAGCTCGTCGGTGACCTGCCGGAGCTGCCCATCGGTGCGGCTCCACACGTAGATCGATCCGAACCCCGCCTGGTTGGTCATTGAAACCGCAATGTAGCCGCCGTGCGGCGACCAGGCGAAGCCGCCGATCAGGCCGTCGCGCTGATCGGCCACCTCGGTGCGCTGTCCGGTCTCGACGTCGACCACCCACAGCTTGCCGTCCTTGTCCGTGTACCCCAGCATGCCGCCGTCGGGCGACCACGCGAGGGCGAAGAACATGCCGGCCTGCGCGCCGTCAGTGAGCTGGCGCGCCTCGCCGGAGCCGTCCTGGGCGATCAGCCAGATCTCCTCCTCGCCGCTCTTGTCGGAGATGTAGGCGATGCGCGCGCCGTCGGGTGACCAGCGCGCCATGCGATCGTGGGCGTCCGACGAGCGCGTCAAGTTGCGCGTGACGCCATGCTCGATCGGCGCGGTGAACACGTCGCCGCGCGCCACGAACAGGGCACGCTCGCCCTTGGGCGACAGCTCGAAGTCCTCCAGGTACCGGCTCACGTCCATGAAGTGCGGCCGCGAGGCGAGATCGTCGTCGGGCACGCTGATGACCACGTCGCGCACGTCACCGCTGGAGGTGTCGAGGATCTTCAGCTCGCCGTCGAGCTCGAAGACAATGCGGTTCTCGCCGTCGGAACCGGGCCAGCGGACATCGAAGTCGGTGTAGTGGGTGATCTGCTCGGTGGCCTGGCTGCGCGGATCGTACGAGTAGATGTTGAGCT
>JASFRZ010000489.1:0-3623 GCA_050114655.1 Acidobacteriota bacterium
CGACGCACCCGTGGCCGCCGGATCGGTGGTGTCTCCACCGTTGACGTTGTACGAGTTGTTGGTCGTCTCCGAACCCCACGCGCGCGGCGAGGTCTGCTGACCCGAGTCGCCGCCGCCGACGTCCAGTGAGCTCTGAACGCCCGGCACGTGGTCCAGGACTCCGGCCCACAGACCCGACGCCGTCGGCGTCTTGTCGATCAGATCATCGCTGTACAGACCGGCGATGTTGGCGCTCTTGACGTCCACCACCGGGCTCTTGCCGGTGACGGTCACGGTCTCCTCGACCGTGGCCAGCTCCATGGTCATGGTGAAGGCCGTGGTGCGCTGCGCCTGGATGACCAGGCCCTCGCGCACGATGGTCTTGAAGCCGTCGAGCGTAAAAGTGGCGGTATAAGGACCGGGATACAGGCCGGGAAACGAGCGGTACCGTCGACACCCGTGTACTGCGTCTGGGTACCGACCGGACCACGCGCCACGACCATGACGCCCGGCAACGGGGCTCCGTCCGGATCCAACGCCTGGACGTTCATGATCCCGGTGTCACGCTGCGCCTGCGCGGGGAGCGCAAAAGCCAGCGTGAGGGTTACGGCAAGGGCAATCATCATCAACCCTTGCCAGCGCTTGGAAAGCATCATGCCTCCAACCCTCCATGTTGTGCTGCCCTCTAGGGGAACTCGTGTCGGAATCGAATGAATGAAGCGCACGAGCCGGAGCAGCGGGTAGTACGGAAAAATGCAACTTGCATACCAATAGACCTTCGATTTCATGTATCAACCGGATGAAGTTTGACCACCAAAATCGTCTGCAAACTCCGAAGGAACGAATTTCTTCAAAATTCCGAGAGAACCCCGTCCAATCGATTGGATCGAGTATCCAATGGTCCGCAGATCGGTCCCTCCCGAGCCCTCCCGGCGGTCCGCTCTCGTGGCACCGCGAGCGCCGTACGGCGCCCCGCGACCACCGCGCCGCGCGCCCGCGCTGCGGCGCCGTCGCATCGCGGCGGCAGCCCGCTATACTTGGCGGATGAGCGCAGTACCCCACTCCCCCGCCGATCCTGTGGCCCGCCGGCTGTCTCGCACAGCTGCCGCCCTCGCCCTGCTGGTGCTCGGCGCCATGGCGGCGTGCGCCCCCGCCACCCCGTCCGGCCCGCTGTACCCGGGCGCCAACGTGCTGCTGGTGACCATCGACACCCTGCGCGCGGACCGCCTGGGTTCCTACGGCTACGCGCCCGCGCATACCCCGCGGCTCGACCTGCTCGCACACGAGGGGGTGCGCTTCGATCAGGCGATCTCGCCGATGCCCATGACGCTGCCGTCGCACACCTCGTTGATGACCGCGCGCTACCCCTACGAGACGGGCGTGCGCGACAATGCCGACTTCGAGATCGACGACGACATCGTGATGCTCGCCGAGTCCTTCCAGCAGGGCGGCTACGATACCGCCGCCTTCGTCGCCGCCTACGTGCTGCACTCGCGCTGGGGTCTGTCCCCCGGCTTCGACCTGTACGACGACAACGACGTGCACGGCGCCGACGATCTGACCGGTGCAGGAAAGCTCGACCGCCGCGGCGACGAGGTCATCGCCGATGCCCTGCCGTGGATCCGCGCGCCGCGCGAAGCTCCGTTCTTCGCCTGGGTCCACCTGTACGACCCGCACGCCCCCTATCAAGCACCGGAACCGTGGTTCAGTCGCTTCGCCAGCGATCCCTACGACGGCGAGGTCGCCTACACCGACACCATCATCGAGCAGCTCCTCGCCGGCCTCGACGAAGCCGGCCTGACCGACAACACGGTCGTTCTGGTGACCGCCGACCACGGCGAAGATCTCAAGGATCACGGTGAGCAGGGCCACGGCCTGTTCGTCTACGACACCACGCAGCACATCCCGATGATCCTGCGGCTGCCCGACGGCGCCGCTGCCGGAACGGTGGTTGACGAGCAGGTCCGCCTGATCGACGTCGGACCCACCCTACTCGACCTCGTCGACCTGCCGATTCCCGGCGGCGAGACCGGTGAGAGCCTGCGCGGTTTCCTGGCCGGCGAGCGCGTCGCCCGTCCGGCCTACTCCGAGACCATGTACCCCCGCTGGCACCTCGGCTGGCAGGAGCTGTACGCACTCCGCAAGGATGGCTACAAGTACATCCTCGCGCCCACCCCGGAGCTGTATGACGTGCGCGCCGACCCCGGAGAGACCGACAACCTCGCCGACCGTATGCCGGATCTCGCCGACGAGATGCGCGCCGAGCTCGAGGCGCTCGACGCCGACGTCGACGACAGCACGTTCAGCCAGACCTCGGGCGACGCTGCCCGCCGACTGCGCGCTCTCGGCTACATCGGAGCAGCTCCGGCCGACCTGGGAGAAGGCCCGCTGCCCGACCCCAAGGACAAGGTCGAGGTCTACGCCATGGTGGTGGAAGCCGATTCGCTGATGGCGGAGGAGCGCTATCCGGAGGCCGCGGCGCTACTCGAGCAGGTCGTCGCTCTCGACCCCCGACTGGTCGACGGCTATAACCAGCTCGGCATGGCGCGCCTCTACATGGAGGACTACGTCGCCGCCGAGGACGCCTTTCTCGCCGCTCTCGAGCTGCGCCCCGACTACGAAGCCGTGCTCGCCTCGCTCGGTATCGTGCACCGCCGTCTCGGTGACCTCGAGCTGGCACGCGCCGACTTCGAGGCCGTGCTCGCCATGGACCCGCGTAACACCAACGCGATGTTCAACCTCGGCGAGATGGAGATGGAGGCCGGCAACCCGCCCGCAGCGTTGCGCTGGATGGACCAGGTCATCGAGCTGTACGACGAGCAGGTGGCGCCGCGCTTCGGCGCCGGCGTCGCCGCCTTCGCCATGGGCGATCTGCGCCGCGCCAGCGAGGAATTCAACCTGGTTGCGGAGCGCGCCCCGGAGTTCGGTGAGGTGTACTACTACCAGGCGCTGATTCTCGAGCAACGCGGCGATATCGCGGGCGCGCTGCAGAAGTACCAACACGCCGTCGACCTCGACCCGAGCGACTATCGCTCGCTGTTCAACATGGCGGTGATCCACATCGACCAACAGGGCGACCACCGCCGCGGCGTCGAGGAGCTGCGCCGCGCCGTCGCGATCAACCCCGATCTGCCCCGCGCGCTCGTCTACCTGGGACGCTCGCTGGTGTTCCTCGCCGACCCCGCCACCTACTCGGAGGCGGAGTCCGCCCTGCTGCACGCCCTCTCGCTCGACACGCCGCCGGCGTTGCTACCGATGGCGCATTTGACGCTCGCCGAGCTCTACCGGCGCACCGGCCGCCCCGAAGAGGCGCGGCGTCACCAGGCACTGGGCGAGCGCGCGCAACGCGGGGGCCGCTGAACGCTCGGCGACGCCGCGGAAAGACGCTGCAGGAATGCGTGGCCGGGGGGTCAGCGCAGCGCCGCCCCGCAGTTGCCGCAGTAGCGATCGCCGCCCGCCGCCGCTGCACCGCACTGGGTGCAGAAGCGCTCGGAAGACCTCCGGCCGCCGACCTGCGGAGCGCCGCGCGTGGGGGGGGCATCGACCACATCCGCCGCCCGTCGACGCAGGACGATGACCGTGATGGTAGCGATTGCCACGACCGCAAGGATCACCATGACGATCAGCCGGACCTCGGAGTCCGC
>JASFRZ010000490.1:0-3618 GCA_050114655.1 Acidobacteriota bacterium
CCGCCACCACCAACGAGTTCGCCGAGGTGGTGCTGGGCGGCACCTTGGCGATCCCCGCGGCGGTGGTGTTCTTCGGCCTCGAGCGAACCCAGGAGCTCGCCGCCAACTCCTTCGACATGGCCTTCGCCGTCATGCCCGCGCTGTTCCAGCAACTCCCCGGCGGCCAGCTGTTCGGTACATTGTGGTTCGCCCTGCTGTTCATCGCCGGCATCACCTCTTCGCTGGCGATGGGCCAGCCGCTGATGGCATTCCTGCAGGACGAGCTCAAGATGACCCGCAAGAAGGCAGCGATCACCCTCGGCTTCACGGTGTTCGTGCTCGCGCAGCCGGTGATCTTCTTGATGCCGCACTTCATGAACGAGTTCGACTTCTGGGCCGGCACTTTCGGCCTCGTGGTGTTGGCGACCATCGAGGTGGTGCTGTTCGCCTGGGTGTTCGGCATCCAGAACGCCTGGGACGAGATCAACCGTGCCGCCGACATCAAGATCCCGCACTTCTTCAAGTACGTGCTGCAGTTCGTCGCCCCGGCGATGCTCTTCTACATCCTGGGCGACTACTTCATCAACACGCTCCCCGGCGTGCTGCGCCTCGACGGTGTCGACGCCGAGACCGCCCGGATGATCCACATGGCGCGGCTGATGCTGGTCGGGATGCTCGCCGCCCTCGTCGTGCTGGTCGGCTACGCCTGGCGCAAGCACGGCGGCGAAGGCCGCGGCATGAGAAACGCGGAGGCTGCCTGATGACCACCGCCGGATACCTGTTCATGGGCCTCGCCTGGGCCGCGATCACCGGGCTGACGATCTTCTGCTATAAGAAAATCCTCTGGGATAAGTAGCGGGTCCCTGCTACGTCTTAGCTGGCTTTCGCCTTGGCGGGCTCGGCGTCTTCTTTTTCTTCGGCGGGTGGCTCTTCGCCGGTGACCTCGGCTTCGGTGAGGCCGAGCTCGATACGGAGCTTCTCCTCGATGGCTTCGGCGACGTCGGAGTTCTCGTCGAGGAACTTGCGGGAATTCTCGCGGCCCTGGCCGAGGCGGTCGTCGCCGTAGGAGTACCAGGAGCCCGAGCGCGAGACGATGCCGGCGGCTTCGCCCATGTCGAGCAGCTCACCGGCGCGCGAGATGCCAGTGCCGTAGATGATCTCGAACTCGGCCATGCGAAACGGCGCGGCGACCTTGTTCTTGACCACCTTGACGCGCGTACGGTTGCCGATCATCTGGTCACCGTCCTTGATCGAGCCGATGCGGCGGATGTCCATGCGCACGGAGCAGTAGAATTTGAGCGCGCGGCCGCCCGGCGTGGTCTCCGGGTTGCCGAACATGACGCCGATCTTTTCGCGCACCTGATTGATGAAGATCAGGCAGGTGCTCGACTTGGCCACCACTGCGGTGAGCTTTCGCAGCGCCTTGGACATCAGGCGCGCCTGCAGGCCGGGCTGCATGTCGCCCATCTCGCCCTCGATCTCGGCGCGCGGCACGAGCGCCGCCACCGAGTCGATCACGAGCACGTCGAGCGCGCCGGAGCGCACCAGCGTCTCGGCGATCTCCAGCGCCTGCTCACCCGAGTCGGGCTGCGACACCAGCAGATCATCGAGGTTGACGCCCAGTGCCTTGGCATACTCCGGATCGACGGCGTGCTCGGCGTCGATGAAGCCGCAGATACCGCCGCGCTTCTGCGCCTGGGCGACGATGTGAAAGGCGAGCGTCGTCTTGCCCGAGGACTCCGGGCCGTAGATCTCCACCACGCGGCCGCGCGGCACGCCACCGACACCGATAGCCAGGTCCAGACCGATCGAGCCGGTGGGGATCGCCGGCACTTCGAGCGCGCTGTCGGCGCCCAGGCGCATGATCGCGCCCTTGCCGTGCTGGCGCTCGATCTGCGTGATGGCAAGCTCGGCGGCCTGCTGCTTGTCGTTCGTTTCTTTCGCCATTGCCTACTCCTCAGCGCGCCGCTTCAGTTGGTTCTTCAGCTCTCGACGGGTGCGCCGCACCCTTTTCTCTGTAGACGGCCAGCAAGTGACGGGTTTCAGCGTAACGCAAACGGCGGGCAGCGGGGTGAAGCCCGTCTGCAGCGGACCGCCCCGCGAGCGCGGCAGGTCAGCGCTGCAGGTACATCCAGAAAACCTGCAGGCCGAGCTCGCGGATATCGTCGGAGCCCTCTTCCACCTGCGCCGGCACGAACGTCTTATCGACCTCGATGGTGAAATCGACCCAGTCGCCGTCGCCGAGGTCATCCCCGGGAATGTCGAAGCGCACCAGATACGGCGCCGAGTCCTTCGGCACATAGGTCCCGACAACCCGGTCGCCAACCTTGATGGTGACCGTCTGGGTGCGGTCCTGCAGGTAGTCCACCGGGCTGAGCGCCCGCAAGTGCAGGGTCGCCGGGCCGTGAGGATTGCCGAACGCCACCACGCCCGTCTTGTGCATCCACTGCCAGTTTTGCAGGAAGGGGTCTTCCGCGGTGAGCGAAACCTCCCGCTCCTCGAAGCCCTCGACGTACACCGGCACGCCGCCCTGGTCGTCGGTGCGGATGACCACCGAGTGCACCAGCGGGCGATCCTCGAAGCGTCCGTCGTGCAGGGTGGCGACCTGCTCCATGGTGTCCTCTTCGTACAGACCGACGTAGATGTCGAAATAGTCCGGCTGCACGTCGGGCTCCGGGTACACCCAGTGCCGGTAGCTCACCGGCTCACCGGCCTTCCACTGGCTGGTGGGAACCGGCGGATAGTGGTCGTCCTGCTCGACGATGTTGCCGTCGGGATCGACGAAATGGACGAAGACCTTGTAGTCATCGGCGGGCGGCTGGAAATCTGCGGCGGGCGTCCACGTGTAGCCGACGTCGAACGGGCTGCCGACCGGCATGCTGTCGGGCAAATCGAGGGTCACCGTGGCGTCCACCCTGCGGGCGACGTCTTCGCCGGCGCAGCCGGCGGCCCCGAGTCCCAACAGGAGCATCGCGCTCGCCGCGAGGCAGACTGCGCCGCCGTGCTTTCTGATCTTCCCTGACATTTCGTGCTTTCTCCGCAGACCTGCAGTTTAGGGTGGGCGACCCTCGCCGGAGTCTACTGCGAGGCCCACGCGCCATCAAGTTACGCCGCCCACCCCGGGCCCCGCCAGCGACCCCGCGTGGGGCGGCTCAAATCCACTGCTGGCGCGGCCCGCCGCCGATTCGACCTCGTTGACCGTCCGACAGGCCCATGCTAGCGTGGCGCCGTTCGCTGACAGTCGGCCGTTAGCAGGTGCTAGGGCCCCTCAGGAGGTTCCGTATGTCGAACGAAGCTCTCGGAATGATCGAGACCAAGGGCCTGGTGGGTGCGGTCGAAGCTGCCGACGCCATGGTCAAGGCCGCGAAGGTCGTGCTGCTCGGCAAGGAACAGGTCGGCGGCGGCCTGGTCACCGTCCTGGTGCGCGGCGACGTCGGTGCGGTCAAGGCGGCCACCGACGCCGGCGCGGCGGCGGCACGGCGCGTGGGCGAGCTCATCTCGGTGCACGTCATTCCGCGCCCCCACGAGGAAGTCGAGAAGCTCATCCCTCCGGTCCCCGACGACAAGTCCGCCGCTTCGCGCAAGAAGTAACCGCTGAGCCGCGCCACCGAGGCGCGGCGGGAGTCCCGCAGAGCTGCC
>JASFRZ010000491.1:0-3607 GCA_050114655.1 Acidobacteriota bacterium
GAGAGGGACTGGTGCGCCTGTCGATCGGCGTGGAGGCTCCGGAGGACCTGATCGCCGACATCGAGCAGGCGCTCGGAGCGGTCTAGCGGCTCCGCCGGCGCTGCTCCATCCATCGTCGCCTGCGGCACCACGGGCCGCGCGCGACCGTGGCCGTGGCCACCTCAGCGAACGGCGTCGTGCAGGCGCGTCAGGGTGTCATCGACGAGGCGCTGTGCGCGCTCTGCGCCCATCAGCGGCTCCGCGAAGGTGAAGTTGAGACTGGTCGTGTCATCGAACGTCACCGCCGACAGCACCAACGACGAGCCGACGTAAGCGTTGGCGCTCACCAGGAAGCCGAGTCGCTCGACGGTGACGTCGCCGTAGCGCGGCACGATCTCGACGCGGCCCAGGTTGTTGACCACCGCGGCAACGCGGTTGAGGCGCTCGGCGCGGCGTATGCGGCGTGGTAGCGCACCGTTGCGCACGCCGATTGCCTTGCTCTGTGTCATACGCGCGTGGGCATATGCCGCACCCGTCGCGGTGGCCTCTCGAAGGCTGCCGGATACCTCCGCGGCGAGGTCCCAGAAGAGCGTGTCGTAGTGGACGCTGTGCGAGCTGACGACGCGCGACAGCAGCGTGCCTACCAGGGCGGCGGGCAGCTCGGTGCGACGGCGCAGATCCAGAACCGTGGCGCAGCCGACCTCGTCACGGCGAGCGTGGTCCTTGCCGCGGAGCTCGGCGCCGATGGCGAGCAGCAGCGCGGCGGCGAGGGCCCCGTGCACCGAGGTGCCGTGTGTGGCGGCACGGCGGGCCACCAGGTTGGTGAACGACGCTTGCAACTGGACGTCCAGCAGAGCGGTATGGCGCTGCTCCGGATGAGCCTCCTGCGCCGCTGCGATCGGCGTCAGTCGGCGCATCACCGGGATCTCCCGCAGTGTCGTGGTGAGTGCCGCGTAGCGCGTCCCGAGCAATCCGTCGAGCGGGGGATCGAGGACCTCGGGAGCGGGGAGCGCGGGGCGCGCGCCGCCGCCGTAGACGGTGAGGATCTCGTCGAGCACGACGATACCGGACAGGCCGTCGGCCATCGCCTGGTTGAAGCTGAACAACAGGTCCGAATGCGATGTGCCGTCGAGGACCACCACGCGCGCCAGCGGGCCCGTGGTCGCCGGGACGCGACGGTTGGCCTCGTCGACCGCGCGCTCGCGCCAGGCGCCGCTGCTCCAGGGCACGACGCGCACCGGGACCTGCTTGTCGGTGGCAACGAAGAAAGGCCGCCGAGCCGGCTCGATGCGCGCGGTCAGCGTCGGGTAGTGCAGCGCCGTCGCCGCCAGGGCGCTCTGCAGGCGCGCCACATCGATGCGGCCCTCGAGGCGGGCGACGAACACCAGATTCATCGGCGCGGCACGATCGAACAGCCAGTGCCATCGTTCGATCCCTGTCAGCGCCCGTTGCCAGCCCATACGCGCATGTTACCTGCCGGCCGCGCCATGCACCTGCGGATTTCGATGGTGGCAACAGGCGACGTGACTCGCTGCGGACGCGGTGCCTCGCTCGGCAGTTCGTACGTGTTCGGCGACGCGCGTGATAGCGCAACGGGCGAAGGCGCTTCAGTCGGGGCGCAGCACCTCGATGGGGTCGACCGCGGCGGCGCGCCGCGCCGGGATCAGCGCCGCCAGCGCGGCCACTGCCGCGAGCACCAGCGCGCCTGCCACGAAGCTCGGTACATCGAGCGGCGAGATGCCGTGCACCAGACCGGCGAGCCCGCGTACCAGCGCCACCGCGCCGGCGCAGCCGATGACAATCCCCACGACGACCGGCAGCAGGCCCTGGCCGACGATCAACCGGCGAATGGCCGCCGGTCGTGCGCCGAAGGCGATGCGGATGCCCATCTCGCGCAGCCGCAGGCGGGCGTTGTAGGCGACCGTGCCGTAGATGCCGGCGGCGGCAATGACGAAGGCGAGCGCGCCGAACGCCGCCAGCACCTGGGCGTAGAAACGCTCCTCGGCGACCGACTGGGCGACCAGCGTCTCCAGCGGGTAGATCTCGGTGACCGCCTGGCGGCCGTCGATCTCGGCGGCGAGGCGGCGGATCGTCGGTACCAAAGCCAGGGGGTCGCCGTCGGCGCGCAGCACGTAGCGCATGAAGGGCCGTGGGTCCTGGCGTTCGGGCACGTACAGCAGCGGGCGGTCTTCCTCGAACAGCCGCGTGGTCTTGACGTTCTCGACGACGCCGATGATACGGCGCGGTACCCACTTGTCGGTGGCGTAATCCCACACGCCGAGCACGCTGCCGACGGCGCCGCCGGGCCCTCGGTGGTCGGCATCGAAGAACCGCTGTACGAAGGCCTCGTTGACGAGCACCAGCGGCTCGCCGCCGTCACCGTCGGCGGCGGCAAGAGAGCGGCCGGCACGCAGCTCGATGGCCATGGCCTCGAGATAATCCTCGGTGATCCAGCGGGCATCGACGTCGGGCGCCTGGTCCGGATCGAGCACGTCGCCGATCCGGACAGCCAGGCGGTTGCGCCACGCGCTGAACGGCATGTGGGTGGTGCCGCCCACCGAAATCACCCCCGGCAGATTGCGAACCCCGTCGAGCAGCTCGTGGTGATAGCCGGGGATCGGTTGTCCGTCGACGGTGTTCGCGGGGGGCGCGAAGAAGGTCAGCACGTCGCGCCGGTCGAATCCGGGATCGCTTCGCCACACCATGGTGAAGCTGCGCAGCATGACCGTTGCTCCGATCAGCAGCACCAGCGTCAACGCCACCTCGGTGGCGACCAGCGCGAGACGCAGGCGACGACGCGCCGTGCCGCCTGCAACGGTGCGCGCGGCGCCGCCCATGGAGCGCGTCAGCGAGCGCAAGTCGATGCCCAGCGCGGGCACCAGTCCGGCCAGGGTGCCGGCGATCAGCGCGATCGCCAGAGTCATCAGCACCACCCGGCCGTCCACGGCGACGCGATCGGCGAGCGGCAGCTCACGCGGCGCGATGCGCAGCACGACGCCGGCCAACGAGCGCGCGAGCAGCAGGCCGAGCACACCGCCTGCCAGTCCCAGCAGGGCCGCCTCGCACAGCGCCAGGCGGACCAGGGACGCGCGACCGGCGCCAAGGGCGGCGCGGATAGCGAGCTCGCCGCGCGTCGCCGATGCCTTGGCCAGCACCAGGCTGGCCACGTTGACGCAGGCGATCAGCACCAGCAGTGCCACCGCACCCTGCAGCAGCCACAGGCGGGAGCGCATGCCGCCGACGACCTCCTCGCTCAGCGGAATCACCTCGACGCCGACTCCGGCGAGGTCTCCGCTCGGTGCCGGCGTCGCATCGCGCACTCCCCGCAGTATTGCGCGCGCCTGCGCCGGCTCGACCTCGGGACGCAGCCGGGCGATGACCCTGAGAGCCGGGTAGTCGAACCACCCCTCGTCGTTCCAGTCGCGCGTGCTCAGCGGACGCCAAACGTCGGGCTGCGCGGTTTCCCGCTCGCCCATCGAGCGCACGAACATGTAGGGATCGAAGAACCAGAAGCCCTCCGGCATGACGCCGACGATGGTCACCGGATCGTTGTCGACGGTGACCGCCTTGCCGACGATGGCCGGGTCGGCGGCGAACGTCGAGCGCCACAGCCGGTCGCTGATGACGG
>JASFRZ010000492.1:0-3603 GCA_050114655.1 Acidobacteriota bacterium
GAGCGAAGCGCTTGACTCCTCCGGCGGCAGGTGCGCCTCCTTGAGGCGGCGCTCGCGGCCGTCGACGTAGTTGGTGATCTGCACCTGGGCGACCAACAGCAGCGCGGCGACCAGCATCATTTGGTAGACGCCGAACGGCCGGATCAGGACGCTGGCGATACCGGCGCCGAGCACCGCGCCGAGGGATGCGCCGAACGCGACGATGGGGAACAGGCGCTCGCCCTCCTCCTTGCTGTAGACGTCGTTGGCGAAGGCCCAGAACTGAGCCACCAGCATCAGCGAGAAGATCCCCAGCCAGATGTAGAAGACGATGCCCAGCGGAACCGCAAGCTGCGCCAACCCGTAAAACAGCAGCAGGCAGCCGGTGAAGATCGCCGTCACCACGTTGATCAGACGGCGCCGTGGCATGCGATCGGCGAGGCGGCCGTACAGCGGCACCACCGCGGCCAGCAGCAGCACCTGCGCGGCGGCGGTGTAGCTCTTGATCTCCGCCGAGCCCTGCCCGAGGATCAACGCCTCGCGCACCGGCTTGAGCACCGAATAGCAGGTCAGCAGGACGAAGACGTTGGCCGACAGCAGCAGTGCGGTGACCCCTTCGCCGGCACGTACGTCGGCAAACGGGCGTAGCAGGCGATCGAGAACAGTCGGTTGGGCCGGCGCGGACATGCGCCGGAGTATAGACGCTGGGGTGCTGACGTTCGCTCACCGCGGGTCGTGCGCGCCCGGCGATGAAACTTCCCCTCGATATCTCCGTCATTTGACTAATAGTCAGATGACAGATAAACTGCGCGGAGCTTTCACCGACCACGATTCGATGGTCGCCGCGTTTGCCGGCCCGGAGGGTCGGCACCGCGGGCATCGAGGAGAAACGAGCATTGAACGAGCCCGACACGACCGACCTCGGCGACCACCTGCCGGTGAACCCGCGCGATTTCCTCATCCTGCTGGCGCTCGCGGAAGGGGAGGCGCACGGCTACGGCATCCTCAAGGAGGTCGAGGAAGAAACGGGCGGTGGCGTGCTTCTCGATCCCGCCAACCTCTATCGTGCCCTCAAACGCCTGATGAAGACCGGTCTGGTGAACGAGTCGGACAAGCGCCCGGCTGCCGATCTCGATGATGAGCGCCGCAAATACTACGGCCTCACTCCGCTCGGCGCTCGCGTCGTGCAGGCGGAGGCCGAGCGGCTACGTGGTCTCGCCGAGGTGGCGGTGGCGCGCAGCCTGATCCCCCGATCGCGCGAGCGATGAGCCTTCCCTCGCGTCGCAAGGCGCGCCTTTCCCGCGCGCTGTATCGCTTGCTGCTGCTGGCTTACCCGCCGGGCTTCCGAGAGGCCCACGGCGACGACGCCACCGACGTGTTCGTCGACCTGGTGTATGCGACCCATCTACGCGGCGGCACCCGCCTGCTGCGCCTGTGGCTACGTACCGTGCCTGCCGTGGTGCAGGGAGGCCTGCAGGAGCGGCGCGAATCCCGACCCGTAGTGCCTCCACCCGCCCCCCGATGGAGCTCCGACATGTTGATGAGCGAGTTGCGTCAGTCCGTGCGCGCCCTGCTGCGCCGCCCCGGCTTCACCCTTACCGCAGTGCTCACGCTGGCCCTGGGCATCGGCGCCACCACCGCGGTGTTCAGCGTCGTCGATGCGGTGCTGTTGAATCCGCTGCCGTACGACGACTCCGATCAGCTCGTGGTACTGGGGCACGAGGTGCCCGAGATCGCCACCGGGACCTGGGGCCTGTCGCAGGCGGGGTATTTCTACTTCCGCGCCCACGCCGAGACCTTGCAGGGCATCGGCGCGTACCGCGAGACGTCGGTCGTCAAGACCGGCGACGGTCCCCCGCAGCGGATCGATGCCGCCTACGTGACCGCCAGCCTGCTGTCCGTTCTCGGTACCAAACCGCAGCTCGGGCGCCTGTTCACCGCGGCTGACGACACACCGGGCGCTCCGGATATCGCCATCCTGAGCCACGCACTGTGGGTGCAGTCGTTCGGGGCGTCGCCCGACGTCATTGGCTCTTCGGTCATCCTCGACGGGGTCCGCCACGAGATCGTCGGCGTGATGCCGGAGGAGTTTCGCTATCCCGCCGCCTCCACCGGCGTCCTGATCCCGGCGCGCTGGGATCCCGCTGCGCGGCCGGTGAACCAGCACACGTACGGTGGTCTCGCCCGCATGCGTCCCGGGGAGACGCCGGAATCGGTGCGCACGGAGCTCGCCGGGTTGATCACGCGCTTTCCCGAGGAGATGCCTACGGCCTACGGCAACGGCTTCATCGAACGCAGCGGCTTCCGGCCGGTGGTGATCTCGCTGCTCGATGAGACGGTCGGCAGCGCGCGGCCGGTCCTGTGGATCGTTCTCGGCGCCACCGGCCTGGTGTTGATCGTCGCCTGCGCCAACGTGGCCAACCTGATGATGCTGCGCTCCGAGGGACGGCGGCGCGAGCTCGCGGTGCGCGCCGCCTTGGGAGCGAGCCGCGGCGTCCTGCTGCGGTTCGCGTTGGCGGATGCCGCGCTGGTGGCGTTTTGCAGCGGGGCGATAGGGATTGCGCTGGCTTGGGTCGGCGTGCGCCTGCTGGTTTTGGCGGCGCCGTCGGGACTGGCGCGCGTCGATGAGATCGGTATGGAGCCGGCTGCCGCGGCCGCGGCGGTGGGGGCGGCGGCGATCGTCGCCCTGGTGCTCGGACTCGCCGGCACGGTGCGGGCCGACCTCGGGGTCGCCGAACAGCTCAAGGGTGGCGGCCGCGCCGCGTCCTCCGGCCGACTGCGCACGCGCGCGCGTGGCGCCTTCGTCGTCACCCAGGTGGCGACGGCGGTGCTGCTGGTGGTGGGCTCGGGGTTGCTGCTGCGCAGCTTTCTGCAGCTACGCGACGTCGACCCCGGCTTTTCGGCCGACAACGTGCTTACCGTTCGCCTTGCTCTGTCGTTCGCGAAATACGAGGAAGCCGCCGATGCGCACCGCTTCTTCCAGCAGGTAACCGAGCGGGCGCGTGAGCTGCCCGGAGTGGTTGCAGCGGGGGTCGTCGACGGGCTGCCGCTGGACTCACACGCGAGCGATAACCTCAACGGCTTCGCCGACCTGCCGGACGGATCCGAGCAGAACGTCCTGTTCGACACCAAGTTCACGGGGCCCGGCTACCTCGAGACCATGGGCATGCGCCTGGTCGCGGGCCGCACCTTCGAGCGACGGGACATGGAAGGGTCGCCCGGCGCGGTGGTCACCCGGTCGCTGGCGGAACAGCTCTGGCCCGGCGACACGGCGGTCGGCAAGCGTGCGCGACCGCTGATGACCGATTACCCCTGGCACACGATCATCGGCGTGGTCGAGGACATACGTACCGAAGACCTGAGGCGGCTCCCCAGCCGACCATCTACTTTCCCTACACCGACATCCTCTGGGGCCGCACGTTCTCCCTGGCGATCCGCACCACCGGCTCGCCGGCAGCGTTGCTTCCCGCCCTGCGCGAGCAGGTCTGGGCGCTCGATCCGGACGTCCCGATGGACAACGTCGCGCTGATGAGCGAGGTGGTGGCGCGGCAGTTCTCGGCCACCTCGTTCACGCTGAAGCTGGTCGGCGGCGCCGCGGCGATGGCCCTGTTCCTGTGCGCCGTG
>JASFRZ010000493.1:0-3601 GCA_050114655.1 Acidobacteriota bacterium
GACGGCACGCGCCGTCGACAGCCTCCGCGCTCCGGCGCTCGCGGGTGGCACCAGATCCCATTGCCACGCCGTGCCGCTTCCACGGCCGGCGAGCCACGACCTTTGGAGAGAAGCCATGAGTATGTCCGTACCCGTTGACCGTAGTGCCACGCAGTGGCGCGGCCGTGCCGCCCTCGCGCTGCTCACCGCGTCGCTGATCGTCGCCTGTACCGGCGGCGACGGCACCCCGGAGGGCAGCCGCGAAGAATGGGTGTCGGAGACCTCGGTGGAAGGCAACGTCACCACCGTGCACACGGTGTCGGGCTCGGTGTGGGGCGCGCCGGCGCGCGTCGAGGAGACGCTGTCGATCGGCGTCGAGGCGGGCGAGGAGCCCTACATGTTCGGCCAGCTACGCGGCGTCGCGGCGCTCGACGGCCGCATCTTCGTGCTCGACGGCAGCGTGCCGGCAGTGCGCGTCTACGACGAGGAGGGTCGGCACCTGACGGATATCGGTGCCGAGGGCGACGGGCCGGGCGAGTTTCGCCGCCCCGACGCGCTCCTGGTTGCCGACGATGGGCGCGTCTTCGTGCGCGACTCCAACCAGGGTCGTATCACCGTGTTCGACGAGGAGGGCGGTTTCATCGACACCTACCCGCTCGATCGGGGCTTCGTCTTCGGCGGTTCGGGGATGGTGATGACCGAAAACGGTACGCTGTACAGCCCGGGGCGCGTGGGCGAGATGCCCGAGAACCTCGACTTCGGCGCCGGCGCCACGTTCACCGCTCCGAAGATGGGGATGGTGCCGCGCGGCCCCGAGGGCATTGCCGGGGAGCCTGTCCCGCAACCCGAGTTCGACTACGAGCAGCCGCGCTTCGAGCAGGTGCGACGGTCGGGCGACAACGTCATGATCATGATGCGCTCGGTGCCGTTCGCGCCGGCCGAGGTGTGGGCGCTGTCGCCCTCCGGCGCGATGATCGGGGGCGTGGCGACCGACTACAGCTTCGACATCGTCTACCCCGGCGGCGACGTGACCCGGGTGGCCAAGGACTATCAGCAAGTGCCGGTCGGCGGCGCCGAGCGCGACTGGTACATCGAGCAAACCACCGCACAGATGCGCGACGGCGACCCCGAATGGGTGTGGGAAGGGCCCGAGATGGCAACCGTCAAGCCGGCCTATGATCAGCTCGTGCCCGATCTCAGCGGCCGCGTGTGGGTCGGGCGTCCGGGGCCCGGCATCGAGAATCCGGAGTGCGAGAAGGACCCCGAGAGCGGCGTCTGGGAGCCTGCCTGCTGGTCCGACCGGCGCCTCTACGACGTGTTCGACCTGGAGGGCGCGTTCCTCGGCAGCGTCGACGTTCCCGAGGGCTTTCGGATCACCCAGCAGTCATGGATCGACGGCGACCAGATCCTCACCACGATGGAGGACGAGATGGGTGTGATCACCGTCAAGCGCTTCCGCCTGGTGCTGCCGGCCGCGCCATAGGCGCGCCCGCTGGGGTTAGTCGTAGAGGAGGTAGCGGGCGCGGACCCGGAGGAAGGCGTCGAGGTCGGGTTGCCAGGCGGCGGCGATATCGGCAGCGGTGAGGCCGGCGGCGAGCTGGTCGACGATCTCGGGGCGGCCCCACAGGCGGGGAAGCGAGCTGGTGTCCCAGTCTTCGGGATAGAGCGTATACAGGGCGTGGATGAGTGTGGCGGCGGTGATGCCGGCGTCGAAGGCATCGCGGTCGGTCAGCAGCAGGTCGACGCCGGCACACGGCTCACCCTCGTACACGCTGCTCGCGGGTGTGCGGCGGCGTGGCACGAAGCGGATGCCCGCGAGGCCGGCGGCGTTGAGGTGTGCGGCGAGCCTGCGGGCGTCGATCCAGGGTGCGCCGAACCACTCGAAGGGCTCGTCGGTACCGCGCCCCACGGAGACGTTGGTGGTCTCCAGCGGGCCGACGGCAGGGTACAGCGCCGCCTCCACCAGGTTGCGCATGTTGGGCGAGGGGTCGATCCACAGCAGGCCGGTGGCGTCGTACCAGTCGACGCGGCGCCAGCCCTGTACCTCGACCACGGTCAGGTCGGCGCCGATGCCGCGTTCCTCGTTGAAGTAGCGTGCCAGCTCGCCCATGGTCATGCCGTGACGGAGCGGGATCGGCGCGTAGCCGACGAACGAGCGCAGTTCGTCGTGCAGCAGCGGCCCTTCGATGTGACTGCCGGTGATCGGATCGGGCCGGTCGAGGACGACGAACGGCAGGCCGTGCGCGGCAGCCTCCTCCATCGCATAGGCCATGGTGGTGGCGTAGGTGTAGAAGCGCGTGCCGATGTCCTGGATGTCGAACACCAGGCCGTCGAGCCCGGCGAGCATCTCGGCGGTGGGCCGACGGGTGTCGCCGTACAGGCTGTGGATGACCAGACCGGCGGCATCGGTGGCGCTGGCCACGTCTCCCTCCTCGACGCCGGCAAAGCCGTGCTCGGGAGAGAACAGCGCCGCCAGGGTGATTTCGGGCGCGCGCCGCAGCACCTCGGCGGTGAGTACACCGGCGGCGTCGCGCCCGGTGAGATTGGAGATCAGCCCGACCCTCTTGCCCGCCAGCGGCGCGAACCCACGCGCGCGCCATACGTCAATGCCGGGCAGAACGGCGCCGCCGGTCGCTCGCTGCGGCGCCGCGGCAGCCGGTGCCGGCGTCACGCCCGCGCCCGTGTCACCGCCGGCAACGCCGCTACAGCCCGCCGCCAGCAGTGCCGCAGAAAGCGCGACGGGTAGGGCAAACAGCTCCGGATGACCGCAGATCGCCGCGAAACGGCGCGAACGGGGGTAGTTGTAGAGGCGGCGGGACACTAGACTCAATTGTTTGGGGCGGCGGAATTCACGGAGGCGGCGAAATTCCCCGAGGTGCGTGGCTGTCATGAAGCTGGTCGTACGTTCCGGCAAAGCGGAGTTTAACAGCAGGTTGCAGCAGGCAGCCCGGCCGAAAGGCACTGATTTCAGCCCGCTGGCGTGGCGCTTGTTCGGTGCCGTCGTGCTGGCGGCGGGGCTGCTGACCCTGCTGCCGGGCTCGTCGAGCTCGCCCTCGGTAGAGATGGCCGCGGCGCAGCCGGCGCTGAGCTTCCCGCAGGCCGGCACGCCGGAGCTGGTCGCCTCCCTCGATCCGCGCGACCCATTGCCGGCCGACGCGCGTCGCTGGGTCGAGGACACGCTCACCGCCATGAGCCTCGCGCAGCGCGCCGGCCAGATCATGATGGTGCGTGCGTTCGGCGAGTACTACGCCGCTGACGCGGCGCAGCGCCAGAACCTGATCCGGCAGGTTCAGGAGCTCGAGCTCGGCGGTGTGGTGCTGTTTCGCTCCGAGGCGTTCGAGGCCGCCGCGCTGGTCGATGACCTGCAGCGCGTCGCCGCCGACAACGGCTCGCCGCCGCTGCTGATCGCTGCCGACTTCGAGTGGGGCGCCGAGTTCCGCATCACCGGAGCGATCCCTTTTCCCACAGCCATGGCTGTGGGTGCCACCGGCGATGTCGAAGCGGCCGAGTGGATGGGGCGGGCGAGCGCGCGCGACGCCCGCGCCCTCGGCGTGCAGTGGATCTTCGCCCCGGTGGCCGACGTCAACAACAACCCGCGTAACCCGGTGATCAACGTGCGTTC
>JASFRZ010000494.1:0-3600 GCA_050114655.1 Acidobacteriota bacterium
GCTCAGGATGCCGCCGCCGAAGGTGACCGCGGTCATCTCGTCGAAGACCTCGTTCTGGTCGCGGATGTCCTCGTAGTTGAGATACGAGACCGGCAGCAGGTTGCCGAGCGGGGTGCTGGGCTGGCTGCTGTCGGTGGTGAACACCATGGCCAAGGTCGAGGGGTCTTCGACCGGGATCGGCGTCAGGAAGATGCCGTTGATGATGCTGAAGATTGTCGTGTTGGCGCCGATGCCGAGGGCGAGCGAAATCGCCGCGACGAAGGTGAAGGCGGGGCGCTTGGTGAGCATGCGCACGCCGTAGCGGATGTCCTGCAGCAGGTTTTCCATCGGGTCACTCCCTAGGGATTCAGTCCACCTAGCGCACTGAATTAGCAAGACGCATGCCACCCACCGCGCGGCGGCGTCAGCGCGCCGATAGTTTACGCTCGCGCCGCCTGCAGTGGGGATCGATAGGGGTTGGCGGCACACGGTCGGTGCGCCAGAGGCGAACGTGGCGCCCCCGAGCAGGGCACGGGATGACCCGGCGTGGGCTCGTGCCGTCCCAAAAGCGGACACTGGTGCTACCATCCCCGCCATGACCGTTCACGAGCTCATCGCCCGCTTTCCCGAGGTTTCACCGGATCTCGCCGGCGAGCCCACCCTGGCGCAGTTCGCAGACACCTTCGGTGAGTTGCTGGCGGTGGCGCGCAAGCCGAGCAACTGCTCCACCGGCCATGACGCCGGCAATCACTACTACCTGCAGCTGATCGGTCCGCTGAGCTACTACCGCTACGGGCTGGCGACGCGCGAGCGCGTGGTACAGGACCTGCGCGAGCTGCTCGATCGCCACGCCGCCGACCCGCAGGGCTTTGCGGCGTCGCTGCTGCCGGCGGACGCCGCCGTCGCCGAGGTCAAGGGGCCGGGCTGCGACTGACGTATCGCCGGCGCCGCAGGCCTCCGCCCGCGGCGCCTGTCGTGGAGAGCTGCTAGCGTGCCGCCGCGCGCTCGCTCTCCGCCGCCTTGCGACCGTGCTCCACCATGAAGGCGATCGGCGGCACCATGTTGACCGGGTGCAGCCGGGTGTTGGCGTGGCGGCTCGGCCACACACGGAACATCTCGTCGACGAAGCCCTGGCCGACCGCCAAGACGCCCTTGAAGTCGACCACGACGTTGCGGAAGCGCCCCAGGCCGGTGAGCAGCTTCTTGGCCTCGGAGCGCGACAGGAAGCGGTTGCCGGTCTCGAACAGCTTCACCACGACGCGCCGGCGCGACAGCTCGAAGGCTTCCGACGACTGCGCGAACACCGATTCCAGCGAGGTGTTGGTGCCGACGTCGACCTCGAAGCGCACGCGGGTCCCGGGGCCCACGTGCGCCGCGGAGATCCCGACATCGTCGATCTCGTTGTCGACCATCCACAGCAGGCCGCCGGACTCGACCTCGAAGAAGTCAGCGATCTTCGACAGCAGGAAGAGCCCCTCGCCGGTGTGCTCACGGGGCACGGTGGTGAGCCGCCCCTTGGTGAGCTGGCGCAGCGCCTCCATGGCGTCGTCGAGCTCGTTTTCGTGCGCCAGGTGATCGAAGATGCCCTCGCCGTCATCGAATACTTCGAGGATCAGCCGGTCGTGCGCCTTGCGGAAGGACACCTCGACGCGCTTGCCGCGCGAGTGCGAGATGGCGTTGTCGACCAGCTCGACGACGGCGGTGTGCAGCGCGCGCTCGGCCGCCTCGGGCAGCGTCGCCAGCTCCGGCACCTCGGCGCGCACGTCGCGCCACACGGCGTCCTCGGCGAGGCCGGCGAGCTTGTAGCGGAAGCGGCGGCGTGGGTGCACGCTGCGGTAGCGCACCGAGCGGCCGGCGCCCTCACGCACCAGCTCACCGGCTTCGACGAGCTGCTGTAGCTGCGCGTGCACCGCCTGTCGGGTGGCGCCGGTGGCGGCGACGACATTGCGGTTGGCGATGCTGCCCCACTCGGCGAGCAGGTCTTCGATTACCGGTCGAATGCGGGAGGCGCGGGGGGACATGTGCGAACTCCGAGCCAAATAAAACGTAAGCTAACGGGCCGAAGCCTACGCACCAGGGGCATAAACGTCAAGTCAAGTAATCTAATCGCCAGTTATTAACAGGCTGTTTACCTTTTTCACGCTATAAACGTAAAAACTTCTGGTTAAATGACAAGTTATGCAAACGGGCTATCCGTCGCTGCATCACCGCCCCCGACAAGCTCCGCGAACAGCTCGTCGTAGGCCGGCGCCACCGCGGACCAGTGGAATCGCCGCGCGGCGCGCGCCAGCTCGCCGCCCCTGCGGCGGGCCTCGCCACGATGGGACAGCGCCCAGGTGAGTTTGTCGAGCAGCTTGTCGTGACCGCGATACAGCACCCGGCGCCGCGTCTCCTTGCTCACCGCGGGGTCGTCGAGCAGCTCCGGATAGCTGAGCCGGTCGGGCAGCACGGCGAAGGCGCCATGCGCCATCGCTTCGAGCACCGCGATGCCGAAGAACTCGTGTTCGGCGGTCGATACGGTGACCTCGGCGTCGCGCAGCAGGCCGCGGTAGGTGTCGGGCTCGGCGAAGCCGTAGTGCACCAGCCGGTCGGCGAAGGCTTCGCGCGCCTCCTCGAGCGCGGTCGGTGACTCGGCGAAGGACTGCCCGCACAGGGCGAGGCGGAAAGGTACGCCGTGCTGCGCCAGGTGACGCAGCGCGCGGACCATCTGCTCGGGGTTCTTGTCGTACTCCCAGCGCTGGTTCCACAGCAGCAGCGGCGGCTCGTCGCCGGGCGTGCCGGGGACGAGATCATCGCCACCGTCGTTGACCGGATCGGAGCCGCCAGCCGGCGCGATCCCCGCGTCCGGCGCGCCGTCGATGCCGACCGGCAGCACGCTGCTTGCGGCGCGCAGACGATCGACCGAGGCGAGCTCGTTGAATTCGGGGAAGTGGCGCAGGAAGCGCGGCAGCTCCTCGAACCACGCGTCGCGGTGGAAGCGCGAGTTGAACACCACCCGGTCGGCGGCCTGCATCGATGCGTAGTTCACGAAGGCGTAGTGATGGTCGCGCTCGCCCTTCTGCCGCCGCATCGGGCCCTCGCCGGGGTCGTCGGGAAGCGGATAGGTGAGCTGGTTCTCGTGCATGTACAGCGCTGTCGGGACGTCGGCGGTGACCCGGCGGGTGAGCGCCAGGAAGGTGCTCAGGTCGAGCATGTCGGTGGCCAGGATGACGTCGGGGCGCTCACCGTCGCGCAGAAAGCGGCGCGCCAGCGTGACCGCGCCGCCGTGCATGCGCCACTTCCAGAAGCGGTCCGGCAGCGTCAGCAGCTCGATGTCGTGACGGCTGTGGCGGCGCAGTCCCTCCGCCCAGGCGGCGTGGCTGCCGCCGTGGTAGGGGGAGACGAGCAACGCGCGCATGGGAAGTCCTTTCGATCGCCGCCGACGCGGCAGCAAAACGAGCCTGGCAGCGCCGACTCAGAAACGGAAGCCGGTGCTGAAGTCGAGGTGCACCTCGTCGCTCTGCAAACCGTAGGATACGTCGATTTGCAGGCCGACGAAGGCGATGAAGAAGTACATGCCGCCGCCGAAGCCGTTGACGAAGCGCGCGCTACCCAGGGCGGTGCCGTAGTCGTACACCGTGC
>JASFRZ010000495.1:0-3595 GCA_050114655.1 Acidobacteriota bacterium
CGAGAGGCTCAAGGCCACCGGCCTCGAGTGCGCCTGCGCCCGCTGGACGGAAGACGGCGCGGTAGAGATCCGCGTACCGCCGGGCGCCCACTTCGTCGTCCAGTTCGAAGAATCGCGGCCCGGTTTCCTTCCCGTCGAGCTGTCGGCGGGTGATCAGGTGTATCGCGGCACCATCGACCTGGCCGACCTGGAGCAGCCGTTCGCGGTCGATCTCGTCGACGGAGAATGGCGCACCATCGACGCGGGCGAAGGCCCAATCGAACGCGGCCTGGCGCTGTGGTGGCAGGGAGACGCGGGAACGAGCGACGGCGCGCTGCCCGACGAAGAGCTACTCCGGCAGCTGCGGGCTCTCGGCTACATACGTTGAGGGCCGCACCCCCTGGGCACGCCGAGGACACCCACGGCGGGCTTCACTCACTCGGATCCGGACTGAAGAACGTTGGTCGTGTCGTGGAGTGCGCCAGGACCAACACGGCCCGCTGCCCGTCCGTGAAGTACGGATCGCCGGTGAGGTTGCGGCGCGGAGCAGCCGGCGTCGCCGCTCCGGCACCAGCGACGAAGCCCGCTTGCGAGACGCGACCCGAGGCCATCAGGTCGTCAACGACATAATCGCGTGCCTCGTCGACATCGGGGTCGATCTTGTGGGTGGTGAGGTTCCATGTCTTCGGCGTCATTCGTACGCCGATGTCGCGGCTGACCTGCCCGATCCACACCTGCTCGCCGCCGAAGCTCAGCGACGTCCGCCACAAGCGCATGTGGAGACGCTCGTTGATCGTCGCCCGCGCCTTCTGGAGGGCGAGCTGCTGCTGCCTGCCGGCCACGAACAGCGGACTGACCGGCGCGTACAGGTACGCGGAATCCAACAGGAAGGCGCGCGCCATCTTCAGCGACGTGGAAAGGGTGACGCTCTCCGCCAGGTCCCAGCGGGCGCCGAAGCAGGCACGAATCAGCGCCAGGCTGCCCACCACCACCAGATTCAGCGGATCACCTTCCTTGTTCCCACGCTTGTTCGTCGTCGCCCGCGGCTGTTTCTCGAGCTCCCTCCGCAGCGTCCCGGCGTCCACCTCCGTCAACTGCTCCCGCTGCGACGGGTCCTCGACGGCGGAGTTTACGAGCAGACCGGGGACCTCGAGCGAAAAGCCGAAATTCAGGACATCGTCTGCGGACCGGAGCTCGAGCTGGACCTCCCGCATGCCCTCCCTCAATGTCGCGAAAATGAACCCCGACCTCGTACCGTTCGCCGTGATCGGCCCTACGCGATAGCCGTGCTCCTTGAAAAAGGCATCCATGCGCTGGTTGGCGCGACGCGCGCCGTAGAGCTTGATGGGCACCAGCGGCAGCACGGGCACGAATACCCAGGCGAGGAGCCCGAGCCGGAGCACGCGCTTGAGCATGGCGAAATGGTTGACGTAGGCGGCCTCGAGCGGCGGATAGTAATTCGGATCCAAGCTCAGCGGCTGGAGGCGATAGGCCCGACCCGAGCCGTTGCGGATGTCGATCCACAGCGGCTGCATCCCGCGCCGCGCCATGCGCACGCCGAAGAACGAGTGGCTCTCGCCGTCGCTCAGCGCCGAGACGGTGACTTCGACGCCGGAGGCCTCTTGCGTCTGCGCGCGCGCAAGGTACGCGCGCTCCTCCCCCGCGGGCTCATAAGGAACGGAGAGCAGTCGCGATACGAATCTGGTCAGCCTCGACACTTCGCCATTCCCGGTGTGGGCTCGGGCGCGGTCTGGGATCGATACGGCGGCGCCCGACCCTGAGGCGGATGATAGCGCGCTGCCCCGGAATAGGACCTGTCATTCCGTTTTGCGAAATCGGAGGCCGCAATCTAATTTCTAGTCGTGCCACCCGACGGGCGCCTTTCTGACGACTTGATTCGGGCGTCTCCGGCAGCGGTGCGAGGGTCGCGACCCGCGCCTCGGCCGCCGGCTCGAGCCGCGCGAAGGAGGGGAGGAGCGGCATGGGGGTGAAGGAAAAGCAGGCTGATCTCGCCGGACCCGGCATCGGCAACTACGAGGAGCTCGAGAAGATCCTGCCGTCCGACTATCGATCGCTGCTCGACGTGCGCGAGACCCAGAAGGCCATCTACGCGGCCAAGAGCTACATCGAAGAAGGACTGTGCCGTGAGCTGAACCTGATGATGGTCCAGGTGCCGCTGATCGTGGACGTCGCCAGCGGGGTCAACGACATGCTCGATCGCGACGGCTCCCGCACACCGATCCAGTTCCACATCAGCAACGACCACGACAAGCACCCGATCGACGCCCAGGTGGTACAGGCGGCCACCAAGTGGAAGAGGGTCGCCCTGAAGCAGTTCGAATGCGAAGTCGGGCAGGGTATCAATACCGACATGCGGGCGGTGCGCAAGGACTACTTCCTCGACCACGACCACAGCGCTTACGTCGACCAGTGGGATTGGGAGCAGGCGATCACCGAAGAGCACCGCAACCTCGACTACCTGAAGGACGTCGTGCGCCGCATCTGGAAGGTGTTGTGCGGCGCCGAACGGCACGTGCAGGAGCTGTTCCCGGTGCTGGCCGACTCCCGGTATCCGAACCTGCCGGAGGAGCTTGAGTTCTTCCACGCCGAGGAGATCCTCGACGCCTTCCCCGACCTGCCCCGCAAACAGCGGGAGACCGAGTTCCTCCAGGACCATCCGGCGATCTTCATCATCGGCATCGGCTGGCCTCTGGAGGACGGTTATCCGCACGAGATGCGCGCCGCCGACTACGACGACTGGGTGACCGAAACCATCACCAAGAACGGCAAGACGATGCACGGCCTCAACGGCGACATCCTGGTCTGGAACCACGTCACCCGGCGGCGCCACGAGCTCTCCTCGATGGGCATCCGGGTGAACAAGGCGTCCCTGCAGACCCAGCTCGAGATGAGCGGCCAGCTCGACTTTCTCGAATTCCCCTATCACCAGGCGATTCTCGCCGACGAGATCCCGTTGAGCGTCGGTGGGGGTATCGGTCAGTCGCGCACCCAGATGCTGCTGCTGCGCAAGGCGCACCTGGGCGAGGTCAGCGTCACGGTGTGGCCCGAGATTCTCGAGCAGATGTGCGCCGCCAAGAACATTCACGTGCTGGAGTAGCAAAGCGTCGGCCACAATTGGTGCCTGGCGAGCCTGAAACGTAAACAGGTACCCTCGCGGAGCGCGGCTTGTCTTCCATCGGCAAACGGCACGCGGGTCCTGATGGCAAATGCGGACAGCACACGAATCGGCAGGCAGGCCTTCGCCCAGCGGAGGTGGCGCGAGGCGTACGAGTGCCTGTCGGCGGTTGCCGATGAGCTCGCGCCCGGCGACCTGGAGCTCCTCGCCGGCGCGGCGTACCTGATCGGCAACGAGGCGGAGGCCGTCGCCGCATGGAGCCGGGCATACCGGCGGTTCGACGAAGAGGGCGATGCGCTGCGCGCTGCGCGCTGCGGATTCTGGCTCAGCCTGGTCCTGTTGCTCGCCGGTGAGGGGGCGCAGGGCGCCGGCTGGCTCGAACGCGTCCGCCGCGGCCTCAAGGGCCACGCCGACAGCGTCGAGGCCGGGCTCAGCCGGGTGATCGCCGGGATCATGGCGATGGGTCGCGATGCCGGGCAA
>JASFRZ010000496.1:0-3576 GCA_050114655.1 Acidobacteriota bacterium
TCGTAGCGCCACGCCGGGACGGAAACGCAGCCCGAGCCGCCGCGCGTGCGGCACCAGCGAGAGCCATTGCATGGCACCGCCGGCCACAGCAGCAGCGCCCCAAACGTAGATCGGCGTCTCGACCCGCAGCATGATGATCACCGACGCGATCATGGTGAGGTTGTAGAGCACCGGCGTGAAGGCGGCTGCGGCGAACTTGTCGCGCGCGTTGAGGATTGCCATCAGCGCCGCCGCCGAGGAGATGAAGATCAGGTACGGGAAGGTGATCCAGACCAGCCGGGTGGTGATTTCCCAGGCCTCCGGATTGCCCGGGATGAGGAGGGTGCGCACCAGCCAGGGCGCGGCCAGAATGCCCAGGAAGGTCAGCAGCGAGGCGGTCGCGGCGATGGCGAGGTGAAAGCTGTCGGCCAGCCCCCACAGCTCTTCCTCGGGCCGCTCGGCGACCTCGTGCTCGAACACCGGCACGAATGCGGCGGCGACGTTTCCCTCGCCGACCAGGCGTCGTAGAATGTTCGGAAGCCGGAAGGCGGCGACGAAGGCGTCTGCGTACAGGCCCGTGCCGAAGAACGCAGTGGCCACAATATCGCGCCCGTATCCGGCAATGCGCGACAGCAGCGTGATCGCCGCGACCGCGCCTACCGAACGGAGAACCCGCGTCCTTTCCGCAGCCGTATCGGCGGATTGACCGGGGTTCTGTGCCGTTTTATCTTTCGACTTTGTCGTCAACGGAGCTTTTCAAGAATGCCGATCATCAAGTCTGCCAAGAAGCGTATGCGCCAGAACGAGCGGCGCAACGCCCACAATCGTATGCGGCGCTCGACGCTGCGCACCTCGATTCGACGCCTCCACGAGGCTATCGAGTCCGGCGATCATGACGCTGTGCAGGCGCAGTGGCTCAAGACGCAGGGCATCATCGACCGCACCGCGCGCCTGGGCATCATTCACCCCAACGCCGCCGCCCGCACCAAGTCCCGCCTGGCCCGCCGCATCCGCCAGTCGTCGGCCGCCTGAGCCGCTCGCCGCGGAACGCGCCGCCTTTCTCACCGAGGTTTTCGTCGCCGCGGCCGCCGTGTGTCCGGGTCCCACGCCCTCCGCGCTCAAGCGGCACAGACCCGGCGGCAGAGCTGCTCCAGCGTGCCGCGGCTGCCGGCACCGCGCTGCATCTTCACCGTCGCATCGGAGCGCGCGCACCTGACCAGCAGCTCGTTGAGGGTGCGCGGCTCGCTGCGTGCCGCCTTCTGCAATACACGTCGGCGCTGATCCCAACGACCACCAAGCTGTTGCAGCAGCTCGCGCTCGGGACAACCTCGCCCCGAAAGGTCGCGCGCGGTGATGAGCTGTCGGATGACCCAGCTCACCATCGCCAGGATGCGCACCGGCTCCTCGCCGTCGTCGAGCAGCCGGTTCAGGACCCTTAGCGCGACATCGGTGTGCCCGGCCACCAGCGCGTCAGTGAGCTCGAATACCGAGTGCTCACGGCTGCGCCCCAACAGGCGCTCGAGCTGGCGCGCCTCCAACCGCCCGCCGGCGGCGGCGAACAGCTCCACCTTGTCGAGCTCCTGGCTGAGTTGCTGCAGGTCGAGACCGATCATCTCCAGCAAGTAGGCGATCGCCTCAGGGGAGATCTCGAAGCCGCGTGCCTGTGCGGAGTTCTCGATCCAGCGGCGCACATCGGCCTCCCGTTCGGGCGGGTCGCACTGCACTGTGACCGCGCTCGCCGCGAGCGCCTTGGCCGCCGCACGCCGCTTGTCGAGCGCCGGCGCCTCGAGCACCAGGCAGGTCGCCTCGACCGGCGCGTCGAGGTAGGCGGCGAGCATTTCGCCGTCGTCCTTGTCGCCGCCGTCGAAGCCGCTCACCAGCACCGCCCGCGCGGGCCCTTCGGCGACCTGCAGGAACAGAGGCAACGAGCGTGCCGCGTCGAGGATGTCAGCCATGCGCGCGCTGTCTCCGTCGATGCGCTCGACCGCCAGATCGGGCTCGTCGTCGGAGGTGACCGCGGCGAGAATCCCCTCGATCGCCTTGCGTCGCAGGAACTCCTCGCTGCCGGTGATCAGGTACACCGGGGCGATCTCGCCGCGCTCGAGCGAACGACTGAGCTGCGCCGGAGTGATGCCGCGGCTGCGCGATGACTTACGGCGCGCCACCACGGTTCCTAGAACCCTTCCAGGATGCTGGCCACCACCGAGCGAGCGAACTGCTGAGCGATCTCGTCGACCGCCACGTTGGTGACGTCGAAGAATTCGTTCGGATTTCGCTCGAGCTCGAACTGCTGGCGGAACTCGAAGGCGTTGTTCGAGTAGATGACGCGGTTCTGCACCAGGTCACGAAAGGTGACCTGTGCGCGAATGCGCACCAGATAGTTGGTCGCTTCCTCGTTGGATGCCAGGCCGATGGGGGTCATGTCGAAGCCGGTTATCGTGCCACTGAGCAGAGCGTCGGCACCCTGCTCGTCGGCCACCACGCTGAAGTTCCCACGCGACACGAACTCGCGCGTCACCGCATCGGTGATGCGCACCTCCACTTCGAAGCGCGATGTCTGGTTGGCAAAGGTCGGGATTGCCACCGTGACGATGTACTCGGGCAGGTACGAGCCGGTGCCGACCAGCGAGTAGCCGCAACCCGGAAGCACGAGCAACAGCAGCAGCGCCAGGGCGGCGCGCCCGGCGGCCCCGTTCCCCTGCCCGCGCACCGCCGCGCCGTCGCTCATGAGGTGATCAGGCTGATGATCTTGCCCGGCACCACCACCGTCCGCGCCAGGTTGCGACCTTCCAGGTGTCGCGCCACGTTGGGCTCCTCGATCGCCGCGGTGATCAGCGCCTCCTTATCCTGTAGGTCCGCAGGAACCTCGATGCTGCCGCGCAGCTTGCCGTCCACCTGCACCGGCAGAGTCATCGTCTCCTGCTCCAACACCGCCTCGTCCCACGACGGCCACGGCGCGTCCAGGACGTACCCGTCGCGGCCGAGCACGTGCCACAGCTCCTGCGCCAGGTGCGGCGCGAGAGGCGCCAGCAATGCGGCGAAGCGATCGAGCACATCGCGGTACACCCAGCCGTGCTCGCCGGCGTCCTGCGGCGGCACGACCGCGGTGGCGGCGTAGCACTCGTTGAGCAGCTCCATCAGAGCGGCGACCGCCGTGTTGAAGTGCAGCCGATCCTCGATCTCCTCCGTCACCCTGCGTGTGGTCTCGTGCGCCTTGCGGCGCAGCGCCACCAGCGCGTCGGGCAGTGCTGTCGCATCGCCGAACGTCCCCGGCGCAGGCAACGCCGACGCGGCCTGCTCGATCAACGTCCAGGCGCGGCTGAGAAAGCGCCAGCAGCCCTCCACGCCCTTTTCCTGCCAGTCGAAGTCGCGCTCCGGCGGCGCCGCGAAGAGCACGAACAGACGCGTGGCATCGGCGCCGAATCGCGCCACCATCTCGTCGGGATCGACGGTGTTGCCGCGTGACTTCGACATCGTCTTGCCTTCGAGTTGCACCATTCCCTGGGTCAGCAGCCGGGTGACCGGCTCGCGCACCTGCAGCAGGCCGAGATCGGCCATCGCCTTGCAGAAAAAGCGGAAGTACAGCAGGTGCAGCAC
>JASFRZ010000497.1:0-3573 GCA_050114655.1 Acidobacteriota bacterium
GGGCTGGTGCACAGTCTTGGCACCGATGTCCTTGTACTCCAGGCCGGAGTCGTCATCGTGGATCGATCGCGGGTGCAGCAGCACCAGCGTGCCGCCGGGCTCGAGCGCGGCAACGATCTTGTCGGAGACTGCGGGTAGGTCGGCGACGCGCGTGTACACCAGCGACTCCTGGCAGACGATGAGGTCGAAGGTGCCGGGCAGGGGGTCGGCGACGAAATCGAGCCGCTGCGCGGTGACACGCCCTGCCGCCGCGCCGCGCGCAGCGGCGGGCTGCGCCGAGTGGTCGCCCGCCTCACGGCCGGCGCGCTCGCGCGCCTGCGCCGCCAGCCGCTCGCTCGCCCGAGCCAGTGCCCGCGTCGAGATGTCGGTCAGGGTCAGCTTTTCGACCTGGTCGTGGTACAGGAGAGCGAGCGTGCCCTCGCCACTGCCCAGCTCGATGCCGCGGGCAAAGCGGCGCCCCTCGAGCGCGCGCACGATGTCGGCGCGCTTCTGGTCGCCCTCCGGATCGACGCGCGTCTGGTAGGGATCCTCGTGACGATAGATGTGCTCGAAATAGCCGCGCACCATGAGGCGGTTGTCGCCCATGATGCGCCGGCCGAGGCGGGTGATGACGTGGCTGATGCTGCCGAGGATTCCCATGACGCGGCGATTCTAGCCCGAATCGGTGCGCGCTTTTGCCACCGCACGGATTGGGCTCGCTCGTTGCGCGAACCGATGAGGGTTCGGACTAGCGACGACGCAGGTGCTCTGCCAGCCGCAGCGCCAAGGTGACGATGCCCAGGCCGGGGTTGGCGTTGCCCGAGGTGGGGAAGACCGACGCGTCGCATACGTACAGGTTCTCGACGCCCCAGACCTTGAGGTCGGGATCGACAACACCTCGTTCGGGGGAGCTGCTCATGCGCGCGGTGCCGCAGAAGTGCGCCGCCGAGGTGAAACCGGGCTCGATGTCCGCGCGGTCGCGCCGATAGGTGACCTCGTAGCGATCCTCGGGGAACGCCGCCAGCAGCCGTTCGTTGAAGCGCACCAGCGACTCGACATCGTCGTCCGACACCCACCAGCGGGCGCGTGCCATGCGATAGCCGTAGCGGTCGCGCTGCTCCGACAGATCGACCCGGCTGTCGGCCGTGGGGGTCTGCTCGGCGATGAAGAACAGGTCGGCGTAACGGAACAGCGCCGGCAGCGGCGTCACGTACGACAGCGCCCACTGCACGACGTTGGGATTGGTGGCGACGGTGAACACGTCGGCGAGGCTGAGGCGCTGGCGCCGAGCGGTGATCAGCGCGCGGCGAGCGCGCTCGTAGCGGTCATCGAAGCCACGCTGCAGCGAGGGCAGCAGGAAGACGCTGTGGTTGGGCAGCCGTTCGCGGCGTTGCTCTTCGGGGCTCATCACCAGGCCGGCCTTGATCATGCGGTGCGCGGAGAGCTGCAGCGCCTGGTACAGCGGCGCGGTGCGTGGCTTGCGCAGCCGCACCTGCCCCATCGCCACCATCGGGTGGTCCATCAGGTAGCGGCCCACAAGGCCGTGATCGTTGCCGATTCCCTCGCGCGCGCCCTGGCGTGAGTTGAGCAGCAGGCGCGGCGTCTCGAGCGCCCCGGCGCTGACCGCGAAGACATCGGCGCTGATCTCATGGGTGGTGTTGCCGCCGTCCTTGACCAGCACCTTCTCGATGCGGGCGCCGGAGGAATCCGCGACCAGCTCGAGTGCCGGAGCGTTCTGCAGCAGCAGCGGGCCGCCGCGGCGCGTGCAGGACTCCAGCAGGTCGTGGCGGAAGCTGCGCGGCGGGCGGGTCTGCAGGAAGTACTTGAGGTCGAAGCGGGCGCGGTCGAAGGCGAAGTCCGCGGCGCGCTCACCGATCTCCGCGATCGTGCTCTGATCGTCGAACATGCCGTAGTCATCGATATGTAGCAGCGCGGCGGCATCGTGACCGTAGGCGTCGAGCGCGGCCTCGTCGATCGGCCAGCCGCTCAGCGGCATCCAGTCGCGCGCGGCGTAGTCGATCGCGTCGCGCGGGGCGCACAGGCCGCGCCAGGCGTTGCCCGAGCCGCCCACCGAAATGTCGCGGTAAATGGCCAGGCCGAAGTCGAGGCCGACGTTGTCGAGCCCGACATTGGCCTCGCCCTCGGTGAGCGTGCCGCCGTTGCCTGCCTCGACGATCACCAGCTCGTCGCCGTGGTGCAGCAGGCGGGTGGCCAGGGCGCCCCCGGCCAGGCCGGTGCCGATGACGCAGACGCGGCGGTGCAGCTTCGCCGGCGCCGCCGTTTGCTGCAGGTCGATCGACGCGCCGGTCGCGGGCGGCGCGATGATCCGCGGCGTGGACGGCTGCAACGCGGCCGCGATCTCGTCGATGCCGCGCTGCAGGTCGAATGCCGGCTCGTAGCCGAGGTCGGTGCGGGCGCGATCGGTGCTGGCGCGGCACGGCGCGCTCAGGTACAGGCGCCCCATGCCGTCGAAGCGCAGGGGAGAGCGCGGTGGCTCTTCCCAGAACAAATCCAGCGGGTCACGACCGCTGCTACCGGAGCTCTTCGGCGGGCGCAGTGCGAGCGCGTCGAACAGCAGGCGTGCCGTCAGCGGGCGGAACGCCTGGCGCATGGCGAGGTCCTTCTTGGGGTCGTCGGCGAACAGGCGATCCGAGGGTGAGACGGTGATCGTCGGGGCGGCTGCGGTGGTGTCGAGACCCGCGGCAGCCAGCGCGGCGCCGTGCGCGGCGAAGAAGTCGGCCCACGAGACGTCGTCGGGTCCGTTGATGAGGTAACGGGGTGGGGCGATGCCCTCGTCACGCAGCGTGCCGGTGAGCGCCAGGAACACCCCCTGGGCGACGTCGTCGACGTATACCGCGTTGCAGCGGCCGGCGCCGCCGCGCGGCAGCTCGACCGCGCCGGCGCGGCAGGCGCGGACGGCGTGCTCGGTCCAGCTGCCGCCGGGTCCGTACACGTTGGCCGGCTGCACGATCGCCATCGCCCGGTAGCCGGCGCGCCAGTGCCTCGCCAGCCGTCGCTCGATGCGCAGCTTCGACTCGATGTACGGGTCGCGCCAGCGCGCCGCCGGCGTCTCCTCGTTCAGCGTGCCGGCGACCGTCTGGTCGTAGACCGCGATGGTGGAGACGTGCACCAGACGGCGCACCCCGGCGGCGCGACACGCCCCAACCACGTTCTCGGCGGCTGTCACCGAGTGCACGCGATTGCGGTGATCGTAGGCGAAGTGCACCACCGCGTCGCAATCGCGCACACCGAAGCGCATCGAGTGCGCCAGGCTGACGTCGCCCGCGCGATACTCGACCCCCGCAACCGGTGTGGCTGGAAAGCTGCGTACCAGACCCACGACGTGCGCGAAGTGTCCCGCGTACAGCTCCAGGAAGCGCCGTCCGATGAAGCCGTCGGCGCCGGTGACGGCGACGCGGCTCGTCGCGCCGGCGTCCGCCGCAGCGGCAGTGGAGCGGTCGTTGGCGGGATCCGGGCTCATCGGGTCGAGGTCCTCCGGGCGGCATTCGAGTGGCCGACGTTACGCTAGACTAGCCGCTGCCATCGAACATGCAAATTCCGGTCTTCTGTTATCACAACGCGATCGTTCCGGGA
>JASFRZ010000498.1:0-3566 GCA_050114655.1 Acidobacteriota bacterium
TGGTCTACCTCGACGGTCCGCGCGGCATCCGCCGCCGCGGCCAGCGCTGCGTCATCGAGCGCGCTGCCGAGCAGTGCCTCCTCGGCCGCAGGCAGACGCAGCGGCGCTTCGCCGACGCCGGTGGCGACGAGGCGCGCGCTGTTGCAAGCCCCGTCATCGCCCCGGCCGATCACCGCAGCGACGCCGACGATGGCATATCCGGAGGCCGGCTGGGCGAACTTCTCGTAGGCGCTGCCGGTGCCATCGACGGTGGGAAAGCGCACCGCGGTGATGATTTCATCGTGGGCGAGGCTGGTGGTCAGCATGCCGGTGATCAGATCGGCGGCAGCGATGCTGCGCGCCCCGTCGGATCCCAGCACGTCGATCACGCCCTCGAGAGCGATTACCGCCGCAGGGTAATCGGCCGCCGGGTCGGCGTGCGCCAGGCTGCCGCCCAGCGTGCCGAAGTTGCGTACCTGCACGTCGCCGATCGCTGCGGCGGCGTGGGCGAGGGCGGCGTGCCCGGCTGCAACTTCATCGGAAGCGGCAACCTCGGCGTGGCGGGTAAGCGCACCGATCACCAACTCGTCGCCGACGCGGCGAATGCCGGTGAGCTCGGCGATTCCGCCGATATCGATCAGCATTGCGGGCGCGGCGAGTCGCATCTTCATCATCGGCAGCAGGCTGTGCCCGCCGGCGATCAGCCTGGCGTCGGCGTGATCCGCGAGCATCGAGATCGCTTCCTCGACCGTGGAGGCGCGGCGGTAGTCGAACTCGGCGGGGATCATGATGTGCCTCCCTGGAGCATGCGCCACACCCTTTGTGGCGAGGCCGGCATGTTGATGTGGGCGATGCCGTGCGGCGACAAAGCGTCGACGACGGCGTTGATGATCGCCGCCGAGCTGGCAATGGTGCCCGCTTCGCCCACCCCCTTGGCGCCGAGCGGATTGACCGGCGTCAGCGTCTCCGTGTGGGCGAGCTCGAAGTCGGGCATGTTGGCCGCCTTGGGAACGGCGTAGTCCATCAACGTGCCGGTGACCAGCTGGCCGTTGTCGTCGTGCACCGCATCCTCGAACAGCGCCTGAGCGATACCCTGCGCGATGCCGCCGTGGATCTGACCCTCGACGATCATCGGGTTGATGATGCGACCGCAGTCATCGACCGCCACGTAACGCTCGATGTTCACGACGCCGGTCTCGGAGTCGATGGCCACCAGCGCGAGGTGGGCGCCGAAGGGAAACGTGAAGTTGCTGGGGTCGAAGAAGTGCGTCGACGACAGTCCCGGTTCGGTGCCCTCGGGCAGGTCGTGGGCGACATAGGCGGCGTCCACGATCTCCTGGAAGGCGAGCGCCTTGCCGGGGGCGCCCTTGGGGAACAGCTTGCCGTCCTCGAAGACCACGTCGTCCTCGCTCGCCTCGAGCAGGTGCGCGGCGATGTGGCGCGCCTTGTTGCGGATGGTCTCGACGCAGCGCGACAGCGCCGCGCCGCCGACCGCCTGGCCCCGCGAGCCGAACGTGCCGATGCCCTGCTCGACGGTATCCGTATCACCGTGCAACACCTCGACGTCGTCGGGCGTCATGCCGAAGCCGTCGGCGACGATCTGCGCGAAGGTGGTCTCCTCGCCCTGGCCGTGAGGTGAGATGCCGGTCTTGACCACCACCTTGCCCGTCCGTCGCACCTCCAGCTCGCAGGCCTCCCAGCCGCCCGCGGTCATTGCCGCCGAGGGGCCGATGCCGCACACCTCGACGTACGTCGACAGGCCGATCCCGACCAACTCGCCGGCGTTGCGGCGCTCCTGCTGCCGCGCCCGCAGGCCCTCGTAGTCAACCATCTCGAGCAGGGTGTCGAGACTCCCCTGGTAGTTGCCGGAGTCGTACTGCATCTCGGTGGCGGTGGTGAAGGGAAAGGCTTCGGGGGTGGGAAAGTTTGCCCGCCGCACCTCGACCGGGTCCATGCCGAGCTCCTGCGCCACCATGTTCATGGCGCGCTCGATGATGAACGTCGCCTCGGGGCGCCCGGCGCCGCGATAGGCGTCGGTCGGGGTCTTGTTGGTGAACACGCCGTGCAGCGTCACGTGCAGGTTCCGCAGCGTGTAGCAGCCCGGCAGCATACCCACCGTGAGGCCCGGGACGACCGGTGTCAGCAGTTGGTGGTAGGCACCGAGATCCTGGTACAGCGTGGTACGGATGCCGAGGACCCGGCCGTCGCTGGCGGCGGCGACCTCGAGCGCGCATACCTGGTCGCGGCCGTGGATGGTGGCGAGAATGTCTTCGGTGCGCCGTCCCGTCCACTTCACCGGCCGACGCAGTGCCTTGGCGAGGTGCGCGACGAGCGCCTCCTCGGCGTAGAAGTTGAGCTTGCTGCCGAAGCCGCCACCCACTTCGGGGGCAACCACCCGCACCCTGCTCTCCGGATGGCCGCACACCGCCGCAACCAGCAGGCGCACGAAGTGGGGCACCTGCGTGGAGGTCCACACGGTGAGCTTGTCGTATCCCGCGTCGTAGTCGGCCACCACAGCGCGCGGCTCCATGGCGATCGGAATCTGGCGCTGGTTGACGATCTTCTCTTCCACGACGACGGCAGCGTCAGCGAAGGCCTGCTCGATGTCGCCGACGTCGGTCACCGCGGTGAAGGCGACGTTGGTGCCGAGGTCGGGGTGCACGAGGTCGGCGCCGTCGGCGGCTGCCGCGACCACGTCGGTGACCACCGGCAGCGCCTCGTACTGCACTTCGACCGCGCGCGCCGCGTCCTCGGCCTGTGCGGCGGTCTCGGCGATTACCACCGCCACGGCGTCGCCGGCGTAGTTGACCTCGTCGTGGGCGACGGCGGGGTGGGGCGGCTCCTTCAGTCCCTCGATACTGTGCACGCAGGGCAGCGGGGCGATGGCGTCCTTCAGGTCGGCACCGGTGAAGACCGCGATGACCCCGGGCATTTCGGCGGCCGGCGCGGTGTCGATCGACACGACACGCGCGTGGGCCATCGGGCTGCGGGTGAGCGCGGCGTGCAACATGCGCGGCAGCATGATGTCGTCGGTATAGGTCGCGGTGCCGGTGATCAGCCGCGGGTCTTCCTTGCGGCGCACGCGGGCGCCGATGAACTTGGGAACGGTCGGCGTGCTCATGCATCACCTCCGCGCTGCGCGCGTGCCGCCGTCCTTACCGCCTTGACGATGTTGTGGTAGCCGGTGCAGCGGCACAGGTTCCCTTCCAGGGCGTGGCGGATCTCGCCGTCGTCGGGATCCGGATTGCGCGACAGCAGGTCGTGTGCCGCGAGGATCATTCCGGGGGTGCAGAAGCCACACTGCAGGCCGTGCTCGTCCCAGAAGGCCTCCTGCAACGGGTGCAGGCCATCGCTGCCGCCGAGCCCCTCGATGGTGGTGATCTCCGCCCCGTCCGCCTGGACGGCGAGGCGGGTGCAGGCCTTGACCGCCTGACCGTCGATAAGCACGGTGCAGGCGCCGCAGATGCTGGTCTCGCAGCCCACGTGCGCGCCGGTAAGCCCGACGGTCTCGCGCAGAAAGTGGACCAGCAGCGTGCGCGCCTCGACCTCGTGCCGTTGCGGGACGCCGTTGACGGTGACGTTGATGG
>JASFRZ010000499.1:0-3563 GCA_050114655.1 Acidobacteriota bacterium
CACCACGGTGCGGTGTGGCTGCAACCACTTGCGCAGCGACTCCAAGCCCTCGCCGGTGACGCTGCTGATCACCTCGATGGGGGCGCCGGCGGCGACGTCGCGGATCGGGTCGACCGCCGCCTCGACGTCGTCGCACAGGTCGGCCTTGGTGAGCACCACCACCGGCATCGCGCCGCTGTCCCACGCCGCCACCAGGTAGCGCTCGACCCGCCGCGCGCGCAGCTCCTGGTTGAGCGAGCTGACGATGAAGGCGGTATCGACGTTGGCGGCGATGACCTGCTCCTCGCTCTCGGTGCCCGCCTTGCGACGCACGAACTGGGTGCGCCGCGGCAGGATCTCGACGATCGTCGCCGGCCCGTCCTTGGACGGCTCGACGACCACCCAGTCGCCCACCGCGGGCAGCTCGCGCCGCCCTGAGGCGCGATACTTCATCCGCCCCGGCGCCACGCCGACGACCTCGCCCCGCGGTGCCACCAGGCGGTACTCGCCGCGGTGCTGGGCGATCACGCGCGCCGGCACGCGCAGCGTCCCCTCCGTCTCGGCGGCCGCTCCGCGCACTCCACCCGTCGCCGCCTCCAGCTCGGCGTCGCGGTCATCGGTCCAGCCCCAGTCGCGCAGCCGCCTGGTGACCGGCGCGTCGCCGTCGAATTCGCCCTTCGGATGGTCGCTCATGGTCGGCTGCCATTGTATCCGCAGGGGGCGCCGCGGGCGGGCCGATCCGCTTGCGGCGCAGCGCATTCGACCCCGGCACGGCGGGGCGCTCCGACGATGCCGGAGCCCTCTGGCAACGAGCGCCTGTTTCCCGTAGGGTGAGACCGTTCCCTCCCTCGAGGACCGGATGAGGAGGCTGCCATGCGCCGCCTGATGCTCGCTCCCCTTGCCTGTTGCGCCATCGTCGCTTGTACTACCAATCCATTCCGCGACACCCATCCGGCCGAGTACTTCGGCAATCTCGAGCCGGAGCTGGTCTCCTCGATGCGCGGGTCCGGCGGCTTGCTCGAGGATGCCACCGCGGAACAACGCACCGCGCTCGGCGGTCTGGTGGCGGCTGACGCGACCGTGCGGGTGGCACAGATCCCGTGGACCAATGACAGCGAGATCGCTGTCTTCCTGGTCGAGCCGGCGGAGGGCGACCCGTTCGTCGTCGCCGACGGCGACCGCAGCGGCAGCTATGAGGCTGCGGAGGTAGGCGTGCTCGAGCCGATCGCCGAGGGTGCGTCGCTGTCCGAGGCGAGCGTGACCATCACACTCGACGACGGCCCGGTGCCGACCTACGATCTCGTCGTCGGTTTCCAGGATCTTTCCCAGCTCGACATCGACCTCGAGGATCGCCCGCCCGCGCGCCTGCTCGCCAACAAGCCGGTGCTCGAGGGCACCGTCGACGTCGGCGGCCGTACCATCAAGGTCAAGGCGCCGTACAGCTTCGCCACCGGCGGCATCGCCGACGGCCAGCAGTCGCTCGACGCCAACTACGACGGCAGGTATGACACCTGGTTCACCTCGCGCGAGACCGTCTACGTGCACGAAGGCGACCCGATGCCCATCTTCCGCGTCGACGATCGCTACGTGTCGATCGCCAGCGTCGACCTGAAGAACTGGAGCATCATCCTCGCCGATCACCCGGCCGAGGACTATCGCCGCATCGAGCTCGAGGTCGGCAACGAGCTTCCCGATTTCGAGTTCACCGACTTCGCCGGCAACCGGCGCAGCCTGTCGGAGTTCCGCGGCAAGTACGTTCTGGTCGACGTCTGGGGCACCTGGTGCGGTCCCTGCCGTGCCGACGTACCGCATCACAAGGATGCCTACGCCGCCTACAAAGACAAGGGCTTCGAGATCCTCGGCCTCAACGACGAGCAGTCCGATCCCGGCGAGTACGACGAGGGCCTCGTCAAGGCGCGGGAGTTCGTCGAACAGGAGCAGATGCCCTGGACCCAGGCCACCGAGGAGAGCGTCAAGCCGCTGCTGGTGGAGGGGTTCATGGTGCGCGCCTGGCCGATGGCGATCCTGCTCGATCCCGACGGCAAGATCCTGTCGCTCGACGGCAGCGGCGAGATGCCGCTGCGCTTCGAGAAGCTGCACGAGACGCTGGAGAAGCTGCTCGGCGACAGCTGAAGGCTGCGAGCGGCTGTCGGCACGGCGGCGTTTGTGGGATCGTCGAGCCGTGATGAGCAACGAACCGATCCAGCCACTGCGCCTCGGCGAGCGCTTCCGCGCGGCGCTGACGTTCGCCGCCGAGGCGCACAACGGACAGGGACGCAAGGGCACCGAGGTTCCCTACGTGGCGCACCTGCTGGGCGTCACGGCGATCGTGCTGGAGTACGGCGGCGACGAGGACCAGGCGATCGCCGCGCTGCTGCACGACGCCATCGAGGATCAGGGTGGCGACGTCATGCGCCGGCAGATCCTCGAGCGCTTCGGCGAGCACGTCACCGGAATGGTCAACGACTGCACGGACGCCGAGGTCATTCCCAAGCCGCCGTGGAAGGAGCGCAAGCTCGCCTACCTGGCGCACATCCCCGCGGTGGCCGCTGACAGCATGCTGGTGTCCATGGCCGACAAGCTGCACAACTCGCGCGCCATCCTGCGCGACCTGCGCCACAAGGGCCCCGCGGTGTTCGAGCGCTTCAAGGGCGGCCGCGACGGCACTCTGTGGTATTACCGCTCGCTGGTCGAGGCCTTCGAGGCGCGCGACCCACGGGGCGGTGCGCGCACGTTACTCGACGAGCTGGCGCACACCGTCGACGAGTTGGAGCGCGTCGCCGCCGCCTATCCGTAGCGATGCGTACGGCGGCTGCGACTGCCGCATCAGCTTGGACAGCTACCGTCTGCGGGCGCTCTGCTGCGCCGTGCCCGACAACCAGCGCGCCAGCATAGCGGACAGCGACGCCAAGCGGGACGGCTAGCGCAGGTAGTCGCCGGCGATGCTGCCGAGCGCGCGCCGGTACGTATCGAACGTCAGCGCCAGGCGCACGAACACCTCGGTGAGCCGGTACTCCTGCGCCGGCGGCAGTGAAGAGGCCTGCGAGAAGCTCGCCGAGCCGAGGTCGGCGTAGTAATCGGTGCCTACGGTGCGGCGGCCGTGCTTGAAGCGCTCCTCCAGGTAGGCCCCGAACATGCCGGTCATGAAGAGCGAGAAGTTGGCGACGTGGGCGTGCACCAGGAAACGGCGCTGCGCGTCGGCGCCGACCGCCTGCTCGATCAGGTCGACGAGGTACTCGTAGGCCTCGGCGTCGGCGCTGTCGATGCGGTACAGGCGGTGCTGGGTGACGAATAGCGCCATCAGGTTGGCGAGGTAGTTGACCACGCGGCGCTCGGCGGGCCGCCGGTGATCGTCGAGCACCTGGCGCAACAGCACGTTGAAGAGCAGGAACGGCGAGATGCGCAGCAGCTTGTCGCGATCGAAGATGACCCGCTCGACCACCGACCGGGAGGTCAGGATCGATTCCAGTGTGTTGGGCAGCTCATCGAGGACAGCGGCAATCTGCTCGTAGCTTTGCGCCGGCTGCGGAAACGATTCGATCAGGAAACGCAGGTCGCCATCCAACAGCGGCTGCAACTCGACC
>JASFRZ010000500.1:0-3560 GCA_050114655.1 Acidobacteriota bacterium
GCACGGTGGCGGCGGACTCGACGCCGGGCAGCGCGGCGAGCTCATCGTGCAGCCGCCAGTACAGCGTGGCGATCTTGTCGTCGCTGTCGTACTTGCTCTGCGGCAGTGACAGCCGCAGCGTCAGCACGCGATCGGGCTCGAAGCCGGTATTGCGCCCCTGCAGCGTCATCAAGCTGCGCAACGTCAGGCCGGCGCCGATCAGCAGCATCACCGCCAGCGCGATCTCGACCACCACCAGGGCGCTGCCCCAACGCGCCCGCGCGCGGCTCGCCGAGGCGCCGCGCCCGCCGTCGCGCAACACCGACTGGGCGTCCGCGGCGGACGATTGCAGCGCCGGCGCGCTGCCGAACACGATGCCGGTCAGCAGGGTCACCAGCGAGGTGAAGGCGAGCACGTTGAGATCGATGCCGACGGTGGCGGTCTGCGGCAGGGTGTCGGGCAGGAAGCTGCGCAGCGGCGCCAGCGCGAGCAGCGCGAAGCCGACCCCGAGCAGGCCGCCGGCGGCGGCGAGCGTGATGCTCTCGGTCAGGAGCTGGCGAACCACGCGGGAGCGGCTGGCTCCCAGCGCCGCCCGCACGGCGATCTCCTTGCGCCGGCTGTTGGCGCGCGACAGCAGCAGGCTGGCGACGTTGGCGCAGGCGATCAGCAGGACGAAGCCGACCGCGCCGAGCAGCAGCAACAGCGGGCCGCGCACTGCTCCGACCAGGTTGTCGCGCAGCGGCGAGATGGTGAACGTGCGTCCGGCCAGATCGTCGGGGTATTCCCCCTCGAGGGTGCGCGAGATGGCGTCGATCTCGGCCACCGCGCCGTCGAACGAGGCGCTCGGCGCCAGGCGGCCGACGCCCCGCATGTAGCCGGTGGTGCGGTCGGTGTCGTAGTCGTCGCCCAGGTCGATGGGCGGCTCGGGCACCGGCTTGGGGCCGGCTATGAAGGCGTCGAAGCTCTCGTTGAGGAAGGCGAAATCCTGCGGTAGCACGCCGACGATGGTGTAGCTCTCCTGATCGAGCGTCATGCTGTTGCCGATGACGCCGGGGTCGCCGGCGAAGGCGCGCTGCCAGTAGCCGTAACCCAGCACCGCGGTGTAGGCGGCGTCCTGCCAATCGCCGGCGAAGGTGGTGCCGAGGGCGGCGTCGACGCCGAGCACGTGGAGGATGTTGTTCGATCCGCGGATAACCGCCAGCATCTCCGGCTCGTCGCCCCCGGTGCGCACGGCGGGCCCCTGCCAGTAGCCGGCGACGTCGTCGAGGGTGGTGGCGCGGGCGCGAAGGTCCTGCAGGTTGGCGGCCATCATGTTCGACGGCTCGATGGCGCCGTCGCGTCGGTTGGCCTCGGAAACCGCCACCAGGCGATCGGCTTCGCGGTAGGGCAGCGGGGCGAACAGCACGCCGTTGACCACGGTGAACAGCGCGGTGTTGGCGCCGATGCCGACGGCCAGCAGCAGCACCACCGCCGCGGTGAACAGCGGGCGCGCGGCGAGCGACTTGAGGCTGAAGCGGAAGTCCTGGACGAAGCTCTCCATGTAGCGTTTTCGCGGGCTGCGGGGAGCAGTCGGCGGCGGCTCGGCGACGGCGCGGGTGAGCGCCGGCCAGTCGGCGTTGCGGTGCAGCACGGTGTCCTCGGCCTGCGCCGGGCTCATGCCGGCGGCGAGGGCATCGACGTACTGGTCCTCGAGGTGCTGGGCGATCTCCTCGACCAGCTCGTCGAGGCGGCCGGCTACGAGGGAAGGATGCGCGCCGCCGTCGCGCAGGTGACGGCGCACCACGGCGCGGAAGTCGGGGGGATGCGGGTAGCGCTCCGGTCCGCCCATGTCAGGCGGGCTCGATGACCCGCTCGACGGCGTCGATGAACGAGCGCCAGCCGGCGCGACGCTCGCGCAGCATGCTCTCGCCGTCGGCGGTCAGCTCGTAGTACTTGCGCCGCCGCTCGCCCTCCGGCTGGCGCCAGTCGCTGCGCACCAGCCCCTCCCTCTCGAGGCGGTAGAGGATCGGGTACAGCGAGGTGACGTGGAATTGCAACGCGCCGTCGGACTTCTCCTCGATGCGCTTGGCGATGCCGTAGCCGTGCAACGGCTCCTCATCGAGCAAGGCGAGGATGAGCGTCTCGGCGCTTCCCTTCTTGAGCTCGGCGTCCTGCATGGTCCCTCTCGACATCGGCCCCGGGCCAGGGCTTCGGGAAATCAATATATGGGACATCAATATATATGACGACCGAGGGGCGTGATCGGTTTCATTCTTTTTCATCGTTGTTTGACAGGATCCCGCGGCCTTCGCTAGCCTCGCGCCCTAGGTCTTCATCGCGCCTCTCCGCTCCACCCAGGCAGGCATCATGACCGCATCGTTTCGCCCGACGGCGAGGTTGCTGCTGCTCGCCGCGTGCCTCGCGCTGCCGGCCGCGGCGGCGGCGCAAGGCGCGCGCATCTCCGAGGAGATGCGCACGCTGGCCACCTACCCCTTCTCCGAGCCCGACCCGGTGCCGATCCTGGCGCGCGACGCGCGGCTGTACCCCTACCACTCCTTCGAGGGGTATTCGGCGACGTCCGAGCCGCGCGCATGGAAGATCGTGAAGCTGGAGAACGACTACATCGAGGTCTACGTGCTGCCCGAGGTGGGTGGCAAGGTGTGGGGCGCGGTCGTCAAGGAGACCGGCCACGAGTTCATCTACCGCAACGAGGTGATGAAGTTCCGCAACATCGCGCTGCGCGGGCCATGGACCTCGGGGGGGATCGAGTTCAACTTCGGCGTCATCGGCCACACCCCGGCCACCGCCACGCCGGTCGATTACCTGCTGCGGGAGAACGATGACGGCTCGGTGAGCTGCATCGTCGGCGCCATCGACCTGCCGTCGCGTACCCAGTGGCGCGTCGAGATCCGCTTGCAGCCCGACGTCGCCTACTTCGAGACCAGGGCACTGTGGTTCAACCCGACCCCGCTGACCCAGCCCTATTACAACTGGATGACCGCGGCGGCCTCCGCGCGCGACGACCTGCAGATGTACATCCCCGGCGACGCCTACCTGGAGCACTCCGGCCAGGTGCGCGGCTGGCCGGTCGACGCGCAGGGGCGCGACCTGTCGCTGTATCGCAACAACGACTTCGGCGGCAGCAAGTCGTATCACGTCGTCGGCGAGCTCAACGACTTCTTCGGCGGCTACTACAACGACGAGGACTGGGGCTTCGGCCACTGGGCGCGCTACGAGGACATGCCGGGGCAGAAGCTGTGGGTCTGGGCGCTGTCACGGGCGGGCGGCATCTGGGAGGACCTGCTCACCGACACCGACGGGCAGTACGTCGAGTTCCAGGCGGGGCGGCTGTTCGTGCAGTACTCGCCCGGCGCCGCCATCAACCCGATCACCCAGGCCGGCTTCGACCCGCTGTCGGCGAGCCGCTGGTCGGAGACCTGGTTCCCGGTCGAGGGTATCGGGGGGATCTCCGACGTGTCCCGCGACGGCGCGCTGTACGCGCGGCACGAGGGCGATCAGCTCACGGTGTCGGTGAACGCCTTCACGCCGGTCGACGACGTGCTGGAGATTCTCGTGAATGACGAGGTGGAGATCGGAAGAGC
>JASFRZ010000501.1:0-3544 GCA_050114655.1 Acidobacteriota bacterium
CCGCGGTCGACCACCAGGCGCTCCATCTCGCGCGACTCCTCCTTGCTGATGTTCATGTCGGCGTTGGCGACACGCCCGAGGATGTAGGCAAAGGTGGCGATGTAGCGCGCCTGCTCGTCGGGCATCTCGTCGAGCGCCTCGGCGATCTTGCGTACCGTCTCGGTCTCGTCGACCCCGGCTTCGTGCATGCGCGGCGAGCCGCCGCGCAGCGATTCGAACATCGATTCCAGCAGGCCCACGATCACCTCCATCCTGGTCGGGAAGCGCCCGGGAGAGGATAGCAGGGCTATGAGGCGGCGGGAGTGCGCCGGATGCGGTACACGCCGACGGTAAGCAGCGGCAAAGCGAACAGCGCCAGGAAGCCGTAGGCCATCGCCGTGTAGCCGCGCGCCACCAGGTCGATGAGGCCGAGGCGCGACAGCAACGCCGCCGCGGACAGGACCACCGCGGTCAGCGCGGCAACCTGCGCGCGACTCATCGGCGGGCGGTCGTATTCCGCCAGGTTGACCGCGATGCGGTCGATGATGGCGTGGATCATCCCGGTGCTGGTCTCGATCAGCGTCCACACCACCACCAGGGCGAACAGCACCAACAGCCTGTCGCCGCCGGCGCGGCGCAGCAACACGATCCACGGCACGCTGGCGCCGGTGACCTCGGCGTCGGGGTAGTAGGCCATGATCGCCAGGTAAGTGAGCACGAACGGCACGGTGGCGAGCAGCCCGGCGACCAGGCCGGCGCCGACCGCCTGGCGACGCCCGGTCTGCTGATCGAGGGTGAAGAAGGTCGCCGGCAACGTCGCCAGGTTGTAGCCGACGTACAGGACGCCGACGCCGAACGCCGCGGCCGCACCGACGCCGGGATCCGCGCTAGCCCCCGTTGTACGCAGCGCCGCCATCGCCTGCGGCCAGCGCTGGCTCAACACCGCCGCCGCAAATGCCACGTAGCCGCCGTACAGCACCACCGTGCCGACAGTCTTGAAGCGCTCGATGGCGCTGCGGCCGGCGGCGTTGAGCGCCGCCACGAGCACGATCACCGCCGCCACGCCGAACCAGTAGGGCAGGCCGAGCAGATCCTCGACCACATCGCCCGAGGCGGCGCCGACGACGGCGATCACCAGCACCGCCATGACCACGAAGAGAGCGTCGAACAGCGGCCACAGCGGTCCGATGAGCGCGCGCACGAAGCTGCGGTAGTCATACACCCGTCGCACCCGCGCGAACTCGAAGGCGAGCACGCTCATCAAGGTGAAGCCGAGCAGGATGGCAACGATGCTGTACAGGCCGGCGGCGCCGAAGCGCGCGCCGTACTGGACGATCTCGCGGCCGGTAGCGTAGGCGCCGCCGATCAGCACAGACTGGAATACCACCCCGGGCAGGACGTACTGGCGATAAGCTCGCATGGTCGGGCTACTATACCCGCCATGTCACACCAGCACGACGACGAAGGCGAGCGACGCGCGGCCGCCGCAGCGGCCCTCCGACACACCGAGCGTCTGGCATCGATCGGCGCCCTGGCCGACGGCATCTCCCACGAGCTCAAGAACCTGCTCGGCGGCATCCTGATGGCGGCGCAGTACGCCAACACCGCACTCGACCGCCCGGACGCCCGCGCGGTCGTCGAGAAGGCGCTCAGCGACATTGCCAGCGATGCCAGGCGATGCAGCGAGGTGGTCGCCGACCTGCTGCAGTTCGTCCGCGATGGCGGCGGAGATCGCGTCGATCAGGAGCTCGCTCCCATCGTCGCCGATGCCATCGACCTGGCAATCAAGAGCGCCGTCGATTCCTCAGCCGCGGTTCGCTTCGAACCCGACGAAGCGTTGCCGCGCGTGGCCGTCGATCGCGTGGAGATTCGCCAGGCGCTGGTCAGCGTGTTGAGCAATGCGCTGCACTCGGGCAGCAGCGAGGTTCTCGTTCGCGCCCGTGCGGGAACGAACGATCGGGTGCTGATCAGCGTGACCGACGACGGCATCGGCGTGCCGGAGGCGGAGCTCGGGCGCGTGTTCGAGCCGACGTTCCCGGCGACGGCGCCGTACCGCGGGCTGAGCCTCGCGCATGCCATCGTTACCGATCACGGTGGAGCCATCGATGTGGCAAGCTCTTCGAGCGGGGGAACTTCGGTCACTCTTACGCTCCCCCTCGCTCAAGGGACTTGAAAAGCGCGTGCGCGTACTGATCGCCGACGATGAAGAACGCTACCGCGACTACCTGCGTGCCAGCCTCGCCGAGCAGGGCCACCAGGTGAGCACGGTCGACGCCGGCCGTGTCGCCATCGACCACGGCGTGCGCTTCCGGCCGCACGTGCTGGTCACCGACTGGATGCTGCGGGATCACATCCACGGCCTGCGGGTTTCGAACGTCCTGCGCGCCGTCGATCCCACCATGCAGGCGATTGTCATCACCGGCTTCCCCTCTTCCGACCTGCAGCGCGATGCGCGTCACTCCGGTGTATTCCGCTTCATCGAGAAGCCCTTCGAGCTCGACGAGATGGTCGAGGCGGTCAAGACCGCCGGCTCCACCAAGCACACCGGGGCGATGGCACTGTTCGGACTGCTCGAAGTCGACAGCCGCGGTCACATCGTCAACACCAACTGCAAGTCGCGCGACATGATGTTGCGCACCCAGCCCGGCACGGACGCGGAGCGACTCGATGAGCTGCTCGGCGCCGACGCCATCCGTCACCTCGTGGAGTCCAACGAGCGTTGGGTGCGCATCAAACCGGTGGCGCGCGAGCCCGTGGAGTGGCTGATGCGATCCAAGACCTGGCCTGACGGCGGCATCATCGTGCTGCTGCCGAGCTCGTCGGAGTCTCTCCAGGGTGACCCGCTGATCGAAACGTTGCTGGAGATCGATCGACCGCGAGAACTGCGCTGGCCGTTCGACGATCGTGTGCTGGTGATCGACGACATCCGCGAGGTGCGCTCCCTGTGCGCCCAACTGCTCGAGCAGGTCGGTTGCGTCTGCTACAAGGCCGAGAGCGAGGAGCTGGCCTTCAAGCTGTTCCGTGCGGACGAGCAGATCGGCGTGGTCATCGTCGATCACGAGATGCCGCTGAATGACCTCGGCGCGTTCGTCGCCGAGCTCCAGTCCATCCGCCCCGACGTCAAAGTGGTCGGCACCAGCGCCGAGGACCATCGCCGCGACTTCCGGGCCATGGGCGTCAATCGCTTCCTCGACAAAGGCTGGCACCTCTCCGATCTGATCTCCGCGATCGAGAACTGAGGAGCGCACGCCCGTCCGACAGGATCTTCGCGGCCCCGCGGCTTTCCCGGAACCCTCACACTGTTTCGATTAGCCACAATCGCTCCTCCCAGCGTTCCGATAACGGACACCCACGCTCCTCGAGGGCCGGTCTCAATCGGGGTTTGACAGCAATAATTAACCATGTTTATAGTTAACTGAGTTAACTACTGGTGGCGACCATTTCTCCACCCCTTTCCCGGGGCCTCGACCAAAAAGGCCGTCATGCGCAACGAAGAGACCAGCCAGGAGATCAACGACCTGCTCGGCAGCGCCGTCGTCTTCGCCACCGCGATCAGCGACATCAT
>JASFRZ010000502.1:0-3518 GCA_050114655.1 Acidobacteriota bacterium
AATGACCCCGTTCGCTGAGGAATGATGACCGATAGCCCGAAAACCCGTCCGCGCGCGCTGCTCACCCCGGTGGCGCTGCACATCCTGATGAGCCTGGCCGAGGGGACGCGGCACGGCTACGGCATCAAGCGCGACGTCGAGGAGGCCACCGGAGGCGCTTTGCATCTCGGTCCCGGGACGCTGTACGAGGCGATGCACCGCATGGAGGAGCAGGGTTGGGTCGAGGTGGTGGACCCCGACACCCTGCGCGACGAGCCGGATTTCGATGCCCGGCGCAAGTACTACGCCCTGACCGATGCGGGGCGTGCGGAAATGGAGAGCGAACTCGCCCGGCTGGATGAGCTGCTCGAGCACGCCCGCGAACACTCCCTCATGCCCCGCAAGCGCGACACTCGCTAGCGTCGCACTCGGTCCGCGCTCGCGCTGGCGAGCAGGCCGAGCGGCCGCGGCTCATATTTCGACCGCAGCGTTCATCGCCGCCACCAGCGCGTCGATGTCATCGCGCTCGGTGCGGTAGCTGGTGATGCAGGCGCGCAGCGCCGCGCGCGCGCCCAGGCGGACCTTGGAGATCCACGCCGTGCCGTCCTCGAGCACCGCGCGCAGCACCGCATCGATGTCGATTGTGCCGGACTCGATGCGCGGGTGGGTGACGCAGCACAGCGGCAGTGGGGAGCTGGTGACGTGCCGCCAGCCATTGGCGGTGAGCTGGTCGCGCAGGTAGTCGCCAACCGCCGCCTGGTGCTCGATCATCTCGGCGTAGCCGCGTGCGCCGTGCCTTGCCAGGGCCATGAACAGCTTGAGGCCGATGAAGCGGCGCGACCACTGCACCGAGGTGATGAACGAGTCGACCACGCCGCTGGTGAGGTCGGGCATGTAGTCGGTGTCGACGCGGAAGGCGGCGTGCAGCGCGGCGTCGTCGCGGCAGAAGAACATCCCCGCGCCCATGGTCACGTTGAGCCACTTGTGCGCGTCGCAGGTGATCGAGTCGGCACGCTCGATGCCGCGCAGCAGCGGACGCAGCTCGTCGCTCAGCGCCGCGGCACCGCCCCAGGCCGCATCGACGTGGAACCAGGCGTCGTGCTCGCGGCACACAGCGGCCACCTCCTCGAGCGGATCGATGATGCCGGCCGCGGTCGTGCCGGCGGTGGCGACGATCATCACCGGGGTACATCCTTCGGCGCGGTCCGCGGCCAGCCGGGCGCGCAGGGCGGCGACGTCGAGGCGCATGCCGTCATCGACCGGAACGACGCGCAGCGCGCCGCGTCCGACGCCGGTCATGTGGCAGATCTTGGTGAACGAGTCGTGCGCCACTGCGGAAACGTAGAGGGTCGGCCGCGCGCCCGTGGCGATGCCCTCGTCGGCGTAGCCGGGAAGCCCGGCGGTCAGCGCCACGATGGTCGCCGTCAGGTTGGCCTCGGAGCCGCCGGTGGTGAAGCTGGCGCCGGCAGTGTCCGGCAGACCGAACCTGGCGGCCAGCCAGCGCAAGACGTGCTGCTCCATCTCGACCGCCGCGGGCCCGTGCGTCCATACCGCGAGCTGCGGGTTGTAGATCGCCGCCAGCAGGTCGCCGGCGACTGCCTCGGGGACCGGGGTGGGGTTGAAGTAACCGAAGTAGCGCGGGTGGACGGTCTGCACCGCCCAGCTCTCCAGCATGCCTGCCACGTCGTCGACCAGCTCCTCGGCCGCCATCGGCTCGTCGAATGTGTAGGTCGCGCGCAGGTGGCGGCGGATCTCCTCGGCTTCGGGATCCGTGCTGACCGGCAGCTCGGGCACCCGGTCCAGGTACTGCTGGCCGCGTCGAAGCGCGGCGGTAACGATCGTGTCCATGGCGCTTATCGGGGTAGGAAGGGGAGCGGTCGCCGGAACGTTCGTAGGATAACGGAGTGGCCTTGCCGTCGCGCCGCGAGGCGCACGGCCGGCCGGCTCAGCGCAACGGCAGCGGTTCCTGCTCTTCGGCGTAGCGGTCGTGGCCCTCGAGCTGTAGCAGGAAACGCTTGCGCCACAGCTCGCCGCCGTAGCCGCCCAGGCTGCCGTCGGAGCGCACCACGCGGTGGCAGGGGATGACGATGGGAATGCGGTTGTCGCCGTTGGCGCGCCCCACCGCGCGCACCGCCTTGGGGTTGTCGATGGCACGCGCGATCTCCTCGTAGCTGCGCGTCTCGCCGTAGGGGATGTCGCGCAGCGCGCTCCAGACCTGCTGCTGGAAGTCGGTTCCCGGCACCACCAGCGGCACGTCGAAGGCCGTGCGCTCGCCGGCGAAGTACTCGGCGAGCTCCTGCTCGACCTGATCGATGTGGCCGTTGCTGCCGGGGGTGACGGCGCAGTCCATGTAGCGGCGCAACCGCTTCACCTGGGTCTCGAGCATCGGCCGGTCGGCGAACTCCAGCAGGCACAGGCCGTCGTCGGTCGCGCCGGCCACCAGCGGGCCGAGGGGCGTCAGCACCCGGGTGACCACGACGTGGACCAGCGCTGCCTCGTCGCCATCGCCGTTGTTCGCGCCGGTGTTACCGTTCGCGCTCTTCTGTTGCCCGGAAGGCGCGGCCTTCACTTTGCCCGGCGGCTCGCCGAACAGGTGGCCGAAGGCGTCGCGAAAGCCGGAAAGAGATTCGTAACCATGATCGTAGGCGGTGCCCATGATGTCGTCTCCGTTGCGGATCTGCCCCAGCGCCAGTCCCAGGCGCCGGGCCCGCTGATAAGCGTGAAATGTCATGCCGTGGTGGCGCTTGAACCAGCGCCGTACGCGCGCCGGATCGAGCCCGGCGCCGCGCAGGTCGGCGTCCTTCCAGCGGCGCGCGGGATCCTCCTCGATGTCGCGCAGCAACCCTTCGAGCCACTCCGGCGCCGCGCCCGACGGCCGCATCGGCCGGCAGCGCCGACACGGGCGGTACCCCGCGGTCAGCGCCTCACGCGTGGAGGCGAAAAACTCCACGTTCTCGCGCTTGGGCTTCTTCGCCGGACAGGTCGGCCGGCAGAAGATCCCCGTGGTGCGCACGCCGAGGTAGAAGACGCCCTCGTACGAGGTGTCGCGCCGTACCAGCGCGCGGTACATCTCGTCGCGCGGCGGCAGGTCCTCGGCCTGGCGGAAGGGTGCGTCGGTCGTTTGCATGTCCCCAGTGTAGTGATCGGCGGAGTTGCTTCCACCGAAAACTGAACGTGGAATCCACCTTTGCGCGGAGCGGCCCGTTCGGCTCGGCCGGTGGAAGACCTGCGACAGCAGGAAAGCAACGGGCACCTGATAGACTGCCGCGATGAGCGCCCCCGGCCACAGCACCGATCGCCACGGTGGCTCGCCGAGCGCCCGCACCGCGCGGCGCTCCGCCGAGCCCGACTGGCAGAGCCATCCGTCGGTGAACATACCCGACCCCTGCCCCTACTGCGGCGCGGCGGCGCTGCACGCGCAGCACTGCAAGCGGATGTGCCTGGCGTGCGGCTGGGTTCGCTCCTGCGTCGACTGAGCGGAGACCGAGCAGCGTTGTTCGACGAAACTTGCGGCGGCCCGACGCGTAGTCTACATTCCC
>JASFRZ010000503.1:0-3497 GCA_050114655.1 Acidobacteriota bacterium
GGGGGGTGCGTCGCACGGGGCTGGGCTTGCTGAGCCCGCGGGGTGCCGCCCCCCCGCGTCCGCTGCTGGCAAGCGATCCGGCGGCGCTGGCATCGGCGGACTTCGTCCTGTTCGCTACCAAGACCTGGCAACTCGCCGATGCGGCCGCCGAAGCGGCGCCTCACCTCGGCGCGCATTGCCTTGTCTGCGGCGTGCAGAACGGGGTGGTTAGCGCCGCCGAGCTGGCACGGGCGGTCGGCGCCGACAACGTTCTGGGCGCCACCTGCAGGATCATCAGCTTCATCGAAGAGCCGGGCGTGATCCGTCACGTGGGGGTCGATCCGACAATCCTCATCGGGGAGCTCGACGGCGGCCTGTCGGCACGCGTCGAGCAACTCTCCGCCGCGCTCTCGTGCGGCGACCGTCTCGACGTCGTCGGCTCACCCGACATCGTCGCCGAGATCTGGAAGAAGATGCTGTTCTTCGCGCCGGTCAGCGGCGTCGGCTCGCTGACCGGTGCGCCGATCGGTGAGTTCCGTGCCGATCCGAAGGGTCGCGACCTTCTCGTCGCGGCGATCGCCGAGGTCGCCGAGGTCGCCCGCGCCCTCGCCGTGGATCTACCGCAAGACGCCGCCGAGCGCGCGCTCGCCTTCATCGATACGATCCCGGCCGAGGGCACCAGCTCGATGCAGCGTGACTTCGCCGCCGGGCGCCCCACCGAGCTCGAGGCGCTCTCCGGGGAGCTTTCCCGACAGGGGCGCGCGCTCGGCGTCCCGACGCCGACCCACGACCTCGTCTGCGACACCCTGCGGCCACGCGATCAGGCGGCGCGGTCGGCGGCCGGGGCGAATCTCCGCGATCACGATCGATGAACAGCAACGAGGGATCCGCCGGGCAACCGTGCCCCGCGGCGGGCCGCCCGGCCGCCGAGTGCGACATCGACGCCGCGCTGCCGGCAACCGATTCGCGCTGGTTGCACGGCGATCTGCACGCCCGCAACGTGCTGGTCGATGGTGGCGTGATCGGCGCGATCATCGACTGGGGAGATCTGACCGCGGGCGATATCGCGACCGACCTTGCCGCCGTGTGGTCGCTGTTTCGCGACGCCGGGGCACGCACCGAGTGCCTGGCACGATACCAGCCGGACGAGGCCCAGCTCGCGCGCGCCAAGGGCTGGGCGGTACTGCTCGGCGCGGTGCTATTGGACACCGGCCGCGTCGATCACGCGGCGCACGCCAAGATTGGGCGCCGCGATTCTCCGGCGGCTCGACGAGGAGACCTAGCATGAGGGCGTTCCGCATCAGCGTCCGCATCGACGCGCCCGCCGAGCGCGTCTGGCAGGTGATGAGCGACGTCGAGCGATGGCACGAATGGACGCCGTCGGTGACCAGCATCCGGCGGCTCGACGACGGGCCGCTCGCGCTCGGCAGCGTCGCGCTCATCCGCCAGCCGCGCTTCCCGCCGGCGAAGTGGAAGGTCACCGAGCTCGAACCCGCCCGCGGCTTCACCTGGGTGAGCGCCGCCCCGGGCGTGCGCGTCGTCGCACGCCACTCCATCGCGGCGGACGGCGCGGGCAGCGTGGCGACCCTGGCGCTCGACTACCACGGCATGCTCGGCGGCGTGCTGGGACGCCTCACCCGGAACATCACCGAGCGATACCTCGCCTACGAGGCGCGCGGCCTCAAGGCGCGTAGCGAAGACCCCCACTTTCGTCACGCCGCAGGCGGTGATTGACTCCCGCGGGTAGTGCTTCGGGCCACACCCGGCACGACCGCCCGGCGGGCCCCGCAACGACGGAGCGACGAGCACGATGGAGATCCAGCAAGCACAGCGCGAGATGCGCGCCCGCTTCGTCGGCGGCTTCTACGGCCAGCTCGTCTCGGCGGCGCTGTGGCTCGCCTCGGCGGCGCTGGCGACCTGGGCGAGCCCGCGCGCGGCGATCACCACGCTGGTAATCGGCGGCTTCTTCATCTTTCTCGTCACCGAGCTGCTGGTGCGCACCCTCGAGCGCAAGCCGCCGCTCGCCGCCGACAACACGCTTCGCGAGCTCGGCATGCAGGTGGCTTTCGTGCTGCCGCTGTCGATGCCGCTACTGCTGCCGGTGGCACGCTACCGGCTCGAGCTGTTCTACCCCGCGATGATGATCCTGTTGGGGGCGCACTACGTCCCGTTCGTGTTCCTCTACGGCATGCGCATGTTCGGCGCGCTCGCCGCCGCGCTGCTCGGCGGCGGCATGGTCATCGGGCTGTACTTCCCCGACCGCTTCAGCACCGGCGCCTGGTACAGCGCGGCGGTGCTGCTGGTATTCGCGATCATCGGCCGGGCGATCGCGCAGGCCGAGCGTTGAAGGACTCGCCGGCGAGCTGGCCCGAACGAACCAACACGGAGTACGAGCGCCTCGCCGCCGACTTGCACGTGCAATACTCCACCTGAAAAGGAGCGGTATGAGCGCAGAGTCAACGGACTACGTCGTCGTCACTACCGTGCAAGGACCCGTCGAGGAGGAGCAGATGCGCTCCTTCCTCGAAGCGCACGACATTCCCGTGCACACGCGGGGCGAGGCCATCCGCCGGATCCACACCACCACCATCGACGGCATCGCCGCCACCGACATCGAGGTGCCGGCGCGCTTCGTCCGCGCCGCCCGCGAGCTGCTCGAGCGCGTCGAGCGCGGCGAGCTGCGCCTGCCGGATGATTTCGAAGAGCCCGAGGGCGATGACGTGTAGCCGGGCCCGCGATCGGTGCGGGAGCCGCGGGTGACGGGGATGGCACAGCTCGTGCCGCCGGACGTCTGCGATGCGCCGCAGCTACAGGAGTTCGAGCACCTGGTCCGCGCCGGCTTCGACGGCTCCGACGCAGGCCTGCCGGCGCGCATCCGCACCGCCCGCTGGCTGGCGTTCCACCACACGTCCCGCGCGACCCTTGCGGCGATCGCCGCGCTCAAGGGTCCGGCGGCGGCGTACCGCGACGACGTATTCGCCAAGGCCGCGCCGGAGGCGGATCCCACCGGCTATGAGCTCGAGCTCGGCTGGGTGTTCGTCGTCCCCGAGCAGCGCCGGCAAGGGATCGCCGCGGCGTTGTGCCGCGCGTTGTTGGCGCGGGAGCCGGGCCACCCCGTCTTCGCGACCACGCGACCGGACAACACGGCGATGATCGGGATCCTCTCGGCGCTCGACTTCGAGCGACTCGGTCGCCCCTACCCCCACGTGCGCCGCGACGAGGAACTGGCGTTGTTCGTGCGCGGGTCGCCTTGACCGGGTCGCACCCCGTCTCTATAGTCGTAGCAGATATATTTATTATTGCTATAGCTGTAGAACACTCATTTCCCCGGGAAAGCAGCTTCGGCCATGAGCACTGCCGCCGCGCCCGACGCCGCCGGCTTCCTGCCGCTGACCAACCTCGCCTGCAACATCCTCGTCGCCCTCGGTAACGAGGACCGCCACGGCTACGCCATCATCAAGGAGATCGAAGAGCGCTCGCAGGGAGCAGTGACGGTACGCTCCGGCACGCTCTACACG
>JASFRZ010000504.1:0-3495 GCA_050114655.1 Acidobacteriota bacterium
TACGGCGCCGCCGGCCTCTACCAGATCCAGCAGGCGGGCGGCATGGACGCGCTGCAGGTACTGGTGTCGCTGGTGGTGATCACGTTGTTCGTGCCCTGCGTCGCCAACCTGCTGGTGATCATCAAAGAGCGCGGCTGGAAGACGGCGCTGGCGATCGTCGGCTTCATCGTGCCCTACTCGATCTTCGTCGGCGCGGTGGTCAACACCGTCGCGCGCGGCTTCTTCGGCATGGGGAGCTGATCGATGTTTCGCACCCGCAAGAGCGAGACCGAGCCGCTGGTGGGCGCGCCGCAGCGCTGCCTGGAGTGCCCGATGTGCCGCGCGCCGCTGAGCGCCGAGACGATCGCCGGGGTGTGCTCCTCGTGTCCGCTCTACCATATGAGGAGCGGCTGCGGCATCGACCTGATCGCCTGCCCGCAGTGCGGCTACCACAGCCTGCCGGGCGAGCACGACGGCGCGCTGCAGCCAGCGACGGGCTCGTCACCGCCCGCCGCGCCGGCAGGTCAGCCGGCGCGCATCGCGCCCGAGGTCGCCGCTTGTGCCGGCGCCACGCGGCTGAGCGAAGTGCGCCCGGGCACGCGCGCCCGCCTGCTCGGTTTCAACGACATCGACGACAATCACCTCGGCCGGTTGACCGCCTACGGGCTGCTGCCGGGCGTGGCGGTCGAGGTGTTGCAGCGTTTCCCGGCCATCATCCTGGGCGTCTACCAGGCCGAGCTCGCGCTCGAGACCGAGCTCGCCGGCAGCATCTGGGTGCTGCCCGAGACGTAGCGCATACGACCATCGAGCCCGATCTTCTCAGCGGTCGCCCCGCACGCGCCCGGAAAGAAGGGGGATGAGAAGATCGGGCTCAGTTTTGCAGGCGGCGCTCGAACTCCGGCGAGCGGATGAGCTTGAGCAGGACGCTGGTGTACTCGCCGCGGCGCATCTCGCCGAGGTACAGGCGCACGCCGGCGCTGTCGCCCGCGCGCTGCAGGATGCCCTGGTAGAACTGGTCGAGGATCTGTGTCGGGGTCATGCCGTTGATCACCTGGCGGAACTCGCCGCTGCGCACCATGGAGTTCACCTGCACCTCGAGATTGCCGGACTGGATCTCCGCCACCGCCGAAGAAAAGCCGCCGGGGTCGGGCTCGCGGTTGAGCAGCGCGGCGTACAGCGCGTTGGCGATCACCTCGGCCTCGCGGCGCTCGTAACCGATCCGGGCGGACACGTTGATCTCGAAGTCGATCTCCCAGGCGAAGTTGAGGTTGTTGGGCAACCACAACTCGAGGGTGCAGCGTCCTTCCGCAGCGGTGGCCGTGACCCGCAGCCGTCCTTCTCCCTCGTCGTCGACGCGCAGCATCGAGCCGCAGCGGTAGGCGTCGTATTGCAGCACCAGGCGTTCGGCAGGGAAGCGACTGCCGCGCTGGTCTCGTGCCTCGAGCTCCAGGGTGATCTGCTCGCGCGGGGCGAGCCGGATGTCGGCGCGATCGCCCAGACGGGCGCGGTCGTAGTTGCTGTCGGTGACGGTCAACTCGGCGGTGCACACCACCGGGCGGTACCAGTCACCGCAGTCCTGCGCCGCCGCAGGCCCGGCCCACGCCAGCAAGACACCCCCGACAATCAACGACAACAGCACCGCTCCGCGCTTGCGCATCACGCCTCCGCTTTCCCGGGACCCGCGCTCGTCTGTCGCTAAAGTGATGCTAACGAAAAGAAACAGCGAACCTGAAGTGTTGACCACCCGTAGTATTTACTATACTTTGTTTATTACTTAATTTTGTTTAGCCCAATCCGACCGGGGCGGGCGCCGGGACGGCGCAGCAGCTTCACGTCGCACCCCCCGACCGGCGGCGCGGAAACAACGGGGAATTCAGAGAATGGCAAAGGGAGATTACCTGGGCGAGTTCGAGCAGCTGGTATTGCTGGCGCTCGCCACCGTCGGCGAGGACACGCCGGGACGCGCGGTGTATGAGGAGCTCGAGCGCACCACCGGTCGCGACGTCGCGGTCACCGCGGTGTACGTGACGCTGAACCGCCTGCAAAAGAAGGGCTACGTGTCCTCCGAGATGGGCGAGGCGACGCCGGAGCGCGGCGGCCGCGCCAAGAAGCTGTTCCGCCTCGAGCCCGAGGGCGCCGAGGCGCTCAAACGCGCGCGCGCGCAGTTTGACGTGCTGTGGCGCAGCGCCAAGTCACACCCCGAGCTGCGGAGCTGAAATGAGACCGCCGCGCATCGCCGCCAAACTCCTCGATGCAGTGCTGCCGCGAGAGCTGCGCGACGACGTGCTCGGTGATCTGCAGGAAGGTTTCGGCGCGCGCCTGGCGACCGACGGACCGACCGTCGCGCGCCGCTGGTACTGGCGTCAGGCGCTGCACTCGCTGCGCTGGGTGCGCGGCGCCAACGCACCGGAGCCGCCGCGACGGCCGCGCGCCTCCAGGCTACGGAGGGCTTTCATGGGATTCCTGCACTACGACCTCGCCTACGCCTTCCGCCAGCTGCGCGCCAACCCCGGCTTCACCGCGGTGGCGGTGCTGTCGCTGGCCATCGGCATCGGCGCCAACTCGACGATCTTCGCGGTGATCAACGGCTTCCTGTTCAAGCCGCTGCCGGTGCGCGACATCGACCAGGTCGTGGAGGTCTTCTCCAGCCTTCCCGAACAGGGGCCGTACAACACCATCTCCTACCCCGACTATCTCGATCTGCGCGACGGTACCGACGCCTTCAGCGGCGCCGCAGCCGGCATGATCATGCCCTACAACTGGAACCGCGAGACGCACTCCGAGACGATCTTCGGTGAGCTCGTCACCGACAACTACTTCGAGGTGCTCGGCGTGCAGCCGCATCTCGGCCGCTGGTTCCTGCCGGAGGAAAACGCCACCCTCGGCACCCACCCGGTGGCGGTGCTCGCCTATGGCTTCTGGCAGCGCGCTTTCGGCGCCGACCCGCAGATCGTCGGCAAGACGATCAAGCTCAACGGTGCGCCGTTCACCATCGTGGGCGTGGCACCGGCCGAGTTCGGCGGCATGATGCCGGTGCTGCAGCTCGACCTCTGGACCCCCTTGATGAGCGAGCCGCTGATCAACATGTTCAGCTTCAGCGAGTCCTTCATACTGCAGCGCGGATCGCGCTCGCTGCGCATGTTCGGCCGCCTCGCCGACGGCGCCACGATCGACGGCGCGCGCGCCCAGCTCGAGACCGTCGCCGCGCGGCTGGCCGACGAGTACCCGGAAACGAATCGCGACCGCTCGGTGACCGTGACCCCGCTTTCCGAAGTGCGCGTCAACCCGGCCGCCGACGCCATGGTGTTCCCGGTCGCCACTCTTCTGATGGGGCTCGTCGGCCTGGTCCTCCTGGTGGCCTGCGCCAACGTCGCCAACATGATGCTCGCCCGCTGCAACGCGCGTAGCCGCGAGATCGGCGTGCGCCTCGCGATCGGCGCCGGACGCTGGCGGCTGGTGCGGCAGCTACTCACCGAGAGCATCCTGGTGTCGCTGATCGGCGGCGCCATGGCACTG
>JASFRZ010000505.1:0-3493 GCA_050114655.1 Acidobacteriota bacterium
ACCATCTCGAACCCGATCATCTCGGGGGCGACGGCGATCGCCACTTCCGCGGGGACGTGTGCCGTGAAGCGCAGCTCGATGTCGCGAGGACCGCTCCAGCCGTACACGCGGAACTGCAGCTGGCTCGGGCTGCTGCGCACCTGCAAGCGGAACTCGCTGTCGGCCACGTGCACCTCGTCGACCACGATCCGCGACCAGGGCGTCCGGTTCCAGCCGGCGGGCAGCTGTGGGGTGATGCTGATCGAGCGGTTGAGCGCATCGGGGCGGATGCCGAGCATGCCCCATACCACCGGCAGCAGGGTCATCGCTTGCGCCGCGGCGCTCTGCACGACGTCGGTGCGGGCGGTGAAGCCGGTGAGGTCGAATGCGGCGGTGGCGTAGCCGGGATCGCCTTGCTGCAGTAGCAACAGGTTGGTGACCGCGTGGGTGAAACCGGCTTCGGTACGATGGTTGGCGAACTCGGCAAGCGCCGTCCAGCCGGTGAACACCGGGGTGACCACATCGGCGGCGGCTGCCGGCAGGCCGGTCGGCGGTACCGTCGACGGCGCCGGAGCGGCGACATCGGAGGTGCCGGTGGCAGGCTCCGGCGGCGCGGCGATGAGTCCGATGCCCCAGTCGCGTGCGAAGCCCGCGCCGGAGAAAGCATCGAGGGCGGCGCTCGCCGGCCCGGCATCGAGTAAGTTGAAGATCATCGGCACCGCCGGCAGCACCGTGCTCACCGGCACGAATGAACCGTCGACACGCTTGGCGAAGTTGAAGCGGCGCTCGCCGGGGTTCCAGAAGGGGTCGTTGAGGATCGGCCGCAGGGCCTCGAGCGCCGTGCGGGCGCGCGTCGCGCTCACCGTGTCGCCACTCAGCTCGGCGAGCCGCTGACCGGCGTCGAGCGCCGCACCCCACAGCGCAGCCAGATCGATCGGCGTCTGCACGGCGCGATCGTTGCTCCAGCGATCGCGGCGGCTCACCGCGTCGACCAATCCATCGCCGTTGTGGTCGGCGGCGAACAGGTAATCGATGCCGGCGCGCGCCGCGGGCCACAACTCAGCCAGCAGCTCGCGGTCGCCCCAGGTGCGCAGGTGGTTGTCGAGCGCCACCAGGAACAGCGCGGTGGGAGCGGCGCTGTTCTCGACCAGCTCGCCTGCGGTGCCCACCAGGTCGGGGACACGCCCGTCGACAGCCTGGAAGCGCGCCATCATGCGCAGCGTGGCCTCGGCGGGCTCGCGGTCACCGTAGGCGTCTGCGGCCATCGCGGCCCACAGCGCGCCGCTGCCGCCGAGCGCGTCGACATGTGCCAACCACCGCGCTGCGCCACCGCCGGCGCCGAAGCCGGAGGCGATGCCGGATCCGATCCCCGGCAGGTCCACGCGTAGCGCCTCGATGCCGACCTTGGCCCATTTGAACGCGTCCTCGACGGCGAAGGTGTTGTCGACGGAGCGATCGGGCGCGAGGATGCCGAGGGTGCGACGGTCGAGGAAATCACGGTAGTACTGGGCGTTGTCGACCCATGGCCGCCCTGGCGCGGCGACCAACTCAGCGAAAGCGCGTTCGACGTCGACCTCTGTGGTGGGCCCACCGACGATCACCAGCGGCAGCAGCGCCTCGCGTCCCGGTGCCGGCGTGAGCCGTACCTGCACGGCGACCGACGACGGGTCGCGCGCGACGGCATCCGGGCTTCCAGAGGGCTGCTGACCCTCCACGGTACCGGTTCCTTCCTCGCCACCGATGTCCTCCTCGCCGACGCCGACCCCAGGTTCCTCGCCGGACAGCAGCAGGCCTCCGTCATCGAGGTCTGACTGGGGACGGAAGCCGAGCACGCGGCGCGGTGTGGGGCGGCCGAAGCCGCCCTTGGCGACAAAGCCGTCGCCACTCCGCCATACGAACGCTTGCGCACCGTCATCCCAGCCGATAACGGGGACGCCCGGTGGGTCGTCTCCGGCCGGCAGGGGGCTGCCGGCGCGCGCCCGCCAGGTGGCGATGATGTCGACCGGTGCAGGGCTGCGCACGGTCAGCAGCGCTACCAGGGCCGGGTAGCGACGATCGACGGCGAGGTGCATACGGAGCTCGATCTCACCGTCGTTGTAATGCAGTTCGTCGCCCTCGGGCCGGGCAGTGAATCGATGTGAACCGCCGCCGCTGTCCAGCCAGGTCACGCCGCGCTCCGGCCGCACGATGCCGATTCGCAGACCCGCGGCCAGCAGCTGCGGATGCACGCGGAACTCGTCAATCCGGCCGGTCTGCGAGCCGCGTAGCAGCGCACGCCTCGAGGTCAGCGTAAAAGGAGAGTGCTCATCGTAGCGGGTGATCTCGATACCGGACCGTGAGCGCTCCACCAGGTTGAGCGTGGTCGCGGCGTCGGCGATCGGCGGCAGCTCGGTGGGCGCGGGATCCTCGGCGACGAACGTGGCCGGTGTCGGCTCCCAATAGCGACGCGCGGCGCGGCCCGCGATCGCCGCTTCGGTGTCCTGCGCCGGCGCCAGTGCGGCGCCGGGTGGTGCGGCGGGCGCCTGCCGGTCGAGGTAGCGTAGCGCGTCGATGACCAGCTGTTCGAGTTGGGCACGGTTGCGATTGTCAGGGTCGGCGAAGTACAGATGTGCACCGAGCGTCACCACCGTGGCGTCGCTGCCGTAGACGTCGCGGTACTCGACGCCGATCTTGTAGCGCGGCTCGACGCCGCGGTCATTCTTGTGCACTGCCCAGGCGCGCCCCTCGGTCGGCCAGCGGTCGCCGCTGTACGCTGCCGCAGCGGTCCTGGTGTAGCCGGGATCGGCGAACGGCAGTACGCCGCCCCAGAAGCGTGTCAGCAGCGGGTGGCCGCGCGACTGGTAGCCGGCTGCCTCGTCACCCGGAGCGATCAGGCGGGCATGGCGCGACACCAGGTCGGGGGGCACGCTCTCGATCTCCAGCGGCACGGTGTACGAAGCGGCGATGAGGGTCAGCAACAGGCTCCCGCCGCCGCGCAGGTGGTTCTGCACCGCGCGCAACGTCGCCCGGCGTACTGCGATCGACGGCAACGCCTCCTCGGCGGCGTAGTGCCACCACAGGATCGCGCCCGGCGGCAGCAACGCGTTCGGCAGATCGATAAACGGCACCAGGCGGGCGTCGAGCTCGTCGCGCGAGGCGAGCCAGGCCCACGCTGCCGCCTCCTCGGGAGGCAGCGCCTGCAGCGGCGCGCTGGTCAGAAAGATGACCGTCGGTGCGCTCGTACCGCCTCCGGCGGCGACGGCACCGGGCAGCTCGATCATCGCGCCGTCGCAGGCGGCGACGGCCAGACAAATCACCAGCAGCAGCGACCCGAGCGCGAGCGTCATCCCCCGATGAGCAGCTCGGCGTCGCCCCGCGCGCATCAACGCTCCGGTGGAGCGACGACCTCGATCGGCAGGCGCACCACCTGGAGGTGCTCGGCCGGGGGATCGGTGATGGTGAGCTGCACGACGTAGTGGCCCGGCGGCATCCCCGGCGGCAGCGGGGCGGAGCCGCTGTGGGTCGCCGCGCCGAT
>JASFRZ010000506.1:0-3480 GCA_050114655.1 Acidobacteriota bacterium
AGCAGGTTCCAGTCTCCGTCGGCCCGCCGTACGAAGTCGAGCGGGTGCAACGTCTCCTGATCGAGAAGCCACTCGTTGACCCGGTATTGGGCGAACCAGAACACCTCGACCGGAAGGTCGAAGCCGGCGCCGTCCAGCTTGGCACTCAGCGTCGCGGCGTAGTTGTAGTAGTCGCCTTCGCGCGCTTCCGGAACCAGGAAATCGAAGGGGTCGTCGCCCGGCTGCATCGTTCCGTCCCACATGTTGAGGGGGGCATGCAGCTCGGTCGCGAAGGCGTGATCGATGCCCAGCGAGCAGGCCTGGCGGTGCAGGGCCAGGACGCGGCGGGAGAACTCATCGACGACCGTCGCGAGCAGCTCCCGAGCCTCTTGCCCGGCGAGGGGAGAGAACGCCTGATCGGTGATGACGAACGGGCGCAGCCGGGCGTCCACCCACCGGGCCGCCTTGCTCGCCACCAAGCTGTGCTGCACCAGAAATATGCGGGCGTCGATCGCCGCGGCGCGAAACCCCCCGGCGTTCTGCCGCATCCGTTGCTCGAGCAGGAAACGGGTCAGCCAGGTCGAATCGTTGTAGCCGATGTAGAAGGTCACCAGGTCCGGACTCATGTCGGCTACCAGCTGCTGCAGGAGAATCGACATGTCCTCGGTCGTGTAGTACGGCAGGCCGGCGTTGATCACCTCGACCTGACCATCGCCCAGACGCCGGTCGAAAATCTCCTGCAAGCGCATCGGATAGGTCTGCCCGTCGTCAACCATGAAGCCGAAGGTCGACGACTCGCCCATGGTGACGAGCCGGAAGGTTCCGGGCTTCTTGGCGATCTCGAAATCGGGCCCGCGCAGACCGAAGCGGTTGATGTGCACCGGCTCGTCGGTCCACGGGATGCGCTCGGGATCCGGGAATCCGGCATAGGCGTAGTAATTGCCGAAGTCCGCGTATCGGTCGCTGACCAGGGCGTGGAACCGCGGCGAGGAGATGCCGGGATCGCGCCATTCCCTGGCCGTGGAGAAGCCGTAGCGTGCGTCGGCCGGATTCCCCAGCACGTAGGCGTACAGGCGCGCGCCGGCCTCGATCGACAGCAGCAGCGCGACCGTGATCCCGGCGATGACGGCATAGCCGGTCGTGGCAACCAGGACTCGGCGGAGCCTGCCCTTCGGAGCGCGCATCGCACCGGCGTCTGCGGCGTCGGGTTCGTTGTCGAGGCTTCCCCGAGACGAAGGGGTCACCGGCGCGCCTTGCGGATCACGGCCACCACTTCTTCGAGGCGCGCCGCTTTCTCCGCCTCGCTGCCCGAGTCGAGCGCGTGCGCCACGCAGTGGTGCAGGTGGCGCTCCAGCACCGACGAGGAGACGCTCTCCAGCGCGCCGATTACCGAGCGGATCTGCGTGAGGATGTCGATGCAGTAGCGATCTTCCTCGATCATGCGCTGCAGACCGCGCACCTGGCCTTCGATGCGGCGCAGGCGGGTGAGCTCGTCGTGGTGCGGTGTGCCGTGCGCGGGCTTGGCGGCTTCGGTCGCGGTTTCCTTGGCTACCTTCGGCATTTGTCGGCTCCTGTCTCGAGCGTCGCGGGAGTTCGTGTCATCGCGCCTGTGGAACGGCCAGCGCCGGTGTCTTGCCGCCGGCGGGAACAGCATCGCCTTCGGGGCCGTCGTCCGCGCCGAGGTCCACGCTGCGCAGCCGGTTCGCGTTGCCGACCACGGTAACCGACGAGGTGGCCATGGCGATCTCCGCCAGCACCGGGTGCATCCAGCCGATGATGGCGAGCGGGATCATGATGACGTTGTAAAAGAAGGCCCAGAAGAGATTCTGCTTGATGCGGCGGAAAGTCTCACGGCTGAGGTCGATGGCGCGTACGACACCCGACAGCCTGCCGGAGACCAGGGTCACGTCGGAGGCCTCGATGGCGATATCGGTGCCGGTGCCGATGGCCACGCCGACGTCGGCCTGGGTGAGCGCGGGGGCGTCGTTGATGCCGTCGCCCACCATTGCCACCAGCCCGAAGCGTTGTTGCAGCTTGCGCACCTCCGCGACCTTGCCGTCAGGCAGCACCTCGGCGAGCACGTGATCGATGCCGACCTCATGCCCGATCGCCTCGGCGGTGCGGCGGTTGTCGCCGGTGATCATCGCGGTCTCGATGCCCATGTCGTGCAGTCGACGGATGGCTTCCTTCGAGTCCTCCTTGAGGGTGTCGGCGACCGCCACCAGGCCGGCGAGCGCGCCGTCCACCGCCACCAGCATGGCGGTTTTGGCTTGCTCCTCGAGGCGCGTCATCTCGGCCTCGAGCGGCTGAGGGTCGACGCCGTTGTCGCGCATCAATGCGCGCGAGCCGGCCAGCACAAGCCGGCCGTCCACCGTGGCCTGCACGCCCTTGCCGCGCACCGCCGAGAAGTCGCGCGGTTCCGGTAGCGTGCCGGCCTGTGCCTCGGCGCGTTCGGCAATGGCCCGTCCCAACGGGTGCTCGCTGCCACGCTCGGCGGCACCGGCCCAGCGCAGCACGTCACGCTCGGTGAAGTCGCCGTGAGCCGTCACATCGGTGAGATCCGGCCTGCCCCGGGTGATCGTGCCGGTCTTGTCGAAGACCACCACGCGCACGTCCTTGAGCGCCTGGATCGCTGCCCCGGAGCGAATCAGGATGCCGTTCTCGGCGCCCTTGCCGGTGCCCACCATCAGCGCCGTCGGGGTGGCCAGGCCGAGGGCGCAGGGGCAGGCGATCACCAGTACCGCGACCACCGACACCAGAGCGAGCGTGGCGCCACCCAGCTCCGGGTTGACCCAGGGCAGGAAGGAGCCCAGCCGGATGAGCGGCATCATGAAACCGGGGGCGAGCAGCCACAGCGCCAGGGTGAGCAACGCGATGCCCAGCACCACCGGCACGAACACGCCGGTGACGCGATCGGCAAACTCCTGGATGGGCACCTTCGAGCCCTGTGCCTGCTCCACCAGCTTGATTACCTGCGCCAGAAAGGTGTCCTTGCCGATGCGCGTGGCGCGCACCTTGAGCAGGCCCTCCTGGTTGACCGTAGCGCCGATGACCTCGTCGTCGGGGCCGCGGGTCACCGGCAACGACTCGCCGGTGGCCATCGACTCGTCGATGGCGCTCTCGCCCGCCAGGACGACGCCGTCGGTGGGGATCTTCTCGCCCGGGCGCACTACCATGACGTCGCCCACCGCGACGTCCCTGATCGGCACCTCGCGCTCCTCGCCGTCGACCAGGACGCGCGCTGTCTTGGCGCCCAGCTCGAGCAGCTTGCGGATGGCCTGCGAGGCGCGTCCCTTGGCCGACTCCTCGACGTAGCGACCGGTCAGGTGGAAAGCCATGATCATGGCCGAGACCCCGGCGTAGTTGGCCACCGGAAAGAAGAACGCCGCCGGCCCGGTGATGAACGAGGCGCCCGTGCCCAGCGCGATCAGGCTGTCCATGTTGGCGTGGCCGTGGCGCGCGGCGGACCATGCGCCCGCGTAGGTGCGGCGCCCGACCCAG
>JASFRZ010000507.1:0-3478 GCA_050114655.1 Acidobacteriota bacterium
CTCGGCGAGCCGGTAGACGTTGGCCTCGCGCGAGCGGTAGTCACCGCCCTTGACGGTGTCGTAGAACAGCCGCCAGATGCTGTCGCCGTCGTTCTGGTAGTTCTTCGCTGCGTTGATGCCGCCCTGCGCCGCGACGCTGTGCGCGCGCCGCGGCGAGTCCTGGATGCAGAAGTTGAGCACGTTGTAGCCCTGCTCGCCGAGCGATGCGGCGGCGGCACCGCCGGCCAGGCCCGTACCGACCACGATAATCGTGTGGTTGTGGCGATTGGCCGGCGCCACCAGCTTCATTTCGTCGCGGTACTTGGCCCACTTCTGCTGAACCGGGCCCGCGGGGATCCCCGTCTCCGGCTTCCAGTCGACCGCCGACGCCGGCGCGCTGAGCGTTGCGGTGTCCTGCGCGCTCTCGCTCATGGGAGCCCTCCCATCATCGCGGCGGCGCTGGCCGCCGTCGGTGGGTCGATGAACAGGTAGATGTAGATGGGGATGGTCAGAAAGCCGATCGCCATGACGATCGCGAAGACCAAGCCGATTCCGGTGAGCCACGGCATGTACTTGGGGTTGTTCGCGCCGATGCTCTGGAAGGCACTCCAGAAGCCGTGCCGCAGGTGGAAGCCGAGCAACAGCATGACCAGCGTGTAGCCGCCGACAACGAGCTCGTTCTGGAAGGTCTCGATCACCAGGCGGTACAGGTCGCGGGCCTCGTGACCGTCGAGCGTGGTGATGTAGCCCTCGGCCTCGGCGGGGCCAAGACGAAAGGTGTAGACGTGGATCAGCAGGAACACGAGCAGGATGACACCGGTGTAGATCATCGTGCGTGCGGAGATCGTCTTCTGGCTCGGGCCGCCTGCGTCACCGCGCTTCTTGTTCAGCATGGGGCGCGCGCTGCGGCGGTCGAGCCACACCCGGATGCCGGCGTAGGCGTGTGCCAGGAAGAGGATGATCAGCCCGGCCTCGGCGATCGGCAAGAAGAAGCCGTGCGCGAAGGTGCTGAGGAAGCGGGTGTACCCGTTGAAGGGCTCGGGGCCGACGATCAGCAACAAGTTGCCGGCCAGGTGGGCAATGATGAACCCACACAGCGCGAGTCCTGTGATCCCCGAGAGTATCTTCTTCCCGATGGAAGACATGAGGATATCCTTACCCGAGACTCCGCCCAGGGCAAGCCAACCGCGGCAAGGAAACTCCGACACAACGGATTTTCCTGCCTCGTCACACCCGGAGAGCTCGTCGCCATGCCTGCGCGACGCGAAGGACGGACCGTGCCCTAACGCTCCGCCTCCGAAGACGGGGCGTAGACGATGCGCCACACCTTGCCACGCTGACCATCGACGATGAACAGGCTGCCGTCCGGCCCCACCGCCAGCCCGGTCGGGCGCGCGGTGACGTTGCCCATCTCGATCGGCGGCGGGCCGGCGAAGCCGTCGGCGAAGGTCTCGTACTCGCCCGCCGGCATGCCGTCGCGCATCGGCACGAACGACACTCGGTAGCCCTCCTGCGGCAGCGGAGAGCGGTTCCACGAGCCGTGGAAGGCGACGAATGCGCCCCCACGATACCGCGCCGGGAACTGCTCGCCCTCGTAGAACACCAGGTCGTTGGGCGCCCAGTGGCCCGGGAACGCGACGATCGGCTCGCCGAACTCGGCGCAACGGCCGACCTCGGCTCCATCGCCGCCGTACTCCGGCGCCAGCACGCGCTTGTCCTGCAGCTGATCCCAGTAGCAGTAAGGCCAGCCGAAGTCTGCGCCTTCCTCGACGATCATCATCTCCTCCGCCGGCAGCTCGGCGCTGATCGCGTCGTCGTAGTCGTCGGGCCACAGCGTGGCGAGCGAGTCGCGCCCGTGCTGCAGCGCATACAGGCGGTCGGTCTCGTGGTTCCAGTCGAGCGCCATGGCGTTGCGGATGCCGGTCGCGTAGCGCTCGCCGTCGGCCGGCGTCTGGCCGCTTGCGGCAGCGTCGAAGCGCCAGATGCCGGCGTGCTCGTCGAGCTGCGGGCAGGGATTCACGCCCGGCGATCCCGGCGTGCGCGCCTCCTCCTGACAGGCGTTCGACGGCGCACCAACGGTGACGTAGATGTGACCTGCCTCGTCGAAACTGAACGGCTTGGAGTAGTGCTGGCCCTGTTCCGCGAATCCCTCGATGACGGGCTCTGCCTCGCCCGCCGGCACCAGGCCGCCACCGAGCGCGTAACGGTACACGGCGGTGGGTGTCGAGAAGTACAGGAAGCCGCCATGGATGCCCATGCCGGTACCACCCGGCTGGTCGCCGAAGTCCTCCTCGACGTCGGCCTTGCCGTCGCCGTCGGAGTCGCGCAGAGCGCGGATCGGCGGGGGGGGCGGCGGCGCGTCCTCGCCGCGACGGCGCCGCGGCGCCTGCGTGGCGACGTACACGTCGCCGTTGTCGTTGACCGCGATGTGGCGCGCGCGCCCCAGGTTGTCGGCGAACACCACGCCGCAGAACCCGTCCGGCAGGGTAATCCCGATGTCCTGCTCGCAGGCGAACGACGCCGGCGTGAAGGCGATCTCGTCCGGCGTCTCGCCGTCGCCCGCAGCGCACGCCGCGACGGTCATCGAGGCGACCACGGCTCCCAGGAACAGAACGATCTCATACGGTGCGGAGTGAGGTTTCATCAGCCGGCCTTTCGTTGACGGCCGGCATGTTACCCCGACGCTGGATGACCGTCGCGGTGCGCGCCCTGCCCTGGCCTAGGGGCGCCGCTGTTGTTCGAGCTCGCGCAGGAACGCGGCCGCCTGTGTGTCGGCCGGATCGGCCGCCACCATGCGCCGCGCGTAGGCAATCGCGCGATCGAGATCGCTCAGATCACGACTGAAGGCGGCGGCGCCGAACAGTAGCTCGCGATCGTCGGGGAAGCGCGCCAGAGCGTCGTCGAGTATTTGCAGGGCCCCACGGGTATCCCCGCCGGTCTGTACCGCCACCGCGTAGACGTACGCATAGTGCGGAGTGTCGGGCGCGAGCCGCGCGGCGCGACGCAAGGTCTCCACCGCCTCGTCAAGCCTGTCACCCCGAACCAGCAGCAGGCCGAGCGCGTAGTGCACCGCGCCGCTGTCGGGTGCGATGGCGAGCGCGCGCCGCAGCAACTCCTCGCCCTCGGGGTCGCGCCCGGTCGTACGGTAGAGGTCGGCGAGGTTGATGTACGTCGGCACGAACATCGGCTCGAGGCGCAGCGCGGTGAGATACGACTGCTCGGCAGCGGCCGGGTCGCCGCGCTGCAGCGCCAGCCAGCCGAGGTTGAGGTGCGCCTGGGCACGCTCGGCATTGACAAGCTGCGACTCGCGGTACTCGGCGAGCGCGGCATCGACGGCGGCGCGCCGCGCCGGCGGGATCTGCGGCGGCGCCACCGTCGCCAGCGCGCGCGCCGCCTCCAGACGTACGGAGAGGTCGTCGTCGTCGATCATGTCGAGCGCGAGGCGCAGCACCATTGCAGGTCCGGCGCTCTGTAGAGACCCCGCGGCGGCGGCACGCAC
>JASFRZ010000508.1:0-3477 GCA_050114655.1 Acidobacteriota bacterium
GCCGCCGCGAGAGCGAGCCCGGCCGCGCCGCCGATCAGCGCCAGAAGCAACCCTTCCGTCAGCACGTGCAGGGCAAGGCGGGGGCGGCCGGCGCCCAGCGCCGCGCGCACGGCGATCTCGCGTCGCCGCTCCAGGCCGCGGACCAGGAGGAGCCCGGCGAGGTTGGCACAAATCACCAGCAGGACCAGCGCCGCCGCGCCGGCCAACAGGTACAGCGTCGGGCGGATCCCGGCGACGATCAGCTCCTGGTTGCCGACCACGCGCACGCCGTGCTCGCGCTCCTCGGGATGAAGCTCGCCGAGATCGCGGGCAACGCCGTCCATGATGCGTTGCGCGTCGCCCACGGATACCCCCTCGCGCAGGCGCGCGATCACCTGCAGATTGCCGCCCGCACGGTAGGTCTGCGTCTTGAGCTCCTCGTTCGGCGTTACCCAGAGGTCGGTGTCGTCGTCCGGGAAACCGAAGCCCTCCGGCATGACGCCTACGATCGTGTAGGGTGCGCCGTTGAGCACCAGATCGCGACCCAAGACGCCGGGGTCGCTACCGAAGAAACTGCTCCAGAAGGCGTGGCCGAGAACCACCTGCGCAGCGGCGCCGGGGCGATCATCCTCGGGTGAGAACGTCCGTCCGAGGGCCGGCTGGATGCCGAGGGCGGCGAACATCCCGGAGGTGGCGCGTATTCCCTCCGCGCGAACGGGGAACTCGGCGCCCGTCACCGTGTAGGTTGCGCCAGCGTAGGCGCCGATCTCCTCGAACACCCGGCTGCGCTCCGCCCAGTCGAGGTACAGGGGGTACGGCACGCTGTACAGGCCGGCGATGCTCGCGTTGCTGGGGTTCATCCCGGTGACGTCCTCCGCCAGCCGGAAGAGGTTCACCAGTCGATGTGACTCGGGGTAGGGCAGCGGGCGCAGCAGTACGCCGTGGGCCACGCTCAGCATGATCGCGTTGGCGCCGATGCCGAGCGCCAGGGTACTGATCGCGACGAGAGCAAACATGCGCCGCCGGAAGAGCGAGCGCAGCGCTACGCGGAACTCGTGGAACAGGGCCTCCATGCTTCCTCCTGGCGGGGCGTCGGCGGAGCGGATGTGGCTCATACTGCAATAGATGTATCCACTGCCGTAATAGTTTACGTTCGCGATGATTCTTCGCGGGCTGGCGCTGGTACACTCCGGCCGGGAGCATCGTGCGATGCTCCCCGGCCCCGACGTTCTGCGCCCGCTCCACGCCCGGTTGTCCCTGCGGCGCCGGGTCAACGCGAATCGAAGGAGGTAGTCCCCATGCGAAGAATCGTTCTCGCCGTCGTACTCGTCATGTTGCCCGCCGGTGCCGCGTGGGCGCAGCGCACGCCGCAGCCCATGGTGGCCAACTACGACTCGCTGGCCGACGCGATCATCGCCCTCAAGCAGGCCGAGGTCGATCTCGTCTGGTCGATCCTCGACTACCACTACCGCGCCGCGCAGGCCGCCATGGAGGACGGTGATTTCGCCGCCGCCGCGGCGGAGATGGCGCTGTTCGGCAACGAGGGCGACAACGCGGTCGGCGGGGTGCGTAAGCGGCTGGTCGACTCCGGGCACCACCACCATCACGCCACCCCCTCGGCGGACGCGGAGTACGAGACCGGCTACGTCGTGGTGACGATCGCTGCCAAGCAGGAGGTTCTCGCTGCCTCGGCGGCGATGCGGCAGGCGAGCACCACCGGTGCGCGCGAAGACGCCTGGCACCAGTTCGAAACGACCGTCAGGGGCCTGATGGACGCACGATGAGGCCGGCGCTGGCGCTCGCCTTGCTGCTGGCGCCCGCGCTGGTGCAGCCGAAGTTGGCGCCCTCCGTCTCGTTGCCGGCGGCGACGGTGTCGACGTCGCCTGCGCCGCAGCAGGCGGGGACGCGGTCGCCGGCATTCCGCTTCGTCGACACCGCAGCCGCGGCCGGCCTCGATCAGCCGGTATGGTGCGGCCGGCCGGAGAAGCCGCACCTGCTGGAGTCGGGCGGCTCCGGCCTGGCGCTGCTCGATTACGACGATGACGACGATCTCGATGTGTACGTCGTCAACGGCTGGCGTCTCGCCGGCAGCGAGGTCGTCGAGCGCGGCCGCGACCGGCTGTACCGCAACCGCGGCGACGGCACCTTCGAAGACGTCACCGACGAGGCGGGCCTGGGCCAGGACGGCTGGGGCACCGGGGTCGCCGTCGGTGACTTCGACGGCGACGGTCGCCCCGATCTGTTCGTCAGCAACTTCGGGCCCGACGTGCTGTATCGCAACCGCGGCGACGGGACCTTCGAGCAGGTCGCTGACGGACCGGGCGGCGATGGCTGGTCGACCGGGGCGGTATTCTTCGACGCCGACGGCGACGGCGACGAGGATCTGTTCGTTGCCGCGTACGTCGCCACGACGCTCGCGGAGGTTCTCGGTGCCCGCCCCGAGTTGCGCTGGCAAGGTATCGACGTCATGCGCGGCCCGTTCGGCCTCGAAGGCGACGGCAACCGCTACTTCGTCAACGACGGCGCCGGCGGCTTCCACGAGGCGACCGCAGAGGCCGGCATGACGGACGTCGGCCTTTACTACAGCTTCGCCGTGGCGGCGCTCGACCTCGACGGAGACCTCGATGTCGACCTCTACGTCGCCAACGACTCCAATCCCAACTATCTGTACGACAACGACGGCGCCGGGCACTTCGAGGAGGTCGGCCTGTGGAGCGGCGCCGCGGTGGACGGCGCCGGGCAGGCGCAGGCGGGCATGGGCCTGGGCACCGGTGACGTCGACGGCGACGGCGCTCCGGATCTGCTCGTCACGCACTTCGCTCAGGACAAGTCGACGCTGTACCGCAACCTCGGAGCGATGGTCTTCGAGGACATCACCGAGGAGGCCGGATTGGCGGGGCCGACGTTCGGGCCGCTGTCGTGGGGCGCGGTGCTCGCCGACTTCGACCTCGACGCCGATCTCGACCTGTTCATTGCCAACGGTCACATCTACCCGCAGGCCGACGAGAGCGGCGGCGCGTTTGCCTACAAGCAGATGAACCAGCTCTTCGAGTACACCGGGGCGGGGGAGGACGACGCGGTCGGCGAGAACGAAGGGGGCGGCGTCGGCCGCTTCCACGATGTCAGTGGCGATTCCGGCGCCGGCCTGGCGGTCGTCGAATCGAGCCGCGGCGTCGCTGCCGGGGACATCGACAACGACGGCGACGTCGACCTGGTGATCTCCAACGTCGACGCCCCTCCGACCCTGCTGCGCAACGACTCACCGCGCCGCGGCGCCTGGTTGCTGGTCGACGCGCCCGGCGCGCTGCGCGTCATCGCCGAGGCGGGCGGCCGTACGATCGTGCGCGACCGCGTCGCCGGTGGCTCCTACGTTTCGGCGAGTGATCCGCGTTTCCATTTCGGTCTCGGCCCGGTCGATTCCGTCGAGCGACTGCGCGTGCTGTGGCCGGACGGTAGCGAACGGGTGCTGGAGGCAGTCGAGGTCAACCGCATCGTGCG
>JASFRZ010000509.1:0-3469 GCA_050114655.1 Acidobacteriota bacterium
TCTTCGGCCAGTGGCGCTTGCTGCGCGAGTCGAGCTTCGGCGTGCTGCACTTCGTCATCTTCTGGGCCTTCGTCTTCTTCGCCGGCAGCTTTGCCTGGAACCTGGCGCGCGGCCTGGTGCCGACGCTGCCGCTACCCTACGCCGACGAGGTTCCCTGGGTGTCCGTGCCGACGGAGATTCTCGGCACGCTGGCGCTGGCGGCGCTCGCCGTCGCCGCGCTGCGTCGCTACGTGTTCACCCCCGCCGGGCTCGAGCGTACCCGTGACGCCACCCTCGTCCTGCTGCTCATCGCCACCGTGCTGGTGAGCTTCCTGGCAGGACAGGGTTTCCGCTCGCTCACCGCGGGGAACGCCGGCGCCGGGGCGCCTCCCGTGTCACCAGTCGGGACCCTGGTGGCCAGCGCCCTGGCCGCCGCCGGCGTCGGCGCCGCGGCGGCGGCCACCTTATGGCTGGCGGCATGGTGGCTGCACATGCTGGTGGTGCTCGGCTTCACCGCCTACCTGCCCTACTCCAAGCACATGCATCTGCTGGCGGCGCCTTTCGCAGCCTTCTTCACCGACCTGCAGCCGGCCGCCATGCCGCCACCTTCCGAGGGCGCAGCGACCCGCGACGAGTTCACCTGGCGGCAGCTCTACAACGCCTACGCCTGCGCCGAGTGCGGCCGCTGCGAACGCGCATGCCCGGCGTTCAACAGTGGCGCGCCGCTGTCGCCCAAGAAGCTGATCCACGACCTCAAACAGGTCACCCTGCCGTCCGCCACAGGGACGGTGACGACGAGCTCGTCTCCGGCCGTCCTCGACGCGGTGGTGAGCGCCCGGGAGGTCTGGTCATGCACCTCGTGCAAGGCCTGCATGGAGCGCTGCCCGGTGTTCAACGAGCACATCCCGCTGATCACCGAGATGCGTCGCCACCTGGTGACCGCGGGCGAGATCGAGGCAGGCCTGCAGGAGACGCTTGTCAACGTCACGCGTTACGGCAACTCCTTCGGCCAGTCGCCGCGCGCGCGGGCGCGCTGGACCCGCGGACTCGGCTTCGAGATCCCCGACGCGCGCAAGACGCCGGTCGAGTACCTCTGGTGGGTCGGTGACTATGCCTCGTTCGACCCCCGTCTGCAGGAGATCACCCGCGCGGTAGCGCGGGTCCTGCACCGCGCCGGGGTGGACTTCGGCATCCTGGGTGCGGTTGAGCAGAACGCCGGCAACGACGTGCGTCGCATCGGCGAGGAAGGGCTCTTCGAGATGCTGCGCGAAAAGAACTTGCGTGCGCTCGAGCAGGCCGACTTCGCCAAGATCCTCACCACCGACCCGCACACCTACCAGGCGCTGAAGCACGAGTACCGTGCGGGCGGCAACGGGTCGGGCCCCTTGAGCGACAAGCCGGTGCTGCACTACACCGAGCTGATCGCCGAGCTGATCGCCGCCGGCTTGCTGCCGCTGGGCGACAACGGCCGGCCAACGGTCACCTACCACGACCCCTGCTACCTGGCGCGCTACAACGGCATCGTCAATCCGCCGCGGCGCGTGCTCGAAGCGCTCGGCGTGCGCTTGGTCGAGATGGCGCGTAACGGCTCGGCGACCTACTGCTGCGGCGCAGGCGGGGGGCGCATCTGGATGGAGGACGGCCCCGACGTGAAGGAGCGGCCGGCGGAGAACCGCGTGCGCGAGGCGGCCGCATTGCACGCCGTCGACACGCTGGTGGTGACCTGCCCGAAGGACTACGTGATGTTCCAGGACGCCATCAAGTCCACGCAACTGGACGAGAGATTGGTAGCCAAAGATCTGATCGAACTGGTGGAAGCGGCGCTGGTGCCAGAGCCGTCCACGGAGGAGCGAGTGCAATGAGGGGTGCCGATTTCAGCGGTAACGGGGCCAGCAGGGTGGGCGTCTACGTCTGCCACTGCGGCACCAACATCGCGGCGACCGTGGACGTCGAGCGGGTTGCCGAGTACGCCGCCGCGCTGCCCGGGGTGGTCGTCTCGCGCGACTACAAGTACATGTGCTCCGACCCGGGCCAGCAGCTCATCAAGGACGATATCCGCGAGTACGAGCTCAACCGCATCGTCGTGGCGTCGTGCTCGCCCTGCCTGCACGAGGAGACCTTCCGCAAGGCCACCGCCGAGGGCGGCCTGAACCCGTTCTACTTCCAGATGGTCAACATCCGCGAGCACGCCTCGTGGGTGCACCGCGATCGCGACGAGGCCACCGACAAGGTCCTCGACCTGGTGCGCGCCGCGGTGCGGCGGGTCAAGTGGCACCGCGCGCTCGAGCCCCGCACCGTGCCGATCAACGCCGACGCGATGGTGATCGGCGGCGGCATCGCCGGCATCCATGCCGCGCTGACGCTGGCCAACGCCGGCAAGCACGTCTACCTGGTGGAGAGAGAGCCGACCATCGGCGGCCACATGGCGCAGTTCGACAAGACCTTCCCCACCCTCGACTGTGCCGCCTGCATCCTGACTCCCAAGATGACCGCGGTGCGCGGCCACCCTGACATCACGCTGATGACCCTGTCGGAGGTGGTCAGCGTCGACGGCTTCGTCGGCAGCTATGAGGTCACCGTCAAGCACAAGCCGCGCTACATACTCGAGGACGCCTGCGTCGGCTGTCTGGAGTGCATCGACGCCTGCGTCTACAAGGCCGGCAAGACGCCCGACGAGTTCAACCTCGGGCTGAGCAATCGCAAGCCGATCTATATCCCCTTCCCGCAGGCGGTGCCGCAGATGGTGCTGATCGACCCCGACGCCTGCATCGAGTTCAAGAGCGGACGCTGCAAGAAGACCTGCATCGAGGCGTGCGGCGAGCGCAACGCGATCGACTTCCAGCAGGAGGAGACCCTCGAGACCATCGAGGTCGGCACGGTGATTCTCGCCACCGGCTTCAAGACCTTCGATCCGCACCGCCTGCCCTACTACGGCTACGGGACCTACCCCAACGTCTACACCGGGCTCGAGGTCGAGCGGCTGGTGAACGCCTCCGGGCCGACCTCCGGCGAGGTGGTGCTGCGCGACGGGCGCAAGCCGGAGACCGTCGGCATCATCCATTGCATCGGCAGCCGCGACCAGAACACCAACACCTACTGCTCACGCGTCTGCTGCATGTACTCGCTCAAGCTCGCCCACCTGCTCAAGGAGAAGACCGACGCCGAGGTCTACAACTTCTACATCGACATCCGCGCGCCCGGCAAAGGCATGGAGGAGTTCTACAACCGGGTGTGCGAGGACGGCGTGCACTTCATCCGCGGCAAGGTCGCCGACGTCTACCCCGAGGGCAACGGCAGCGGCGACGGGCGGCTGGTGCTGCAGGCCGAGGACACCCTGCTCGGCAGGGTGCGCAAGATCCCGGTCGACATGGTGGTGCTGGCCGTCGGCCTCGAGCCGCAGGCCGACGCTGAAGACGTGCGCCGCCGCTTCAACATCACCTGCTCGGGCAACGGCTGGTTCATGGAGCGTCATCCCAAGCTGGCGCCGGTC
>JASFRZ010000510.1:0-3464 GCA_050114655.1 Acidobacteriota bacterium
AGGGGGCGATGTAGTCCGAGACGGCGTACTGGAACACCGTCAGCAGCGCCGCCGGGATGAGCACCGGCGCGGCGAGCCGGAACAGGCTGATGCCGCCGGCGAGCACCGCGACGACCTCGTTCTGCTTGCTCATCAGGCTGAACACGATCAGGACGGTGAGAATGGTGGCGATGGGGATGGTCATGGTGACGATGAAGGGCAGCTGGAACTTGAAGTACTGCAGGATCATTCCCGCGCCGGCGCCCGCGGCGTAAAAGTCGTCCGAGATCTCGAAGTACTCGCCGATGATCCAGATGGTCATCAAGCCGCCGAGCGTCATCGCGAAGATGCGGGCGAACTGGCCCAGCACGTAGCGATCCAGGATGCGCGGAAAGCGCCTGCCTTGCAGGGCCACGCCAGCCTGGACGTCGGGGTCCCCCTCGGCCGGTGCGGCATGGCGCGGGGGCTCGCCGCGCCAGGCGTGCCACGCTCCAGCGAGCCGTGCTCGCGCACGGTCGGAGGCCGCCAGCAAGAGGTCGACGATGCGGTAGTCTTTCTCTCTCGCGCGGTTCCACAGCAGCAGCAGCCCGGCAGCGCCGATCACCAGGTTCGCCGCCCAGATACCGAGCCATGGAGAGATCGCACCCTCGTCGGCGAACTTCTCACCGCCGTCGATAAACACGTAGTACACGGCGATCACGCCGATGGCGATCAGGTAGCCGGTAGCCTTGGTGTGGCGTCGTGTCGAGGCGCCCAGGGGTACGGCGATCAGCGCCATCACCAGGCAGGCGGCCGGGATGGCGAACTTCTTGTGGATCTCGACCGCGAAGATGTTGTACGGCCGCCCTTCGGCACGCCGCTCGGCCACCTGGTCGCGCAGCTCGCCGAGATTCATCATGCGCTCGCTCTTGTCGACCGCCTTGACCTCGTCCGCGGTGAGCCCGCGGCCGAGCTGAACCTCGTGAGCGAGGAAAGCGGTGACGCTCGATTCCTCGGCGGTGTTGCCGCCGGCATATCGATAGCCGTTTTCCAGCTCGAGCCAGGTCTCCTTGGTCTCCGGGCTGTAGCGTAGCCGAGCGGTCTCGGCCATCAGAACCTCGGGAGGATTGACGTCGGTGCGCACCAGCAGCAGGCGCTTCCACGTCTGCTGGTCGTCGGCGACATCGTCGACCCAGAGCGTGAAGTTGCTGAACGGCGTCTCGAAGACGCGCGGCCGGATCTCACCGACCAGCGTGCGCGTGTTGATCAGTCGCCACTGGTGCTGGATGGTCGCGTTGTTGCCCCACGGCATCGCCACCAGTGTCAGGTAGAGAGTGATGCCGGTGGCCACCAGGCCAACCAGCAAGATCGGAAGGGTGAGCTGGTACAAGCTCACGCCGCTGGAGCGGAGGGCGATGATCTCGGAATCGGCCGACATGCGGCCGAAGGCCAGTAAACCGCCCACCAGCACCGCCATCGGGATGGTGAGCACGATCACGTGCGGCACGTTGTAGAGGAACAGCAGGCCGACGTCGGCGGCGGGCACGCGGTCCTTGATGATCATCGTGGCGAGCCCCAACAGCACGTTCATGAGCATGAAGAACGTGAACAGGCCGAAGCCCATCAGGGTTGGTGCAGCGAGCTCGCGCAGGACATAGGTCACCAGGGTGGGGGAGGGCGGCCGGAAGCGCTGCGCCGATACAGCCTGCGCGGTGCCGTTCATCGTGGCGGCCAGCAGGCACACGCCGGCCGCGTGGGGGCGACATCGCCGCAGGCTTCATCGAGGAGAGGGATCACACCAGTGACACACACGCTCAAACGTTATCAGTAGTACCATCGCCGCGTCATGTTTCACCTCACCGTTCTGGGGAGCGGCGCCTCCCTGCCAACCCTGCAGCGCCAGACCACCAGTGTCGCGGCGCAACGCGGGGGCGACCTGTACCTCATCGACTGCGGCGAGGGCACCCAGCTGCAGTGGCGACGCGCGGGTCTGCGTTTCAGCAAGTTACGCGCGATCTGCATCTCGCACATGCACGGCGACCACGTCAACGGCGTCGTGGGTCTCCTGCAGACGCTGTCCCTGGGCGGGCGCGAGGAGGGACTGCATCTGTTCGGGCCGCCGGGCATTCGCGGTTACATCGATGCCGCCCGTACCTATGTGGGCCTGCGGCTGACCTACCCGTTGCAGCTGCACGAGAGCGAGGGCGGTGTGCTGCTCGAGTCGGACGGCTACGTACTGTCATGCGCACCGCTCGACCATGGGCTGCCGACGCTCGGCTTTCGCCTCGAGGAAATGCCGCGACCGGGCCGCTTCGATGTCGACGCGGCACGTTCGCTCGGGGTCCCGGAGGGGCCGCTGTTCGGCCGTCTGCAACGCGGCGAGGTGGTCGAGCTCGCCGACGGCAGCACGGTCAGGCCCGAGCAGGTGCTGGGCGATCCGCGGCCCGGCAGCATTGTGGCCTACTGCGTCGACACACGCCCCTGTGAGGGCGCCCTGCAGCTTGGGCGTGAAGCGGACCTGATGATCAGCGACGCGACGTTCACCGAGGAGCTGACCGTCGAGGCACGCCGGCGGGGCCACAGCACGGCGCGGCAGGCGGCAGAAATGGCGGCTGGGGCGGGCGCCAAGCGCCTCCTGCTGATCCACGTCTCCGCCCGCTACCATGACCCTCGTGCGTTGCTTCAGGAAGCGCGCGCGGTGTTCCCCGACGTCGAGGTCGCGCACGACCTCATGGAGCTGCAGATCTGACATGGCCGAAAAACTCCAGCCTCACCCCATGCGGCATTCCTTCGTCGAGATGTCCGAGCTGGTGATGCCCAACGACACCAATCCGCACGGTACGCTGAGCGGCGGCCGCCTGATGCACTGGGTGGACATCGCCGGCGCGATGGCGGCGATGCGGCACGCGCGGCGCAGGGTGGTCACCGTGGCGTTCGACGAGGTCGCCTTCTACGCGCCCATTCCCGAAGGCTTCATGGTGTTACTCGAGGCAATGGTGACCTGCGTCGGCAGCACTTCGATGGAGGTGCGGGTCGTCGTTCACGGCGAGAACCCGGTGACCGGCGTGGTCTCGCACACCACCACCGCGCACCTGGTGTTCGTCGCCCTCGATGACGATCGGCAACCGACCGATGTGCCCGGCGTGCTGCCGGAATCGCCCGAAGAGGAGGCGCTGCACCGGCGCGCCCTGGAGCGTCGCGCGCACCGCCTGCAGCTGCGCGAGAGGGCCTGACCGGCGCTATTTGGGGCGATTCGGGCGAGTTTGTCGCCACTCCGATCAGGGTCTAGACTGGGCAAAAAGGGGGCGCATCACGCCCCCGCAGGACGCGAGCAGGGTGCCGAGCGGCCCGGCGCGGGCGCTTCCGGGACACCCTACGGATCACAGGCCACCGGGGAAGGTATCCGTGCGTATCGCTGTTTTGATGAAAGCCGTGGTCGAGCCCGAATCGCGCATCGAGCTCGACGAGGCGGGTCAGGTCAAGCGGAGCAACTTCCGTTACGAGCT
>JASFRZ010000511.1:0-3462 GCA_050114655.1 Acidobacteriota bacterium
CGCCTGCTCAGCCTGCTGGTGCCGCGCCGCGAGCGCCACGAGTGGCTCGAGGAATGGCAGGCCGAGTTGCTCCTCGGACGTCCCTTCCGGCCGCTGCGCGACGCCGGCGGCGCCCTACCCGACGCCATCTGGCACGCCCGAGAGGACTGGAGACTGGACATGTTTCACCACGACGTACGATTCGCCGTCCGCACCTTGCTGGCTCGCCCGGCGTTCACCCTCACCGTGGTGCTGACGCTGGCCCTCGGCATCGGCGCCAACGCGGTCATCTTCTCCGCCGTCGACGCGGTGGTCCTCAATCCCTTCGATTTCAAGGACCCGGACTCGATCATCGGCGTCGGCACGATCTATCCGGCGCTCAATCGCGAGCTGGGCTTCTTCGAGCGCCTGTCGGCACCGGAGATCGGCGACATCATCGACAACGTCCCGGCGATCGCGGACGCTGCCGCGTTCGACCTCGGCAACCGGCAGATCGTCGGCGGCGATCAGCCGCAGAACCTGTTCACCGCCTTCTGGTGGCACGACGTGCTGCCGGTGCTCGGCCTCGAGCCGGTGCTCGGCCGCGGCTTCCGGCCGTCGGACATCAGCGAGCGCCAGGCGGTCGCGCTGATCAGCGATCGGGTGTGGCGCACGCGCTTCGGCGGCGATCGCGGAGTCATCGGCAGCACCATCCTGATCGACGACGAGCCGTTCACGCTGATCGGTGTCTTTCCGCCCGAAGCGCTGGTGTACGGTACCGACCTGTGGATGCCGATGTGGAATGCGCTCGACACGATGGCGCGCAACCGGCGGCAGTACAACGTCATCGCCCGGCTCGCCGACGGCGCCACGCTGAGCGAGGCAAACGCCCAGCTCGAAGCGGTGGCGCGGCGCACCGAGCAGGAGTACGGTGCCGAGTTCAACGAGTACGCCAACTGGCGCCTGGTGGCGCAGACCTGGACCGACGTCAACGTGCAGACCCTCAAGCCGGCGGCGCTGATCCTGATGGGGGCGGTGGGCTTCGTGCTGTTGCTGGTGTGCACCAACGTCGCCAGCCTGTTGCTGTCGCGCTCGGCCGGTCGCCAGCGTGAGATCGCCGTGCGCGCCGCGCTTGGCGCCGGGCGCGTGCGCATCGTGCGCCAGTTGCTCACCGAGAGCGCGCTGCTTGCCCTGTGCGGCGGCGTCGCCGGTGTGTTGCTGGCGTACGTCGGGTTGCGCTGGCTCGAGGGCGCGGCGCCGTCGAACCTCATCCCTACGACCGCCGATCTGGTCATCAACGGCCGCGTGCTCGGCTACACGACGTTGATCTCGCTGCTGGCCGGAGTGGCGTTCGGCCTCGCCCCGGCGGTGCAGTCGTTGCGCTTCAACCTGCAGGGCACTCTCAACCTCGACAGCGGCAAGGCCACCGGCAGTCGCGGGCGCCATCGCCTCAATGGCCTGTTCGTCGCCGTGGAGGTGGCGCTCGCGCTGGTGCTCCTCGTCGGCGCCGGTCTGCTGGTGAGCAGCTTCCTGCGCCTCGGCACGGTCGATCCCGGCGTCGACACCGACAACGTGCTGACCATGCGGCTCACCCTGCCGTGGAACAAGTACCAGGGCGCCGCCATCACCGGCTTCTTCGACGATCTGTCGGCGCGCGTGCGCACCATCCCCGGAGTGACCTCGGTGGCTGCGGCGGCACAGTTCCCGCCGCTGGTGTTCTCCCGCCAGCAGTTTATCCCCGAAGGCGCCGAGGTCGGCGACGAGGGCTCCCTTCCGGTGGCCTACCTGACGCTGACGGACGAGGCCTACTTCGACACCTTCGGCATCGCCCTGCAGCGCGGGCGGACGTTTACCACGCAGGATCGGCCCGATACCCCACTGGTCGCGGTGATCAACGAGACGCTGGCGCGCACCTACTTTCCCGGCGTCGACCCGATCGGCCAGCGGGTCGATCTGGGGACGCGGGACGACGACATACCGGTGGCGGAGATCGTCGGCGTCGCGGCCGACACTCGCAATCGCGGCCTCGGCGTCGATCCGGCTCCCGAGGTGTTCGTGAGCCTGCGGCAGGCCAACGGCGTCAACAACCAGATCTTCCTGATCGTGCGCACCGACGTCGAGCCCACCACGGTGCTCGACGATGTGCGCGCGCAGGTGGCGGCAATCGACCCGACGCAGCCGATCTACTCGGTGCGCACGCTGGCGGATCGCTTCGCCGATCAGTTCGCGCCGCAGCGCTTCGCCCTGGTGATGCTGGGCGCCTTCGCCGCCATGGCCATGGCGCTTGCCGCGGTGGGCATCTACGGCGTGGTGTCGTACGCCGTCGCCGACCGCACGCGCGAGATCGGCGTGCGCATCGCGCTCGGCGCCGACCGCCGCGAGGTGGTGCGGATGATCGTGCGCCAGGCGCTGCTCCCGGTGGGCATCGGCCTGCTGGTCGGCATCGGGCTGTCGATCGCGTTGAGCAGCGCGATGGCCGGCTTGCTGTACGAGGCGCGCGGCATCGAGCCGCTGACTCTGGCGACGGTGATGGCCGGGCTCACCGCGGTGGCGTTGCTGGCGAGCTGGATGCCCGCACGTCGCGCCAGCGCAGTCGATCCGGTGGAGGCCTTGCGGGCGGAGTAGGGGGCACGCTGCGGTTGAACCGCCGCCGACTCCGTAGGACGCTTGCACGACGGCCCGCCGGCCGCGCGTCAGACCCATCCCCACACAGGAGCATCGCCATGCCGCCGCTGAATCGCTTGCTCAAGCTCGCCGCCCCGGGTTTCGTCCTGGTGCTCGCCGTGATCACCTTCGCCGGCGCGCCCACCGCGGCCGCTCCGCTTGCAGGACCAGCGGCACCGCAGGCCGTCGACGGGCCGGCGCTCTTCGAGGACCTGCAGTGGCGCAACATCGGACCGGCGAACATGGCCGGGCGGGTCACCGACATCGAGGCGGTGGAGGACGACTTCACCACCGTCTACGTCGGTGCCGCGTCCGGCGGCGTGTGGAAGTCGACCAACGCGGGCACCACCTGGACGCCGATCTTCGAGGACTACGGCACTGCCAACATCGGCGACATCGCCGTGTTCCAGCCCGATCCGGACATCGTCTGGGTGGGTACCGGGGAGTCGTGCGTGCGCAACAGCGTCGGCTGGGGCGACGGCGTCTACAAGTCGGTCGACGGTGGTGAGACGTTCATCAACGTCGGGCTCGCCGATACCCAGCACATCGGACAGGTGCTGACCCACCCGACCGATCCCGACATCGTGTACGTCGCCGCGCAGGGCCACCTGTGGGCCTACGGCGGCGAGCGCGGCCTTTTCAAGACCGTCGACGGCGGCACCACCTGGGAAAAGCTGACCAACGGGCTACCGGACGACGGGCGCACCGGCGCCACCGACCTGGTGATGGACCCGCGAGACCCCGAGGTGCTGTACGTCGCGATGTGGCAGCGGCTGCGCCAGCCGCACCGCTTCGATTCCGGTGGTCCTGATAGTGGCATCTACAAGTCGACCGATGGCG
>JASFRZ010000512.1:0-3453 GCA_050114655.1 Acidobacteriota bacterium
CGCGCGGATCTTGCCGGTCTTGTCGGCGGCGAGCTCGGCATCCATGTGGTAGTCGCGCGCGAACGAGTCCGCCTGCAGGTTCTCCATGCGGTCCTCGATCCACTTGACCGGCTTGCCGAGCACCACCGAGGCGGCGATGGCGCACACGTAACCGGGATACACCGGCACCTTGCCGCCGAAGCCGCCGCCGATGTCGGGCGATATGACGCGGATCTTCTCCTCCGACAACCCGACGTGGCCGGCGACCAGCGCCAGCACCGTGCGGATGGCGTGCGGCGCCTGGGTGGTCATGTACACGGTGAGGTGCCCCTCGACCGGGTTGAAGTCAGCGATACAGCCGCAGGTCTCGATCGAGGCGACGTGGATGCGCGGGATGTGCATCTTCTCGCGCACGGTGACGTCGGCTTCGTCGAAGATCTTGGCGACCGCGTCCTTGTCGCCCGCCTCCCAGTGCCAGATGCGGTTGTCCTTCTGGCCTTCCTTGTCGGTACGCAGCACCGGGGCGTCGGGCTCGAGCGCCTTGAAGGGGTCGATGACCGGCTTCATCGGCTCGTACTCGACCTCGACCGCGGCTACGCCGTCGGCCACCGCGTAGCGCGACGTGCCGATCACCACCGCCACCTCCTGCGACTGGTACATCACGGTGTCGGTGGGCAGCACCATCTGGGTATCCGACATCAGCGTCGGCATCCAGTGCAGGTTGTAGGCCTCGAGGTCCTTACCGGAGAGCACGGCGAGCACGCCGTCGACCTCGAGCGCCTTGCTGGAATCGATGTTGACGATCTTGCCGTAGGCGATGGGGCTGCGGACGATGTCCATCCACAGCATGTCGGGCAGCACGATGTCGTCGAGGTAGTTGCCCTTGCCCTGCAGGAAGCGCGGGTCCTCCTTGCGCTTCATCGAGTGCCCCATGCCGGAGATTTCGGCGGATGTCTTGGGGGCCATGATCAGTTCCCTCCTTGCCCGGCCGCGGCAGGCGCGGCGTCGGCTGAATCGGCTCCGGCGGCCATCTTCTCGGCGGCGTACTGGACGGCCTTCACGATGTTGACGTAGCCGGTGCAGCGGCACAGGTTGCCGGAGATCGCCTCGCGGATCTCCAGCTCGCTCGGGTCAGGGTTGTCGGCGAGCAGCGCGCTGGTGGTCATCAGCATGCCGGGGGTGCAATAGCCGCACTGCAGGCCGTGCTTCTCCCAGAAGCCCTCCTGCAGCGGGTGCATGACGCCGTTTTCGGCCATGCCCTCGACGGTCTTGATATCGGCGCCGTCGGCCTGCACCGCCAGCATGGTGCAGGACTTCATCGGCACGCCGTCGACAAGGACGGTGCAGGCACCGCAGTGAGTGGTGTCGCAGCCGATGTGGGTGCCGGTCAGGCGCAGCTCGTCGCGAATGAAATGCACCAGCAGCAGGCGCGAGTCGACCTCGGCTGCGTGCGCGGTGCCGTTGACGGTAACGGTGATCTGGTGCTTGGCCATCGCGTCCTCCTCAGGCGCCGGCGCGCTCGAGCGCCTTGCGGATGGCGCGCGCGGTGAGCACGCGGGCCATATTGGTCTTGTACTCCACCGAGCCGCGCCGATCGGCAATCGGCTCGGTGGCGGAGGCGGCGGCCCGGGCGGCGGCCGCGATGGTGTCGTCGTCGGGGATGTTACCGGCCAGCGCTTCTTCCGCGGCGGTCGCACGGATCGGGGCCATGCCGAGGTTGGTCAGCCCGATGCCGGCCTGCTCGACCTTGCCGTCGGCGTCGAGCGTGAGCTGGACGGCGGCGCCGGCGATGGCGTAGTCACCGACCTTGCGCTCGAGCTTGAAGTAGGCGCCGCCGCTGCGCGCACCGGGCGCCGGGATGCGCAGCGCGGTGAGGATCTCGCCCGGCTGCAGCGCGGTCATGAACAGGCCGAAGAAGAACTCGTCGATGGGGATGACGCGCTCGCCGCCGGGGCCGTGGGCAACCACCTCGGCACGCACCGCCAGCATGGTCGCCGGGTGATCATTGGCAGGGTCGCCGTGCGCGATGTTGCCGCCCACCGTTGCCCGGTTGCGGACAATGGGATCGGCGATGACGCGCGCGGTGTCCAGCAGGATCGGATAGCGCTCGGCAACCAGCTCGTTGCGCTCCAGCGCCGATTCTTTGACCAGCGCGCCGATGTGCAGGTAACCGTCCTTCTCCTCGATCTCGGCCAGCCCGGAGATCCGTCCGATGTCGACGATGTGGGCCGGCCCGGCGAGCCGCAGCTTCAGCATCGGCAGCAGGCTCTGACCACCCGACATCACCTTGGCGTCATCCCCGAGCTCGCCGAGCAGCCGGATGGCGTCGTCCAGGCTGTCGGGAGCGTGGTAGTCGAATTGCGGAGGGATCATCTCAAGCCTCCTCTAGCTCCTGTTTCACCGTGTCGGTGAACTCCTTGAACATCTTCTTGGATACCTGCTCGATCATGCCGCGGCCGAACTGCGCCAGGATGCCGCTGACGGTGAGGTCGGAATCCACCGTCACCTTGGTCTCGGAATCGGAGACCTCGACGACGTTGCTGACCATGCGCATATCGGCGGAACCCATGCCCGCCTTGCCCTGGCCCTTGGCGTGCACGGTGGCGGACTTGCTCGCCTCGTCGAGCTCGAACGAGACGGTACCGGCGTAGGTGGCCGACAGCGGGCCGACCTTGACCGACATGCCGCCCTTGTAGGTGGTGTCGTCGACCTTCTCGGTGATCTCCGCTCCGGGCAGCGCCGCGGCGACACGCTCCGGATCGATGAGAAACGCCCACACCTTGTCGGCGGGAGCGGAGACGGTGAACTCCTGTTCGATCTTCATGGTGTTTCCTCCCGATGCTATGAAGTTATACCCACGACGGACGAGATGCCCGGGACCGGCTCCCGCGGCCGGCGCGGCGGATGAGCCAGACCACGTTTCGACAACAAGTGCGTGCTAGGATCCGCCATCGGCAACCCGAAGCTGACACCGGCCGGACTGGCGAGGCGTGATGGTCGAGACACCTCCCGACTCTACGACCCTGAGGGAACGGGCGGACTCCCTGCGCTGGTTTCACACCATCGACCTCGGCAGCGGCGTCGTCACCGACGGCGTCATCGACTGCGATCTGCGGCTCGCCAACCTGCGGCTTCCGCCGCTGGCGGGCAAGACGGTTCTCGATGTCGGCGCCTGGGACGGGTTCTTCTCGTTCGCCGCCGAGGGCGCCGGCGCCGCGCGCGTGCTGGCCACCGACTCGTACTCGTGGTCCGGCGAGGGCTGGGGCAGCAAGGAAGCCTTCGAGCTGGCACGCTCGGCGCTCGGCTCATCCGTCGAGGATCTCGACATCGACGTCATGGAGCTGTCGCCCGAGAGGGTCGGTACGTTCGACGTCGTCCTGTTCCTCGGCGTGCTCTATCACCTGCGGTACCCGCTGCTGGCGCTCGAGCGGGTCGCATCGGTCACCCGCGAGTGCCTGATCCTCGAGACCGTCA
>JASFRZ010000513.1:0-3439 GCA_050114655.1 Acidobacteriota bacterium
GCCACATTCGGTGCGCGCTGGTCGGGGGTGCTGAGCACCAACGTGCTCGCCGAGGCGGGCTTCAGCCTGTCGCGCCAGGGCTTCGATCAGAACATGCAGCCCGGGACCAGTCAGCCGGCCATCGTCGACCTGGTCACCGGCCAGCGCTCGCGCAACCTCGGCGAGGGCACGCGCGACCAGGACGACGACACCTACAACCTCAACGGGTCGCTGTCCTGGTTCGTTCCCGATGCCGCCGGCCGTCACGACCTGAAGTTCGGCTTCGAGTACCGGCCCACCAAGGCGAGCATCCTGTTCAACGATTTCCAGGACCACCGGCTGCACAGCAGGTTCGGCCAGTTGTTCGCGGTGCGCTTCCTGACCACGCCTTCGCTCGCCGTGTGGAACAACGACACCACCGCCTTGTTCGCCCAGGACACCTGGGCGCTGGGCGAGCGCGTGACGCTGAACTTCGGCCTGCGCTTCATGCACACCAACGCGTCGACGCCCGAGCAGACGGTCAGCGGCGGGACGTTTGCAGGGACTTCGGTGGCGCAGCGCTTTCCGGCGCTCAACGCCACCACGTTGCCGGCCGAGACGCTGCTCAACTGGAACAACACCGAGCCGCGCTTTTCGGTCACCGTCGCCCTCGATCCCTCCGGGCGCACCGTGCTGCGCGGCGCCGCGTCGCGCTATCACCACCTGCTGTCGAGCTTCGACCTGTTCGTCTCCAACGCCGCCTTCCCGTTCAACTACGTCACGCTGTGGTTCGACCGCAACGGCGACCAGGTGTTCCAGCCCGGCGAGGACGGCCCGCTGCTGTTCTCGTTCGGTGGGCAGATCAACCCGGTGGACCCCGACATCGTGCGGCCCTACACCAACGAGTTCCTCGTCGGTGTCAGCCATGAGATCAACAGCGACGTGCAGGTGAGCGCAAACTACATCTATCGCAAGGACCAGGACCTGTTCAACACCGTCGACGAAGGCGTCCCGTTCGGCTCCTACACGCCGACGCAGGTCGTCGATCCGGGCCCGGACGGCGTTGTCGGCACCCCCGACGACGGCAGCCTGACGGTGTACGCGCAGGATCCCGCGACCATCGGCAACAGCGAGCTGGTGCTCACCAACCCGCCGGGCGATGAGCGCTGGTACAACGGCCTCGAGTTGACCGCCTCGAAGCGCTTCACCAACAACTGGCAGGCGGTTGCGTCGCTGGTGGTGTCGGAGATGGAGGTCCTCAAGCCGACCACCGCGCTGCAGACCGCCGGTCTGTACGACACGCCCAACGGCTTGATCAACGCGAAGGGACTCGATCCCGCCAACACCACCGTGCAGTTGAAGCTGCAGGGCACCTACCAGTTCCGCTTCGGCCTGCTGGTCAGCGGCTTCTACCGCTACCTGACCGGCAACCCCTACACCCGGGAGCTGGTCGTGCAAGGCCTGCCGCAAGGGCCCTTCACCGTGCGCGCCGAGCCGCGCGGCGACAGCAAGACCGACAGCCAGGGCATCCTCGACTTACGCCTCGAGCAGACCTTTCAGGTCGGCCGCGCGGGCTCGCGCATCGGCGTGATGATCGACGTTTTCAACCTCTTCAACGCCGCACCGGTCCTCGATGCGGGCAGGGTCACCGGCGTCGACTACGGTCAGCCGCGCACCTACGCCCGACCCCGCATCGCGCGTCTCGGGCTGCGCTACACCTTCTGACTCGGAGCTGACCCCGAGCGCGTGGCGGGCTCCGGCGGGGGCCCCGCCGCGCGCTCGCTCAGTTGCGGCCGAACTGGGCGAACGCGATCAGGTGGCCGCCCGGCTCCCGCACGTAGATCTCGTCCGCGCCCCATGGCGTCTGCCGCCGGGGGATGACGATCTCGGTGTCGGCGGGCAGGGCGTCGACGATCGCCTGCAGATCGCTCACGGTCAGATAAATCAGCGATGTGCTGCCGGCCAGCATTGCCGCGGTGCCGGGGGCGTCGCGCTCGATGCGCTCGATGGTCTGGTAGTGGATCTGCAGGCCGTCCTTGGCAAAGGCCATGAAGACCAGCTTGCCGTCCTGGTCAGCAGGGCTGGTCGGCTGGAAGCCGAGGGCGGTCCAGAACGGGATCGAGGGCTCGATTGTCTGCACTGCGAGAATCGGCGTGATGCGCTCCAGCCGGGCGGACTGCGCCGCCGCCGGCGATGCGACGGCGGTGACGGCGACGACCAGCAAGGTCAGGGCTAGGGCTCTCGGGCGAATCATCGCGTCCTCCTGGTGGGTTCGGCGTAATCTGCATTCAATGTAGCGGCCGTCCTCGGCACCGGCAACGCGGCCGGCGACCTCCTCGAGCGGCCGGCGACCGCCACCGCGGCCAGTGACCTCAATGCGTCCAGCGACCTCCGCCGCAGCCTGCTAGCCTGAGGTTCTCATCGCGGCCATTGTGCGGGCCCGGCCACGGCTCTGGCGAGGAGTTACGGCCCAGGCTCGCCGAGGAGCGTGAGCGCATGGGGTTTGTTGCCGATCTTCGAATGTACGCCCGCTTCGTCACCGGTCTGCCCGGCTACCTGCGCCGACGCATGACCCTCGAGGAGGCGCGTGAGGCCGTGCGCCGCGGCATCGCCGCGCGCGACGACCGCTTCCTGTTGTTGCTGCGGCGCGCCGTGTTCGACCACCCCGGCAGCCCGTACCTGCCGTTGCTGCAGCGCGCGCAGTGTGACTACGGCGACATCGATGCCTCGGTACGCCGCTCCGGTCTGGAGGCCACGCTCGAGTCGCTGCGCGCGGCGGGCGTCTACTTCTCGTTCGAGGAATACAAGGGCCGCCGTCCGGTAGTGCGCGATGGCGTCGAGATTCCGATACGTCCGCAGGACTTCGCCAACCCGCTGAACGTGCGCGGCTACACGACTGAGACCGGCGGCACCTCCGGCGGCAAGGCGTCGCGCGTCAATACCGACATCGAGAACCTCTGGTCGACGGTCCCGCACCTGATGCTGATGCGCCACATTCACGGTGCGATGGACGTTCCCTTCGCCATCTGGCGTGGGCCCCTGCCGGATCCGACCGGCGTCGGCAACATCCTGCGCGCGGTGCCCTACGGCGGCACGCCCGAGCGCTGGTTCTCGCCGGTGGCCAGCGCCGAGGTGCGTCCCGGGTTCAAGAATCGCGCCGCCAACGCCTACATCGTAGGGATGACGCGCCTGCTCGCCGGCGGCTGCCCGTCACCGGAGCCGGTGCCGCTCGAGCGCGCGGAGGTCGTCGCCCGCTGGGCGGCGGACATCGTTCGGCGGCACGGCGGTGCGCTGATCGGCGCGTCGGTGAGCCTGAGTGTGCGGGCCAGCGTGGCGGCGATCGACGAGGGGATCGACCTGTCCGGTGTGGTATTCCTCGGCGGTGGCGAACCTGTCAGCGCGGCGCGCAAGGCAACCGTCGAGCGCTCCGGCGCCCACCTGGCGCCGGTCTATATCAGCTCTGACCTCGGGCCGATCGGGC
>JASFRZ010000514.1:0-3413 GCA_050114655.1 Acidobacteriota bacterium
ACCACTGTCAAGAGTCGCCGCGGTCTCATAGTAAGATCGCCGGCGATGATGACCCGTTGCCGCAGACGGACGCCGTGAGGTCGCGCGATCACCTTTCCTGACGGCACTGCCGCGGCGAGCCGCCCAGCTCAAGGAGTCCGCCATGCCCGCTTCCCGCCACCGCGCAGCCGCGTTGCTACTCGCCGTCCCGCTGTCTGTCCTCGCACTGTCGCCGTCCTCGGCGGCGGCCCCGCCCCTCGGCCCGGCCCGCGCTGGCGCGCAGCAGGCCGAGGCCCATGTAGTCGACGCAGACGATTGGGCCCATCTGCAGTGGCGCAACATCGGCCCCGGCGGCGTCGGCGGCCGCATCGTCGACCTCGCCGTGCGACCCGACGACAGTGATGTGATGTACGTCGGCACCGCCTACAGCGGCGTGTGGAAGTCGGACAACGGCGGGATCACCTTCGAGCCGGTCTTCGAACACGAGCGCCGGGCCAGCGTGGGCGGCCTCGCGGTGGCGGCCAGCAATCCCAACGTGGTGTGGGTCGGTACCGGTGAGGCCAACGGCCGCAACCTGGTGAGCACTTCGTGGGGCGACGGCGTGTACAAGTCGGAGGACGGCGGCAAGACGTGGCGAAACATGGGCCTGCCGCTGTCCGAGCAGATCGGCCGCATCCGCATCCATCCCGACGACGCCGATACCGTGTATGTCTCGGTGCTCGGTTCCCTGTACCAGCACGACGGCGAGCGCAACGCCGCGCGCGGCCTGTGGCGCACCACGGACGGCGGCGAGAGCTGGGAAAAAATCTTGTCGGCCGGCGAGCACGGTGGCTTCGTCGACCTCGAGCTCGATCCCCGTGATCCCGATCTCATGTACGCAGCCTCGTGGCAACGGGAGCGCGTCGACTGGAGCTGGCTGCCGCGCGGCGACGAGAGCGGACTGTGGCGTTCCACAGACGGCGGCGAAAGCTGGCAGCGCATCGCCAACGGGCTGCCACAGAGCGATGTCGGCAGAGTCGGCGTGTCGGTGTGCCGCAGCGAGCCGGACATCGTCTACACCATCTTCGAAGGCCCGGAGGGCGGCGTCTTCCGTTCCACCGACCGCGGCGCGAGCTGGGAACGCCGCAACGCGCAGGTGCGCGGTTCGCAGTACTACGCGCAGATCCGCTGTGACCCCAACGATCCGGACACCGTGTACACGCCACAGACCCAGTTTCTGGTGTCGCACGACGGCGGCGTGAGCTTCGACAACGAGATGGCCGGCAAGCCGGTGCACGTCGACCACCATGCGCTGTGGATCGACCCGAGGGATTCTGACCACCTTCTGCTGGGCAACGACGGCGGCGTGTACCTGTCGCACGACCGCGGCGAGACCTGGCGCTTCGTGCGCCTGCCGATCACCCAGTACTACGAGATCGGGGTCGGCATGCAGGAGCCGTTCTACTTCGTGTGCGGCGGTACGCAGGACAACAACTCGCATTGCGCGCCGAGCGGCACACGCAACGCTGCGGGAATCGTCGAAGACGACTGGTTCGTCACCACCGGCGGCGACGGCTTTTATGCCCGCATTGACCCGAACGATCCCACCACCGTGTACTCGGAGTCGCAGAACGGTGGCCTCATCCGGCTCGACACCGTCACCGGCGAGCGCAAGCGCATCCGGCCGGCCGATCCGCAGGACTTACGGCCCGACGCGGCCGAGACTCCCGAGGGCGCCATCGACGAATATCGCTGGAACTGGAGCGCGCCGATCCTGATCTCCCACTGGGATTCATCGACCATCTATCTCGGTACCCAGGTGCTGTTACGGAGCCCCGATCGCGGCGACAGTTGGGAAGCCATCAGCCCCGACCTGACGCGCGGCCTGACGTACGACAACCCGATGAACGACTTCGGTACCATCCGCGTCATCGCCGAGTCGCCGCTGCGCCGCGGCGTGCTCGCAGTGGGCACCGACGACGGCCTCATCCAGATCACCGAAGACGACGGCGCCACCTGGAGCACCACCGAGGCGATGCCCGGTGTGCCGGAGATGGCGCTCGTACGTCGCGTGGTGCTGTCGGCCAACGACCCGAACACGATCTATGTCGCCTCGTCGTCGCACGAATACGGTGACTTCACGCCGTACCTGAGCAAGAGCACCGACATGGGTCGCACCTGGGTCTCGATTGCCGCCAACCTCCCCGACGGCAGCCCGATTCGCGCCTTCGCCGAGCACCCACGAAACCCCGACCTGCTGTTCGTGGGCACCGAGCACGGTGTGTGGGCGAGCCTTGACGGCGGCGATCGCTGGATCTCGCTACGCAATAACCTGCCGACGGTGGCAGTGCACGACATGGTGGTGCACCCGCGCGACAACGACCTGGTGATCGGCACCCACGGACGCGGCATCTGGATCCTCGACGACATCAATGTTCTCGAAGGCCTCTCCGCCGCGGTGCTCGCCGAGCCGGCGCACCTGTTCGCGGTGCGGCCCGCGCTGCAGTACAACGAGTTCAACCGTGGCCGCGGCAACCGCGGCTCGACCTACTTCACGGCTCCGAACCCGCCGCGCGGCGTGATCTTCGACCTGTGGCTGGCACCCAACATGCTCGACGAGGATGCCGCGCCTCGCCTCACCGTGCACGACGCTGCCGGCAACGTGGTGCGCAATCTCGAGCTTTCTGGCGGCGGCGACGCTGCGGGCCTGCGCCGCATTGTGTGGGACATGCGCTCCGACCCCACCTGGATCGCCCCCGACGACGGCGGCGGATTCGGCAACGGTTCGGTGCCGGGCCCCTGGGTGCTGCCCGGGCGCTACGAGGCGCGCCTGACCCTGGGCGCGGCGATGAGCTCGCAGCCGGTGGAGATCGTCGCCGACCCGTTGGTCTCGATCTCGGACGCCGACCGCCGCTACTGGCACGACCTCCAGGTGTCGCTCAGCCACATCCTCGCCACCACGCGCGCCGCCTCGGCCACCGTCGGCATGCTCGCCGACGTGCTCGAGCAGACCGCCGACGCGCTGCAGAGCGGCGCGGCGGGCCGTGAGTACCCACAAGACGTACTCGAGCGGGTGCGTGCTGCCGACACGGAGATCGGGCGCATCAGCCGCGAGCTGGGCTCGATCTCCGGCAGCGCGGGCGGCGTGTACGGCGCGCTGCGCGCGGCGACCTCACCGCCGACCGATGACCAGGTGCGCCTGACCGAGGTCGCCTACGAAGCACTCGAGGCGCAGATCACCGCCATCGATCGACTCATCGAAGAGGAAATGCCGGCCATCAGCGGCCTGCTCGACGGCCTCGGCGCCCCCTGGACCCTGGGCCGCCCGATCACCCTCCCCGAGTCCGCCCGCCCGCCACAACGAAACCGCTAGGCTCGGCCGGAGAGCCGGAGCGCGCGAGGGCGGGGAGGACAAGGCGCGCGCCGGCGAGCGAGCGCAGGCGTACACGTCAAGT
>JASFRZ010000515.1:0-3400 GCA_050114655.1 Acidobacteriota bacterium
CCGAGGAGGACGAGAACCCCGGCACTCACCTCGTCGTCGTCATCAGCCACGGCCTGTGGGAGCGGCTCTACGGATCCGACCCGTCCGTCGTCGGCCGCAAGGTCAACATCAACGGGGCCCCGTTCACGATCATCGGCGTCGCCCCGGAGGGATTCTCGGGAACCGTCCAGGGACTCAACCCGGATCTCATCTGGACGCCTTTCATGAGCTACCCGCAGTTCCTGCCGCCCAACGTGATCGACTGGCCGGAGAACCGGCGGGCCCTGCTCATGACCACGGTGCTGGGGCGCCTGAAGGAAGGCGTCAGCATCGAGGCGGCAGACGCCGCCGTCAAGACGATCGGTGCCCGCCTCGAAGAGGAGTATCCCGAGGTCAACTCCAACCGGAGCTACGAGGTCACCGACTTCACCCAGCTTTTCAGCCCGCAGGCCGCCGGCCAGGTGGGCACGATGGGTGTGGTGCTGATGGGGATCGTCGGGTTGATCCTGCTCATCGCCTGCGCCAACGTCGCCAACCTCCTGATGGCCCGGGCCGCGACCCGGGAGAAGGAGATCAGCGTGCGCCTGGCGATGGGCGCCGGCCGCTACCGCCTGGTGCGCCAGCTGCTGACCGAGAGCATTCTGTTGGCCTTGCTGGGGGCGGGCCTCGGGCTGCTGGTCGCGTTCTGGGCCCGCGATCTGATCGCCAACCTGCTTCCCGGGATCGGCGGCGGATTCCAGTTCAACGTCGACCTCGCCCTCGACGGCAAAGTGCTCGGTTTCACCTTCGCGATCAGCTTGGTCACCGGCGTGCTGTTCGGTTTGTTTCCGTCGCTGCAGGCTTCCAACCCGCAGCTTGCGCGAACCCTGCACGAGGGCGGTCGTGGCGGCGGCCAGGGTCGGCGGCAACAGCTCGTGCGCAGCTCGCTGGTAGTCGCCGAGATCTCGCTGGCGCTGGTTGCGTTGATCTGCGCCGGCCTGTTCATCCGCAGCATCCAGGCGGCGCAGCAGGTCGATCCGGGCTACGAGACCTTCCGGCTGGCGACCATCGGGGTCAACCCGGCGGGCGTCGGCTACGACCAGGGGCGGGCGGAGCAATTCTACGTCGAGCTCGTGGAGGCCGCCGAGGCGAAGGGCAACGTCGAGTCGGCGGCACTTGCCGCCAACGGGCCCCTCGGCTTCGGCTTGCTGCGGACCTTTATTCCGGAGGGCGTACCCGACGACGAGGGCATCTACACGGCGGTCAGCGAGATCTCGCCGCGCTACTTCGAAACCATGGGCATTCCCCTGGTTCAAGGCCGGGATTTCACCCAGTTCGACAACGCCGACTCGCGGCCCGTGGCGATCATCAACGAGGCCACCAAAGAGCTCTTCTGGCCCAACGAGGACGCCATCGGAAAGCGCTTCCACTTCATCACCGAGGAGTTCGACATCGAGGTGGTCGGGGTCGTCGCCAACGTCATCACCACGCCCGGGCAACCTCCGCAGGCCGTTGCCTACGTGCCCTATCCGCAGCGTTTCCAGGGCTTCATGACCTTGCACATCCGAACGCCGGGTGACCCCCAGAACGCGCTGGCCGAGGTGCAAAACCTGATCCGCGAGATCGATCGCGATATGCCGACGGCGAATGCCGCGACGATCGAGCAGTCGCTGGCCAACGCGCTGCAGGGCCCGCGAGCCATCGCCGGAATGCTCGGCACGCTGGGTGGCGTCGGCCTGGCGCTGGCGCTGGTCGGTACCTACGGCTTGATGTCGTACTCGGTCAACCAGCGGAAGCGCGAGATCGGCATCCGCATCGCACTCGGCGCGCAGGGCAACAACGTGATGGTGATGGTGATCCGGCAAGGGTTGATGCTCGTCGGGATCGGCGTCGGGATCGGCGTCGCGCTCTCGTTCGGAATCATGCGGCTGCTCGCCGCCCAGCTGTCGAATTTCCTTTTCGGCATCAGCGCGACCGATACGTTCACCTTCATCACCGTGCCGCTGCTGCTCCTGCTCGTCGGTCTCGCTGCCAGCTACATCCCGGCCCGCCGCGTGCTGCGGGTCGACCCGGTGAGCGCGCTGCGTAACGAGTAGACTCCCGGCAAAGCAGGGACGCGCCACGCCGAGCGGCGTGGTGACGTTTCGCGGGAGTGAGCGCGATGCTGCACGACGGACCGGACAGCGCCGAAACCACCATCATCCTGGCGCACGGCGCCGGCGCCGGCATGGACTCGGCGCCGATGCAGGCGTTTGCCGAGGGACTCGCCGCCGAGGGACTGCGCGTCGTGCGCTTCGAGTTCCCTTACATGGAACGACGGCGCGCCACCAGAAAGCGCGGCGGGCCGGATCGGCCACCGGTGCTGATGGAGTCCTGGCGCCGGGCGATCGCCACCGCCGGCGGCCGCCGCGTGATAATCGGCGGCAAGTCGATGGGTGGCCGCATCGCCAGCATGATTGCCGACGACGTCGGCGTGCATGGGCTGGTGTGCCTGGGCTACCCGTTCCACCCGCCCGGCAAGCCGGAGAAAGTGCGCACCGCCCACCTCCGCACGCTGCGCACCCCGACGCTCATTCTGCAGGGCACCCGCGATCCCTTCGGCAAGCCCGATGAGGTCGCCGGCTACGAATTGTCGGATGCAATCGAAGTCGTATGGATCGAGGACGGCGACCACTCTTTCAAGCCGCGCAAATCGTCGGGTCGCACGCAGGAGCAGAACATTGCCGAGGCGGTCGATCGGATCGCGGGGTTCGTGGGTGGAATCTGATCGCTGAGCGGCGCGTCCTGTTTCTTTGAATACCCACCAGCCACCGCCGCCGCTTCGGCGCCGTCGGCGCCTCAGCTTGCCCGTAGACTCGAGAGCTCTCCGCTACCCGAAGACCTGGGCCTAGGCAAGCCGTGCGGCGAGCTTGGCGAGGGCTGTGACGAGATCGGGAGCGTCGTTCAGAGCGGCGATGCAGGGGTCGTTCTTCATGCGTTTCACGCGGCGCGGCAGGGATTTCAGGGTGAACTTGCAGGGATCGAGCTTGGCGGTGACCTCGCGCCAGCGCAGCGGAGCCGACACCGTCCCCCCGGGCATCGGCCGCGCGCTGTAGGGGGCCACGATCAGCCGGCCGCGGCCGTTTTGCACGAAGTCGATGTACACGCGTTCGCCCCGGCCGGCCGGCGAACGCACCACGGTGGCGATGTCGGGGTGGTCCGCCACCACCACGCGGGCGAGCAGCTCGCCGAGCATCTTGGCCTGCTCGTGGTCGAACTGGCGGCCCAGCGGCACCAGCAGGTGCATGCCGGTCTTGCCGCTGGTCTTGGCGTACACCGGCAAGCCGATCTCGCGACACACGGCGCGCACCGCGCGCGCCACCTCGACCACCTGGGTGAACGGCGCCTCCTTGGGATCGAGGTCCAGGGTGCACCAGTCGGGCCTCTCGAGGTCGTCGATGCA
>JASFRZ010000516.1:0-3400 GCA_050114655.1 Acidobacteriota bacterium
TAGGAGCGGCGGCTCCGTATCCATGACCGGAAGCGGGGCGCTGGCTCGTCGCCCGTCGCCCGGCCCGCGTGACCAACTTTCAATAAGCAATATGTACAACGAATATTGACAGCTCGGCCGCTGGCACCTATGCTGTCAGTGTTCAGTTGACATAGTGTCTATTGAAAAGACACGCAGCCGGAAGGAGATCCCCCATGCGTACCGACAAGAACGCGCCGAGGACCGCTGCGACAGCGGGCGACGGCGCCGACGCCACCGCGGCACCGGATAGCGAGCGCCGCGGCAATCGCCTGCTGCAGCTCGGCGTCATCCTGTTCCTGCTGGGCCTGCTCAGTGGTCTCGCCGTGCCGCTGGCCGCCAACCCGCGCATGGCGCTGTCGAGCCACCTCGAGGGGGTGCTCAACGGCATGTTCCTGCTGCTGTCCGGCATCATCTGGAGCCGGTTGCGCCTCGGCGCCGGAACGTCGCGGGTGGCTTTCGGGCTCCTGGTCTACGGCACGTTCGCCAACTGGGCCACGACCCTGGCGGCGGCCATGTGGGGCGCCGGCGAGACGATGATGCCGCTGGCAGGCGCCGGCTACACCGGCACCTCGGCGCAGGAGATGCTCATCGCCTTCGGCCTGCTGTCGCTGACGCTGGCGATGCTGGCCGTCTGCCCGATCGTGCTGTGGGGCCTGCGCGGCGGCGCCGCTCAGCTGGCCTCCTCCTCACGCGGCTCGTACCAGACCTCGACGATGCCGTTGTCATAGGTCTCGGTGCGCGTCGGCGTGAGGTCGAAGCCGGTCGGCTCGCCGACCGGGAAAAGAGGCACGCCGGCGCCGAGCAACACCGGGATGATGAACAGCTCCCAGCGGTCGACAAGGCCGGCCTCGTGGAAGGGGCGGATGCACTCGCCGCCGCCCATCAGCCAGATGTCCTTACCGCGCGCTGCGGTCTCGTGCCGCAGCTGCTCGGCGAGGTCTTCCACGTCACCCGCGAACGCCTCCACACCCTGAGGCGGACGGTCGATCGGGCGGTGGGTGAGCACGACCGTGTGCTCGATCGACGACTGCCACTCGCCGAAGGTCAGCGCCTGATCGAAGGTGCGGCGCCCCATCACCGTGGCGCCGATCGTCGCGGTGAAGGCGTGAAAGTCGATTTCCTCGGTGAAGTAGGGGTCGAGCCAGGAGACGCCCCCGTCGGCGTCGGCGATGTAGCCGTCCACCGACACGGCGATGTACACGCGCAACAGGGACATCTTGCTGCCTCCGGCTGCGGGCGGAAGGTGACAAGTGTGATCATAGCGCGGTCCGGCCCACACTTTCCGTTGACCCGCCCGGCAGCGTTGCATAGAGTCCGCTGCCACAGACCGGCCCACGGCCCCGGCCGCACTCCCCACCGTTGCCGGCGGCACCCGCAACACACAGGGAAAGCACCATGAAGAAAGCCACCGATTTCTCGCCCGAGGTCCTCGAGCTCTTCGACAAGTACGTGCACGGCGGCATCAGCCGGCGGCAGTTCCTCGACGGCGCGTCCAAGTACGCCGTCGGCGGCATGACCGCCGTCGCGTTGCTGCACGACCTGGAGCCCGCCTACGCCGAGGCGCAGAAGGTGGCGCCCGACGACCCGCGGCTGAGCAGCGAGTATGTCGAGTACTCCTCGCCGCAGGGTGCCGGCACCATGCGCGGTCTGCTGGCACGGCCCGCCGCCGGCGACGGGCCCTGGCCGGGCGTCGTGGTGGTGCACGAGAATCGCGGCCTCAACCCGCACATCGAGGACGTGGCGCGTCGCGTCGCGCTGGAGGACTTCATCGTCCTGGCGCCCGATGCGCTGACGCCGCTGGGAGGTTACCCGGGGACCGATGACGAAGGCCGCCGCATGCAGGGCGAGCGCGATCGCGACGAGATGTTCGAGGACTTCGTCGCCGCGGTCGAATGGCTGCAGGCCAACGCGGAATGCACCGGCCGGGTGGGCGCTGTGGGCTTCTGCTACGGCGGCGGCGTGGTCAACGGCCTCGCCGTACGCATCCCCGACCTTGGCGCCGCAGTGCCATTCTATGGCGGCCAACCGGCGAGCGAGGACGTGGCGGCGATCAACGCGCCGCTGCAGATTCACTACGGCGGCCTCGACGAGCGCGTCAACGCCGGCTGGCCGGCGTACCAGGAGGCCCTCGACGCCGCCGGCAAGAGCTACGAGGTGTTCTTCTACGAGGGCGCCAACCACGGCTTCAACAACGACACCACGCCGCGCTACGACGAGGAGGCGGCCGACCTGGCCTGGGAGCGCACCATCGCGTTCTTCAACGCCAACCTGCGCTGAGCGGCGGCCACCGCGGCCCGTAGGGCCCCGGGTGGCGGCCCGGCGACAGTATCGCGGAGGATGTCGACTCCGCGGCCTTTTCTGCTATGATTAGCACTCGATCCGCCAGGACCCGTTTGCCCTCATGACGGCGTCCGCGCCCGCGGATCTTCTCAGAGTTTTGAAGACCGAAGAAGTCTGCACAGGAGCTCGCCATGGCTAAGACAGGTCCGCGCGTGAACGTGAAGATGCGCAGCACCGAGAGCCCGCATCGCTACTACACGGAAAAGAACAAGCGCAACACGCCTGATCGGCTCGAGCTGCGCAAGTACGACCCGGTGGTGCGCCGCCACGTGGTCTACAAGGAAGAAAAGTAAGATGCCGCGACGCTGCGCAATCACGGGCAAGAGCTCGAAGTCGGCGAACAACGTCTCGCACGCCAACAACAGGACCAAGCGGCGCCAGAACCCGAACCTGCAGAGCAAGCGCATCTTCGTGCCCGAGCTCAACCGCACGGTGCGCGTGCGGTTGTCGACCAGCGCGCTGCGCACGGTCACCCGCCAGGGCCTGATGCCGTACCTCAAGAAGCAGGGGCTGACCCTCAAGGACATCACCTGAGCGTCGCTCGGCCGATCTCGCGGATGTAACGGAGCGCCCGCAAGCGGCGTAGCGTTTCCTCCGAAATCGACGGCGTCGTGTCTGCCGCCTCGCGCTCACGGAACGTCCTTCCGGGGCGTGGTGGCGAGTCGTGCAGCATCGGCGTTCCTACCTGCGTGACCTCAACGACGTGCTTGCGCAAGGAACATCCGAAGTGATTCACCGAGAGTCCGACGGGGCGGTGTACCGCCTGTCGTCACTGGAAGGACGGCCCGAATGAGCAGACTCGCAGGCACGCTATGTGTGGTTCTGACGCTGGCAGCGGCGATCGCCTGCGCCCCCGGCGAGGCGCCGGCCCCCGACTTGTCGGCGGCCGCGCCTGCCGACGACCGTATCCGACCGGTACCGTTCACCGACGTGACGCTTCAGGACGACTTCTGGCAGCCGCGCTTCGAGCGCAACCGCGAGGTCACCATCCCGCACATCATGGAGGAGAACGAGGCCACCGGGCGGGTCGACAACTTCC
>JASFRZ010000517.1:0-3397 GCA_050114655.1 Acidobacteriota bacterium
GTACTTGCTGATGAAGTGCACGGTGTCGTCGACGACGATGCCGAGGGTCATCGCGCTGACCACCGACAATCCGAGGTTCACCGTGCCGTCCCACAGCGCCCAGATGCCGAAGCCGACCACCGCCGGCACCAGATTGGGGATGAGGCTAAGCAGGCCGACGCGCAGGCTGCGCATCGACACGGCCAGCGTCGTCGAGATGAGACCGAAGGCCAGGATGGTGCCCAGCAGCATGCTCGAGATGTTGCGTCGCGACACGTGCGCGAACATCAAACCGGGGCTCACCGCGGTCGCGTACATGGATTCCGGCGCGTTGTCGCGCAGCCATTGCTCGCCGCGCGACGCCAGATCAATGAGCTCGACCGAGGAGAGGTTGCTGGTGGTGACGGTGAAGCGCGTCGACGACTTGTCGATGTTGATCTGGTTGTTGAGGTCCAGACCGTACGGCAGCGACATCTCGTACAGTAGCAAGTACTGGGCCGCGAGCTGGCGCTCTTCGGGGGTGCGGTACCAGGCGGGGTCGTCGCCGTGCAGGTTCTTGTTGAGGCGCTTCATCGTCGTGCTCAGCGAGGCGACATGGACGACGCCGGGCTGCCGCTCGTACCATTCGGCGAGCTCGTCGAGCTTGGCCAGGTACTCCGGATTGGCCACGCCGCCGCTCTCGCCGGCGCCGAGCGAATGCTCGATCTGGTAGATACCCGTCAGGTTGTCCATGACGAAGTCGGTGTCGGTGCGGAACGCGACCGAGTCATCGAAGTAGTTGACGAACTCGTCACTGAGCTCATTTGCGGGCACGAGCAGGCCGAAGACCATCACCACCACGGCGGACGCCCACAACAGAGTTCGGCGGTTGCGGATGACGAACTCCGACACCCGCGCCATGCGACCGCCAGACGCCTCTTCGCCGGCACGGCGACGCACCGGGAGCACCGAGATCAGCGCAGGCATGAAGGTCACCGACAGGACGAAGGCCGCCGTCACCCCCATGGAGGTGATATTGCCGAGGTCGCCGAACGGCGGTGCGTCCGACGAGTTGAGGCTGAGGAAGCCGATCGCCGTCGTCAGGCTGGTGAGAAACACCGGCTGCATGTTGATCCGCAGGCTCTCGACGATGGCCGCGTTCTTGCTGCTGCCGCCGCGCATCTTGGCGAGCATCGCCACCAGGATGTGGATGCTGTCGGCCACCGCGAGCGTCATGATCATCGTCGGCGCCGAAGCTGACGGCGGGGTCAGGGCGATGCCCATCCACCCCGCCAGACCCATGGCGATGACCAGGGACATGACGATGACGACAAGGGTGGCGATGGTGCCGCTGACCGAGCGCAGCAGCAGCCAGGCGACGAGGACGATGACGCCGAACATGGCCGGCACGAGGCTCATCGCGTCGTGCTGCGATGCCTCCTGAAAGGCGTTGTTGAGCATCACCATCCCGGTCATGTGGATGTCGAGGCCGGGGTGGCGGGCCGCCACGCTCGCGGCCAGGGCGCGGGCCGCGCTGACCGCTTGCGCCGTTTCGTCGAGGGCCTTGCCCGGGCGATTGAGCGTGACGTTGACACCGGTCACGTGGGCGCGCTCGGGAACGAGCCGGTTGCGCAGCAGCGGTTCGGAGAGCGCCACGCGCCGCGCCTTCTGACGCGCTGCCGCGGACGTCGCCGCGGGGCCCTCCAGCAGGTCTTCGACGATCAGGTCGTCCTCGAATGCCTCGGTGTGCTGGAAGTTGGTCAACGAGTCGACCCGCAGCGCGAAGGGCAGCTTCCAGGCGCCGTCGGTGAGCTCGCCGACCGCGGCGAGCGTATCGGCGCTGAAGGCGTCGCCGTCGTCCGGGGCGAGGACGAAAAGGATGTTGTCGTTCTTGGTGTAGATGTTCTCCATCGCCTCGAAGGCGGTCAGTTGCGGGTTTTCGGAGCTGAAGAAGGCGCGGTAGTCGTCGCGGAAGGTCAGCTTGGCGGCGCCGCTACCGGCAACCACGGTGATCAGCAGGGCGGCGAAGATCACCGCCCAGCGCCAGCGGATGATCCAGGAGCCGAATCGCTGCGCTCGGTCGCTGCCGGGCTTCGTGTCGGGGGTGCTCATGATCGCGCCTCTCCGTTGTTGTCGGTGGGGGGGCTGAACCCATTCCGACGGGTGGTATGTGTCCGGCCGGCGGAACATACGTACCGGTCGGTCTGTTTATAGGAACAGCAATCCGCCTGATTCGGGATCATCGGGGAACCTCAATGGACGGGCAGCGCCCGCAGCGTTTCCAGGTAGTCGTTGCCGGTGAGGATCAAGCGTCGCATCAGCTCCTCGTCCTGCGAGCCCTTGGCGACGCCCATCATCCCGGACCAGGTCGCGAGAAAGTACAAGGCGACATCGTCGGGGTCGATGCCGGCGCGCACCTTGCCGGCCTCCTGACCACGGCGCAGAGCGGCGGCGATGCCGCGCTGAAGGCGCTCGTGCACCGCCTGGACACGTTCACGGAACCCCTCATCCTCGCCCGACATCTCCTGGGTGAGATTGTTGAGCGGGCAACCGAAGGAGCAAACCTCGGCGCACCTGCCGGCGAGAATGTCCATGCCGCTCTGCTGCAGCGCGGTGATCGGATCGTCGGTTCCTTGCAGCGGTTCGAGCAGCAATTCCGCCATGAAATCGCCGATCAGTTCCTCGACGATCGCGTATCCCAAGGCCAGCTTGTTGGGGAAGTGGTGGTAGAGGGCGCCCTTGGTAACGCCCGCCCGCTCGAGAATCGAATCGAGGCTGGCGGCGCGGAAGCCGTGCTCGTAGACCTCGTGGAAGCCGGCCTCGAGCAGTTTGCTGCGGGTCAGGTCAGGGTTCTTGGTGCGCATCGTGGTGTCCGTGGTGCGCGACTCTTGGCCGCGTGGCGTTGTGGATGCAGGGATCATACCGACCGGTATGTATGTTGTCAACGCCGAAGCGCATGCAGCGGGTCCCCGGACGGTCCACTCACCGACCCGGAAGTCGAACGCGGCGAAGGCCGGATCCGGGAGAGCCCGCGGAGAATGGAACGCCCCATCCACTACAATGCGCGCATGATCGAACAACGCGGTGTCCGGCGCTCCCTTAGCGCCGCCTTCGTCGTCGTTGCCGGGCTGTCCACGGCCGGAGCCGCAGCGCCACCGAGCCGGCCGCCGGGCCCGGCCGCCCAGGAAACGGTTCCCGCCGAGCGCCTCGCCGCCCGCGCCTGGTACCAGGACGCCGGGTTCGGCATGTTCATCCACTGGGGCGTCTACAGCCTGCTGGGCGCCGGCGAGTGGGTGATGAACAACCGCAACATCGACGTGCAGCAGTACGAGTGGCTGGCGTCAACCTTCGATCCGGTCAAGTTCGACGCCGCTGCCTGGGTCGGCCTCGCCAAGACGGCCGGGATGCGCTACATCACCATCACCTCGCGCCACCACGA
>JASFRZ010000518.1:0-3376 GCA_050114655.1 Acidobacteriota bacterium
CGACGTCGCCGACGCCTCGCCGGATGCGGTGCGCGCGCCCGGCAAGACGCGCATCTGGATCCAGGGCGGCATCCACTCCGGCGAGGCCTGCGGCAAGGAGGCCATGCTGATCATGCTGCGCGAGCTGGCGCAGGGCGCCTGGCCGCAGTGGGACGACGATCTCGTACTGATGATCGCGCCGCTCTACAACGCCGACGGCAACGAACTGGTCAAGATCGACAACCGCGGGCGCCAGAACGGCCCCATCGGCGGCATGGGCCAGCGCCCCAACGCGCAGGGCTATGACCTCAACCGCGACCACATGAAGCTGGATTCGCCCGAGGCGCGCTCGCTGGTCACCATGATGAACCGCTACGACCCGCACCTCGGCATCGACCTGCACACCACCAACGGCACGCAGCACGCCTACTACGTCACCTACTCGCCGCCGCTCAACCCCAACACCCCGGAGCAGATCGACGAGATGCTGCGCGGCGACTGGCTGCCCACGCTGACCGCCGCGGTGAAGGAAAAGCACGGCTGGGACTACTTCTACTACGGCAACGCCTCCGGCATGGGCGGCGGGCGCGGCTTCGGTGGCCGTGGCGGCCGCGGCGGAGCTCCGCCGGCAGGCGCCGCGGGTCGTGGTGGCCGCGCTGCTGCCCCCTCCGACCAGCCGCAGATGCCGCGCTGGGGCACCTTCGACCACCGGCCGCGCTTCAACAACAACTACATCGGCCTGCGCAACCGCTTCGCGCTGCTGTCCGAGGCCTACGCCTACGCCACCTTCGAGGACCGCGTGTGGGGCAGCTACTGGTTCGTCGAGGAGGCACTCAACTACGCCGCCGCCCACGCCGCCGCGATGCGCGACATCGTCGCCGCGGCCGACGCGCAGTCGGTCGTCGGCCAATCGCTCGGCGTGCGCTTCGACACCAAGCAGATCGCGCAGCCCATCGAAATCCTGATGGGCGAGACCGAGCAGCTGCTCAACCCCTACTCCGGCCAGATCATCCTCAATCGGCTCGACACGGTGCGCACCGTGACGATGCGCGACGGCGGCACCTTCGAGGCCACCGAGAGCGAGGTGGCGCCGGCGGTGTACTTCATCCCGGAATCCGAGCGCGAGGCGATCAACAAGCTGACCATCCACGGCGTCAACATGTGGACGCTCGATGAGGAGGTCACGCTGCCCGGCGAGCGCTTCGCCATCACCTCCTCGACGACCGCCGAGCGCACCTTCCAGGACCACAACGAGCGCACTCTCGAGGGCGCATGGGAGGCCGCCGAGCTCACCCTGCCGGCCGGTACCACCGTGGTCGAGGTGGCCCAGCCGCTCGGCCGCCTGACCTTCTCGCTGCTCGAGCCGCGTGCCGATACCGGCTTCGCCGACTGGAACGTCTTCGACCGCTCGCTCGAGGGCGCCGCGTACTACCCGGTGACGCGCGCCCACGCCGAAGGGGCAGCGATGCTGCGGCGCTGACTCAACCGGCGTCGAGTACCGTCACCGCGAGCCGCTGGATGGCGTGCTTGCCGGCGCCCCGGTCGGTCACCGAAACCTGCAACTTGTAGCTCCCCGGCGCCATGCCGCGCAGGCGCAGCACGCCGCGGTGGACGCCCGCGGCATCACGCTCCATCGCGATCGCCGGAAGCTGCACGATGCGTTCCGTGCCGGCGCCGTTGAACAGCTCGCCCGACAACACCGGGCCGTCGCCGTTGCCGACCTCCATCTGCACCGCGAGCTCCTCGCCAGCGGCGATCTCGTAGGCCGCCAGCGGCTGCGGCGTGGTGTCGGGCGGGACCACCAGTAGCAAAGGATCGCTCGCCCGCCATACGCCGGAGTCGGCGGGCACCTCGAACGGCACGCGGGTGGCGCCGAGCAAGCCGGACGCAGTGTCCCGCACCGCAATACGCGCGTCGTAGGCACCGGGATCGAGTGTCCACTCATGAACGTACACAAATGAGCGTGACGCCGCCGAGCCCGGCCCACCGGTGGTTGCGCGATCGTTACCGGCAACAGGGGTGGCGGCGGGTCGCGGCACCACCTCCTGTCGCACCTCCGCGCTGACATCGCCCTCGTCGTCTACCGCCACGGCACCGATCTCGAGCGGCGCCACAACGGTGGGCTCGGCGCCCCTGGAAGGATCCGGCAGCACGCCGACGGCAGCGATCAGCTGCACGACCGGTGCCCCGTCCGCGCCCCACCGTCGCACGACGCGGGCGCTCACCGGCAAGCCGCTGACCGCGCCGGGCACCGCCAGGGCGGCCTCGATCGTCTGCCCGGCGCGTTGCGCGGCGGGCGTATCGACGTACCCCCGGCGCGCGCGCACGCTCAAGCCCTGACCTGACACCTCGACGCTGATCTCGTGATATTCGCCGTCGCCGCGCGGCGACGGCGCGGCGTAGGTCAGTAGATAGAAGCGTCCCGAATCCGCCTCGATCTCGGGGATCACACGGCCGAGATCGCTCGGACCGATGAACGAGCGGCCGCCGGTGTCAGCGGCGGCGTGGCGCAGGGAGTCGCGCAGGCCGTCGAGCGAAGCCTGCACGGTCAGGCCGCCGAGCAGCTCACCCTGGGAGGCGCTGGCGACCTCCACACTGGTGCCGATCGAGCGCCACTCGTGCTGCGGCACGGGATCGACAGCGTAAATGCTGACGTTGGCGCTGTTGGCGGCGCGCTCCAGCTCCTGTTGCGATTCCATGATGCGCCGGTCGGGGGTCAGATAGCGGAATGGAGTACTGCCGCTGCGTCTGGAGCGGTCCACCCCACCGAAGGACGCGTTTGCCTGGTTCCGTTCCCAGCGCGCTGCAGCCAGCGCGGCGAACGGGCCGCCTTCCATCGTCTGCAGCCCCGAGCTCACCCACACCAGCGCGGTACGGCCGTTACGCACCGTCAGCGCATTGCAGAACTGGGTCAACAGCTCCAGGGTCGAGAGGCTGCGGCTACGTTCGTCGATGCGACCGTCCGGGGCGTCGAGCGCTCCGGCGGCAACCTCCGCGGCCGACGCATCGCGCGGCCCTCCGTCCGTCCTGCCGCGCGTGCCGAGGCCAAGCAGTTGCTCGTGAATCGGCCTGCGCACCAGCGGCTCGTCGCGCACTTGCTGCACCGCCTCGCGCAGCGCGACCGGATCCCGCGTCAGCGGCGCCAGCTCCCGCAGGTGCCCGACCTGATCGATCAGATAGACAGCGCGCGGAACGGCGAGCGAATCGGTGTCGTCGACCAGCTCGGCCCAGGCGCTGACGAAGCGCTCCTTGTTGCGCCAGTCGAGGCCGGGAAAGTCGATCAGGAAGATCATCGCTCCGAGGGTGTTCTGCGACGCAGAGGTGGCTGCGGAAGAGGCGGCGGGGGCAAAGGCACCCGGATCGTGCGGCGGCGCTACGTTCCCAGCGGTCGAATCAG
>JASFRZ010000519.1:0-3367 GCA_050114655.1 Acidobacteriota bacterium
CGGCCATCAGCTCTACCGCGTGCTCGAGGTCGACGCCGAGAGCGGCGCCGTGCGCACAGTGATCGACGAGGTCTCGCCCACCTTCGTCAACTACCGGCCGAGCACCCCCGGCCTGCGCGACACCGGCCACGTCTGGCGCCACGACATCGACGACGGGCGCGAGATCCTGTGGATGTCCGAAGGCGACGGTTGGAGCCACATCTACCTGTACGACGGTGAGACCGGGCAGGTGAAGAACCAGGTGACGCGCGGCGACTGGGTGGTCAAGTACGTCGATCGGGTGGACGAGGAGAACCGCCAGATCTACTTCTCCGCGCTGGGCATGAACCCGGACCAGGACCCGTATTTCGTGCACTACTACCGCATCAACTTCGACGGCACCGGCCTGATGGCGTTCACTGAGGCCAACGGCAGCCACGACATCTCCTGGTCGCACGACCACCAGTACTACGTCGATACCTGGTCGCGCGTTGACATGCCGCCGGTCGTCGAGCTGCGCCGCGCCAGCGACGCCGGGCTGATCAGCGAGTTGGAGCGCGGCGACATGTCGGCGGCGCTGGCCACCGGCTGGACGCCGCCCGAGCCGTTCGTCGCCAAGGGGCGCGACGGGGTGACCGACATCTGGGGCATCATCGTGCGCCCGGTCGACTTCGATCCCGACCACGAGTACCCGGTGCTGGAGTCGATCTACGCCGGCCCGCAGGGCTCGTTCGTGCCCAAGACCTGGGGCGGCGGGCAGAGCTTCCTGTCGATCGCCGAGGTCGGCTTCATCCTGGTGCAGGTCGACGGCATGGGCACCAACAATCGCTCCAAGGCCTTCCACGACGTCGCCTGGCAGAACCTCGGCGACGCCGGCTTCCCCGACCGCATCCTGTGGCACCAGGCGGTGGCGGCGCAGTACCCGTGGTACGACGCCACCCGCGTGGGGCTGTACGGCGGCTCGGCCGGCGGGCAGAACGCCATGGGCGGGGTGCTGTTCCACGGCGACTTCTACTCCGCCGCCTTCGCCAGCTCGGGCTGTCACGACAACCGCATGGACAAGATCTGGTGGAACGAGCAGTGGATGGGGTGGCCGATCGGCCCGCAGTACGAGGCCTCCTCGAACATGGTCAACGCCCACCTGCTGACCGGGGAACTGTTCCTCGCCGTCGGCGAGATGGACACCAACGTCGATCCGTCCTCCACGATGCAGGTGGTCGACGCGCTCATCCAGGCCGGCAAGTCGTTCGAGCTGCTGGTGGTGCCCAACGGCGGCCACGGCGCCACCGGCCGCAACGGCTCGCGCAAGCGCACCGACTTCTTCGTCAAGGCGCTGATGGGCATCGACCCGCCCGGCTGGAACGCGCTCGAGGCCGACGGCAACGACATGCTGGCGCTGCTGCCACCCGCGGAGGAGATGCCCTACGGCTTCTTCGACTCCCCGGACGACGGCTCGCCGCCGTACACATGGTGGTAGCCGCACCGGCGACGACCCGGCGATCCCGTTCGGCCGGGGCGTCGTCACCTATCCGGTTGGGCTAACATCCCCGGCAATCCCGGCGACCCTGTACACGGAGGCGACATGAGCGACGCTCCCCACGGTCTCGACCCGAGCGCGTACCGCCCGCTCGCCGAGGGCGAGGCCTACCCGCCCTACGTGCCGCCGGCGCGCACACCCTACGAGGCAACGGTGCGTGCCGCCGTCGCAGGCATCTTCTTCGGCATCCTGTTCGGCGCCGCCAACGCCTACCTCGGCCTCAAGTCGGGCCTGACGATCTCGACCTCGATCCCGGTGGCGGTGCTCACGGTCGCGTTCTTCAAGGCGCTCAGCGCCGCGGGGGCGCAATCGAGCATCCTCGAGGCCAACATGTCGCAGACCATCGGCTCGGCCTCGAGCTCGGTGGCCTCCGGCGTGATCTTCACGCTGCCGGCGCTGTTCCTCTGGGGCATGGACCCGACGCTGCTGGAGATGACCGCCCTGGCGATGTGCGGTGGCCTGCTCGGCGTGCTGTTCATGATCCCCTTGCGGCGGCTGCTGATCGGCCGCGAGCACGGCAACCTTCCCTACCCCGAGGGCACCGCTTGTGCCGAGGTGCTGGTGGCGTCCGACGTCGGCGGCTCGCGCGCCCGGCCGGTGTTCGCCGGCCTCGGCGTCGGCGCGGCGCTCAAGGCGCTCACCGACATGGCGAAAATGGTGCCGGGCGAGGTCGACGTCGACGTGCCGCTGCTGCCCAAGGCACAGGTCGGCTCCGAGGTGTCGGCGGCGCTGTTCGGCGTCGGCTACATCCTCGGGCCGTGGGTGTCGTTCGTCATGGTGGCGGGCTCGCTGCTGTCGTGGCTGGTGATCATTCCGCTGATCGCCTGGTGGGGCGCCGACCGCGCCGTGCCGCTGTATCCGGAGACGGCGTTGACCATCGCCCAGATGGCGCCATCGCAGATCTGGACGCGTTACGTGCGCTACATCGGCGCCGGCGCGGTGGCCACGGGCGGCCTGATCACGCTGATCAAGAGCGTGCCGATGATGGTGGAGAGCTTCCGCGTCGGCACCCGCGAGTTGCGCGGCCGCGTGGAGGGACGCGAGGCCGTACTCAGCGGCGCGACGCACGATGGCGGCTTCGGTGCGCCGCCGGCAAGTGCCACGGCCACGGAGGACCTGCCGCGCACCGACCGCGACCTGCCGCTGCGCGTCGTCGGCTGGGGCGCGGCAGCGGTGTTCGTCGTTCTCGCCGGTGTGCCGTTCGTCTTCGGCGCCCTGCCGAGCTCACTGGCACGCATCGTTGCTGCGCTGTTGGTGGTGATCTTCGCCTTCTTCTTCGTCACCGTGTCGTCGCGCATCGTCGGCTTGGTGGGGGTCACCTCCAATCCCACCAGCGGCATGACCATCGCCTCGCTCCTCGGCACCTCGGGGGTGTTCCTGGCGATGGGCTGGACCGACGACCTCGGCAAGGCAGGGGCACTGACAGTGGGCTGTGTGGTGGCGATCGCCGCGTCGATCGCCGGGGACACCTCGCAGGACCTCAAGACCGGCTTCCTTCTCGGCGCCACGCCGTATCGCCAGCAGGTGGGAGAGATCGTCGGCGTGGTGACTTCGGCGACCTTCGTGTGCCTCACTCTGATCGTGCTCAACGGCAGCTACGGCTTCGGCACCACCGAGCTGCCGGCACCGCAGGCGACGCTGATGAAGCTGGTCATCGAGGGCGTGCTCGACCAGTCATTGCCGTGGGCCTTCGTCGCCGTGGGCGCGGTGCTGGCGCTGCTCTCGGTGGCTGCCCGCATGCCTCCTCTGGCCTTCGCGGTCGGCATCTACCTGCCGGTCGGCACCATGGTGCCGGTGTTCTTCGGCGGCGTCCTGCGCTGGTGGCTCGAGCGCACCGCCCCTTCCGAGGCC
>JASFRZ010000520.1:0-3365 GCA_050114655.1 Acidobacteriota bacterium
GTCCGACGGCGCGATCGCCACGTCGGTCTTGCCGTAGGGCGAGCGCGGCAGGCCGGGATCATCGATCTTGGTGAAGTTGCGCCCGCCGTCCTTGGAGATGTAGATGCCGCTGCCCATGCCGCCGCTCTCCAGCACATGGGTCTGCAGGAACAGCTCCCAGGTGCCGGCCAGCACGACGTCGGGGTTCTGCTGCGACATTTGCAGCCCCGAGCAGCCGGTGTCCTCGTTGACGAACAACGTGCGCTGCCAGGTCTGGCCGCCGTCCTCGGTACGATAGACGCCGCGTTCCTGCTGCGGTCCGGTGCCGCGCCCCAGGGCGCACACCAGCACGATGTTCTCGTTGGTCGGATGGATGACGACGGTGCCGATGCGGCCGGTGTTCTCCAGCCCCATGCGGGTCCAGGTCTCGCCCGCGTCGGTCGACTTGTAGACGCCGTCGCCCGCCATGTCCATGTCGCGCACCGCCCAGCCCTCGCCGGTACCGGCCCATACGACGTTGGGGTTGCTCTGCGACACCGCCAGCGCGCCGATGGCCTGCGACTCCTGGTCGTCGAACGTCGGCTTCCAGGTCTCGCCGCCATCGCTCGATTTCCACACACCGCCGGAAGCGGCGCCCGCGTAGTACACCCCCGGATTACCGGCCACCGCGGCGGCAGAGGCGATGCGGCCGGCGTTGGTCGGGCCGACGTACTCGAAGTGTGGTTCGGGCACCTCTTCGGCCTGTTGCGGGCCTTGTTGTCCGCCGCCGCCGAAGCCTTGCGCCACGGCGGGCGCGTTGTCGGCGCTGCCGACCAGCAGCAGGGTTGCGGCAAGGGCCACCAGGAAGAAGGGAGCGACGGTGCGACGAGGGAGCATCATGGACGCCTCCTGCTGGGTTTGGACCCGGTCCGGGGTCGGCGCCCGGTGGGGCCGCGAAGGCGGCAGGCACTCGACCAAAACTCGACATTGGAGACTACATTTGGACGCGCTTCGGGACAACCGGGGGTGCTGTAGATGGACTCTGGTCCTGTCCGACCGCTAGTCGCTCTCGGCGCCAGAATCGCCGGTTGCCTCGGCTTGCATGAGCCGGCGCACGGTGCCGGCGAGCGCCTCGGGCGTGAACGGCTTTGCAATCCACGTGGCGCCGAGGTGGGCAGCGTCTTCGACCATCTGCGGGTCGTGACGGCCGGAGATGATCACCGCCGGTGTATCCAGGCCCTCGGCGCGCATGCGATACAGCACGTCGAGGCCGGTGTAGCCGGGCATGAAGTAATCCAGCACCACGGCATCGAGCCGCACGGTAAGCACGATGCGCAAGGCGCGCCGGCCGTCGAAAGCGAACAGCACGGTGAAGCCGTCGGGCTTGACCGCACGTTCGACGAGACCGCACACGGCCGGCTCGTCGTCGCCTACCAGCAATCGTCGCGTTCCGGCGGGAAGGTCGTCGGCCACCGGGTGGTGGCCGGCAGCGTCCGTTTGCACGGCCTCGGGATAGGAGAAGAACTCCCCGGTGCGCTCGTGTGCCGTCCGATGAAGCCGCTCGAACAGCCGCTGTATCGCCGCCGTTTCGTTACGGCTCTCGTAGTAGCGCACCAGCCGGTTGAAGGCTACCGGGCTGTCCCAGCCGCGCTCGATGACCTCTTCCCAGACAAGCGCCGCCTGCTCGAGCTTGCCCTGTCCGGCGAGGGCGACCCCCAAGAAGTAGCCCGCCGAGTGGGTCAGCAACGGATCGTCGATGCGCTCGTAGCCCGTGACCACGTCGAGGAGCAACTTGGCGGCGAGGTCGAAGTCACCGACGTCGAGAGCCTCGAGCCCCTTGCGCTCCAGGGACCGGAGCTGAGAGAAGGTTTCTTCCTGGTCGGGAGGTTGGGACGACATCGTCGGCATTCTCGGCTCAACGGTCTCGCAGTCACTCCGCGTCGCCAAGTGTGTCGTCAGGAACGACGACGCTCGGCGCAAACGAGTACCAAGCCACGCAAAAATAGCACAGAAGAGGAACCTATGGCTCCGGGGGCGCATCCCGGACCACGACGCGGGCGAGTCCGCAGGTGCTGGCCCGCGTGGCGCAGCGCGTGCCAGAATCAACCTTTCCACGACCGCCGGACATCGCGCCGTCGCGGCCCTCATTCAACCACCGAGCCACAGCCATGCTGAGAACCTTTCTTGTCGCGGCTTCCCTGTCGCTCCTCGGTCTCTGGCCCGCTGGCGGGACCCACGCCGCCGTCGGCGGGCCGTCCTCCGGCGCCGGCGGGCAGAGCTCCGGCATCGTCTCCGAGCTGATGCCGGGCACCCGCTACGACCCGGCCATCCCGACGCTCACCGAGGTCGTCGGGCACGACTTCGGAGAGCGCGTCACGAGGCCCGAGCAGATCACTCGCTACATGGAGGCGCTCGCCGCGGCGGCGCCCGGGCGCACGCGCCTGCTGCAATACGCCACCAGCTGGGAGGGGCGGCCACTGATGGTGCTGGTGATCGGCTCCGCGGCGCGTATCGCGGTGCTCGATCAGGTCAAGGCCGACCTGGCGCGTTTGGCCGATCCGCGTCGCCTGTCGGACGCCGAGGCCGAGGAGCTGCTCGCCCGGGTGCCGGTGGTCGTCTCACTCATGCACGGGGTGCACGGCAACGAGATCACCTCCAACGGTGCGGCGATGGCCGAGGCCTACCATTTGCTGGCGGCGCAGGACGACGACACGGTCGACATGATCCTCGACCGCTCGCTGGTGCTCATCGATCCGATGGAAAACCCCGACGGCCGCAACCGCTTCGTGTACCAGAACTCGGTCGCACAGGCGCGCTGGCCCGATCCGGAGACCTACGCCGCGGAGCACGACGAGCCGTGGCCGGGCGGGCGCGGCAACCACTACCTTTTCGACCTCAACCGCGACCTGTTCATCCAGAGCCAGGTCGAGTCGCGCGGAAAGGTGGCGATGTGGCAGCAGTTCTGGCCCCACATCCTCGCCGACCTGCACGAGATGGGGGGCAACTCGACATACTTCTTCCCACCCACCGCCGAACCATCGAATCCTTGGTTCGGTGAGCGCCAGATCGCACTGATGGACGTTTTCGGGCGCGCCAACGCGAGCGCCTTTGACGCCCGCGGCTTCGCTTACTTCAATCGCGACGTCTACGACCTGTTCTATCCCGGCTACGTCGACATGTGGGCGATGAGCCACGGGGCGCTGGGCATGACCTTCGAGCAGGCCTCGCCGCGCGCCCTGGTGCTGCGGCGCAGCGACGGCGACCTGCTGACCTACCGCGAGGGCGTGCTGCACCATTTCACCGCGGCGATCACCACTGCGGCGACCGCGGCGCGCAACCGCGATCAGATCCTGAGCGATTGGCTGGCGTTCCGTCGCGCGGGCATCACCGCAGGCGAGGAAGGTCCC
>JASFRZ010000521.1:0-3362 GCA_050114655.1 Acidobacteriota bacterium
CGTCGTGTTCCGCAACCACTACGCGCAGGCCCCCAACACCGCGCCGTCGCACACCTCGATCCTCAGCGGCCTGTTTCCCTCGGTCGCCGGCGTCTGGGAACAGGGCGAGACGCTCGATCCCGCGGTGCCGGTATTACCTGAGATCTTCAAGGAGGCCGGCTACGCCACCGCGGCATTCGTGCAGTTGCCGGGCGAAAGCTACAAGCGCGGTTTCGACGTCTACACGGGGTTGACCCACGATGCCTCGCTGCGGCTGCGCGCCGAGGCGACGTTCGAGTCGGTATACGACTGGGTCGAGCAGCCGCGCGACGCACCCTTCTTTCTGTTCCTGCATACCTACGCAGTGCACCTGCCGTACGATCCGCCGGAGGAGTTCGCCGAGCGTTTCCGCGGCGACTATGCCGGTCCCCTGCCGCTCGCCGGGCCCATCCGTCGAGGTGACGTCGATCGCATCAACGAAGCCGCCGAGGGTACGAGCGCGGCCGACGCACAACACGTCAGCAACCTGTACGACGCCGAGGTCGCCACGCTCGATCACGACCTCGGCACCTTGTTCGCTCAATTCGAGCGTGACGGCCTGCTCGACAACACCGTGTTCGCGATCATCGCCGACCACGGCGAGGAGATGGGCGAGCACGGCCAGTACGGTCGCCATACCTACACCCTCAACGAGGAACTGCTGCGCGTGCCGCTGCTCCTGTTCGGCCCCGGGGTGCCGGCGGCGGCCGAAGTACAGCTACCGTCGCGCAACGTCGACGTCGCCCCGACCTTGCTGACGCTCGCCGGTCTCGACGTGCCTCCGAGCATGCAGGGATTCGACCTCGAGCCGCTGTGGGGCGGCAGCGAGACCGAGCCGCGCGTGGTGCTGGCGGAAAAGCCGCGCTACCGCGTCTTCGTCGTCGACGGCTACAAGTACGACACCCGTAGCGGCGATCTCTATGACCTGCGCGACGACCCCTGGGGGACGATCGACGTGCGCGATCAGATGCCCGAAAAGGTGGCCGAGTTCGAGCGCCTGGTCGCCGGCTGGGAGGCTGAGCTGGATCGCGCCGCCGCCAACGTCGCCGAGGCCGGCGAGGTCCGGCTCACCCCGGAGGAGATCCGGCGCCTGAAGGCGCTCGGTTACCTGCGCTGACGGTGGGCCCTGCAGACCCGGAAATCGTCCGTCGCGGGCCGCCGTACCGATCTCACGAACCGGCCGCGCTCAGCGGGCGCCGTTCTCGATCAACTCGGTGACTGCTTCCATCCGCGCCCCCAGGCGCCCGATGGCGTCGACGTAGCGCGCTTCCCAGGCGGGCACCCCGGCGGGATCGTCGGTCTCGATCTCGTAGCGGATACCGGGGAGCATCCATGAAGCGTAGCCGCTGAACGGATCGGGCGAGACGTACAGCGAGCGGCTCCACGGGCGATCCTGCAGACCGGCGTCATCGAGCCAGGCCTTCTCCAGGCCGATCAGCGCGCGGTTGATGCGCGCCGCCTCGTCGGGCGGCAGCGGGCCGGCGGCGACGCGTGCCGCCCGGGCGGCGGCGAGCGCGGCGGCAGCCTCGTCGAGCTGCCCGGTGGCCGCCTCGAGACGCGACAGGTCGACCTCGACGCCGCGGCGCTCGGCAACCTCGCGCAGCGTCTCGATGTGGGCACGGGTGTCGACCGCGTAGCGCGTCACGTCGTAGGGCAGCAGGTCGGCGTTGGCGAAGCGCAACGCCAGCACGCCGTCGGCGCGCGCGATCATCGGACCGAACACCCACTCGGAGTCACCGAAGCGCTCGAACCAGGCGAAGTTGTCGTAGTTGGAGTGGTAGATGCCGCTGCGCCCGCCCGAGCCCAGGCTCGCCGAGGGCACGCCGGCGTGGGTGTAGAAGGCGACGTGGTCGGAGCCGCCGCCGAGGTTGCCCATGCGCGGATTGCCGTCCTCGGCGCGCGCGGCCCACCAATCGTAGATGCTGCGCTCCTCCCCGGCGTAGGAGACATCGCGGATGGCGTCGAGAATCGGCTGCTTGAGCGATGGCGACGACGATGAATTGAAGTTGGGCCCCGACACGGCGCTGTCGGCGTTGATGTAGGCGATGGCGTTCGTGGACAGGTCATCAAGGAACTGCTCGACCCACTCCGTGGAGCCGATGATGCCGTACTCCTCGGCGTCCCAGTGCGCAATCATGATCGAGCGCCGCGGCCGGCAACCCTGCTCGGCGGCGGAGCCGAGTGCCTCGGCGAGGGTCAGAAGCATCGCCGTGCCGCCGTTGGGATCGACCGCGCCGAAGCCCCAGGGATCGTAGTGCGCGCCGAGGATGAACCATTCGTCAGGAAACTCGGCGCCTTCGAGCGTGCCGACAACGTTGACGGCACGGGTCAATGCAAGCGGCTGGTTGACCCGCACGCGTACGGTGAGTTGGTCGCCGCCCGTGACGCGGTAGGTCAGGTCGAGGCCGCCCTGCCAGTCCTCGGGCGCCTCCTCGCCGCTCATGCGCGAGAGGATCTCCCCCGCCGCGTTGTAACCCAGCGGCAGCACCGGGATGGTGTGCAGCGGCACCTCGGAAGGATCGAGTCGCTCGACCTGCTCGTCGCCGTCCACCGGCAACGCCGGCACGAAGGGCGTCAGCGGATCGCCGGTCCACGGCAACGTCAGCACCGAGCCGCGCTGGATGATGTCGCCGTTGAGCATCGGCCCTTCGGGATAGGACTCGACCTCCTCCTCGGGCGCGTCGTTGAACATGATCACCGCAGCGGCGCCCCGGTCCTCGGCGAACAGCACCTTGTAGCCGCGGAAGTTTTCGCCGTAGCGCGCGATCACCACCTTGCCGGTCAGATCGATGCCCATGTCATCGAGCGCCTCGTAGTCCTCGCGCGTGCCGTAGTTCGCGTACACCACCTGCCCGGTGACGTCGCCGCTGCCGGAGAATGCGTTCCAGCCGTTGAGCAGGTCGGGGTGGCCGGAGAAGCGGTCCTCGGGCAGCTCGGGCTCGCGGTTGGAGAGCCGCATCGGCTCCGGCGTGACGATGTGTACCTCGACATCGTCGGTGAGCTGCGGCAGGTAGACGTCATAGGGGTACTCGCGCACGTCGAAGCCGGCCGCCTTCATCACCCGGCCGATGTAGTGACCGACCTCCCGCTGCGTCGCCGAGCCGGCGGGATGCGGGTTGGCGGTGATCAGCCGCAGGTGCTCGCGGAAGGAATCGGAGGAGGGCAAATCGAGGAATAGCGCTTCGCAGTACGCCTGGCGAGCTGCCGAGGTGGCAGCGAAGCCGACCGGGACCTCGACCTCCACGGATTGCGCCGATTGCCGCGCGGAGACGCCGCTCGGCGCAGCGGGCGCACCGGCGGCGCTACCGAGCCCGGCGAGAAGCAGAAGAAGCGTCGCCGCCGTG
>JASFRZ010000522.1:0-3348 GCA_050114655.1 Acidobacteriota bacterium
AGCTCGTCAGGTCGTCGTCGGGTCGCAGCCACAGGCCGCTCGAGTACTTGCGACGCGGGCCCAGGACGAGGTGGTAGAACTCCGTCGGCACCTCGTAGTGCTGCCGGTTGGCGTCGGCCGTATGGGTGGCGATAGGGCCACGGCGCAGCTCATCGACCATTGCCTCGAGCGCCCCGCCCGCGGCGGTCCGTCGCTGTTGTCGCAGGCGCGCGCGCAGCTGGCCGCGGATGCCGGCGCGCAAGGCGGCGTCGGGCAACAGGCCGTTTTGGAGTAGCGGCTCGTACCACATGTTCACCTGCCCATTCCTTCGCGCAGCACCTCGGGGCTCGGGCCGCGAATGTCCCACACGATGCCGAGCCACGAAAGCATGACCAGAGCGTAGTGGGTCGGATCGATCTCCCACCAGTAAAAGCCCTGGCGCTCGGAATTGGGGTAGCGATGGTGGTTGTTGTGCCAGCCCTCGCCGCCGGTCAGCAGCGCGAGCAGCAGACTGTTGGTGCTCTCCTCGCCCGTCTCGTAGCGCCGGCGGCCCCAGGTGTGGCCGATCGAGTTGACCGCGAAGGTGACGTGGTACAGCAGCGTGGTGCTGACGAAGAAGCCCACGACGACGAGCTGTGGGCCGTCTGTACCGAGCGCCGCGTGCGCGCGCGCGAGCCACTCCCCGAGTCCGTACAGCGCGGCTACGAGAGCGAGCGGGGCGACGTAATGGTAGTTGTCGAGCCACACCAGCTCGCGGTAACGGCTGAAGTCCTTGACCAGCTCCCAGCGGGTCGGCCAGTTGCTCGGTGACATTACCCAGCCGGCGTGGGCCCAGAAAAAGCCCTTCACGCCCGGTGGGTGGACGTCGTCGTCGGTATCGGCGTGGGCGTGGTGGTGGCGGTGGTGGCCCGCCCACCACAGCGGCCCCATCTGTGCGGCCGCCGTGCCGAGGACGGCAAGTACGAACTGGAAAGCGCGGCTGGTGCGGTAGGTGCGGTGGCAGAAATAGCGGTGGTAGCCGCCGGTGAGGCCGAACATACGCAGCGCGAGGGTGACGAAACCGACGGCAAGGGCGGTTGCGCTGACTCCGGTCCACAGCACCAGCAGGCAGGCGAGGTGCACGGCAAGGAAGGGGATGCTGGCGACAACGTTGATCGGCGCTTCCCGTCGCCCGGCAGCTGCGTGGGTCGTTGCGGTGGTCATCGCTCCTGCGTCTCCGGGGTGTCGTTCTTGGCGAGGACGAGCTGCAGGTCGCCCAGCATGCGGGTGCGGAAGCCCGCCTCGCAGTAGCTGAAGTAGTAGTTCCACTTGCGCAGGAAAGTGTCGTCGAAGCCGAGTTCCCGCGCATGCTCCGCGTTCTCCTCGAGCGCGCCGCGCCATGCGCGCAACGTCGCGGGATAGTGATGGCCGATGTCCTCGACGTTCTCGATCCGCAGGCGCGACGTCGAGCTGATCGCCGCCTCCAGCGCTCCCCAGCTCGGCAGGTGGCCGCCGGGAAAGATGTGGCGCTGAATGAAGTCACAGCCCCTGCGGTACTCGTCGTAGCGCTCGTCGCGAATCGTGATCACCTGGATCACCGCGCGCCCGCGGGCGGTCAGCAACCGGTCACAGGCGGAGAAGTAGACCGGCAGATTCTCGTGACCGACCGCCTCGAGCATTTCGATGGAGACGATGCGATCGAAGGTGCCGCGAATGGTGCGGTAGTCGGCGATGCGGACATCGACCCGCTCCTCGAGTCCCTCGGCGGCAACGAGACGCTCGACCCAGCGCTTCTGCTCGTCGGACAGCGTCAGGGTGGTCACCCGGCAGCCGGTGCGGCGTGCGGCGGCGATCGCCAGGCTGCCCCACCCACTGCCGATCTCGAGCACGTGGTCGTCGGGTCGAATCGCCGCCTTCTTCAGCACCGCGTCGATTTTGAGCCGCTGTCCCTGCTCCAGCGTCTCCGTGCCGCACGGGAACACGGCGCAGGAATAGGTCATGGTGGGGTCGAGGAAAAGGCGGAAGAACTCGTTGCCGAGGTCGTAGTGGTCCTGAATGTTGCGGCGGTTGCCGGCCAGGGTGTTACGTCGCGTCCAGTGGTACGCACGGCTGAGGACGCGGCGCGGCAGGGCAGTGGCGAGGCTCAGGTCGTCGAGCTCCTCGCGGTTGATGGCGAAGATACCGATCAGCGTGGTGAGGTCGTCGCAGTCCCAATCGCCGTCCATGTAGGACTCCGCGAAGCCGATGTCGCCACCGGCCACGGTGCGCCAGAAGAAGCGCGGGTCGTGGACCGTGAGGGTGGCGCTCAGGTCGGCGGTCGGATCGCCGAAGGTCGCGCGCGTCGATCCGGGTTCGTGCAGGCTCACCGAGCCGCGGGTCAGGCGCTCCAGGTAGCGGTGCACGAAGCGGCGCGCCCAGCGCGCCCAGGGACCGACCGGGGTGGCCGCGTGGGTGGCGGGGGCGTCGGTAGCGGCGCGGGCGCCGCGCTCAATGGCTTCCATGGTCTGTGCTCGTTTCGGTACGGGTGTTGTGGCTCTGTGGCCGATGCGGAACGGAGAGCTCGCTGACGTAGGCGGGTCGCGAAGCGCTGTAGGTCAGCGGACTCGACGGCTCGGGCTTGGGGAGCACGGGTAGCCCGTGGCGGTAGTGCAGCTTGTAGGCCTGCCAGAGAATGCGCGGCAGGGTGAGGGCGGCGGTCAAGGGGTAGGTGAGCGCCAGGCGGCGCAGCGCGGCGCCGTCGAGCGGCCGGGCGTTGCCGGCCAGGCGCGACACGAACGACTTGCCGCCGGCACGACGGATGTCGATGTGCACGTCCAGGCGCTCGCCGAGCGGCGCGAACACGAACTCGTAATCGCCGTCCGTGTCATTGAACGGAGAAACGTGGAAGCGCTTGCGCGTGACGAAGCGCAGGCGGCCGTTGCCGAGTCGCTCGGCGGCGGAGACGGGTAGCGCGTACGCATGCCCTTCGCCGAAGGTGTTGTTGACCTCGACGACGATGCCCGACAGTGCCTCGGCGCCGTCATAGCAGTAGTAGAAGCTCACCGGGTTGAAGGTGTGGCCGGCGACGCGCGGCGTGGTGACCAGCACGACGCGCTGCAAGGCGATGTCGGTGCCCGCTCTCCGCAGGTGACGTCGCAGCTTGTCACGCAGGCCGCCGCTCCCACTGCCCAGGTGGTCGGCTTCGTGGAGCGAAAACAGGCCGCGGCGGTTGTGGCCGAACAGCAAGCAGCGGCGGTCGATCTGCGGCAACTCGTCGATATCGACGCCGAGCATGAACGCCGGATAGCGGAAGCCGTGGTCCACCGGCGCCAGGCGCGCGTGCATCACCTCGCCGAGGTAAAGGCGCGATCTCATAGCTCGATGCCGAACTTCGATGCTACGGCGGCGCCG
>JASFRZ010000523.1:0-3330 GCA_050114655.1 Acidobacteriota bacterium
CACGTCGCGCAGGTCGGTGGCGTTGCGGGCGAACTCCTCGACGTACTCCTGGAAGCACTTGCGATCCGCGGCGCGACTATCGCGGAAGTGGTTGATCTTGTCGGGATCGAGCGTCTCGAGGTCCTTCGGCAGGACGGTCTCGAGCGCCACCATCGCCGCAGTCGCCTCGACCTCGCGCGGCGAGCGCCGCGCCGGTATGAGCTCGACACCGAGCAGCGCCTGCGCCAGCCGCTCCACGCTGAGGTCCGACATCGAAGCGTGATCTGCAGACTCGTCGGTGACCGGGCGTAGCTGCAGCTCGCCGGCGAGCTGTTCGACCAGCGCCATCATGTACACGTCGGTCATGCGCGGATGCATGCCGATCCAGCACGGATCTTCGGGATCTTCGAGCGCCAGCTCCGAGGCCTTGAGCAGCTCCTGCACCGGGTCGTACATCTTCTCGCAATACACGTAGGCGAGGCGCGGGTCGCTGCCGGAGGCGCCGCCGGCCGGCGGCGGGCGGCGCGGCTCGGGAACCGGCGACCAGTTGTCCTTATCGCGATCGGCGACGCGGTACTTGGCGAGCAGCGGCTGCTCGAACTCGCGCACGAAGTCGGCGAACGTCTGGTGGAATTCCGGATTTACCTTGCCGGGCGACTCGTCGACCACGAACCCGGCGAGCGCGCGCACGGTGTCGCTGTCTTCGGTCTGGTAGCTCGGCGGCACGATGCGCGCCATGCGGTCCCAGTACAGCGCCGACAACTTGAGCCAGGCGTCGCTCTTGAAGTGGATGAAGGGGTAATAGAGGCCGATCATCGCAGCACTGCGGTCAGGCGCGGATGCACGCGAGCACGTCGTCGTGTCCGCGCCAGGCTTTCCGGCGCGCGCTGCTCATGCGAGGGGTGCAACCGTCGCGTCCGATCCGGTCCCCGATTGGTGCGCCGCATTCTGCACCGCGATTTCGCGCGTTTCAAGGAATCGCGGAGACAGGGTCTCGGCGCTCGATCCTGAATGCGCGAACGGAAACCGCAACGGAACATGTGGCGCGAAGAACCGCGCTCAGCCCTGCGCCAGGATCCCGTTCAGCGTCTCGGCGTAGCTCCAGCCGGCCGGATCATCGCTCACCAGGCGGATCTCGTCGGGTCCGGTGACGCCGAGCCGGACCTCGACGGCGCGGGCAATCTGCTCCTGAGCGAAGATCGGCCGCGACATGATGTCCTCGTTGGCGCCGAGGTGCTTGAGCATGGCGAGGCCGACGGCGTCGACCGCGACGCGGTCGGAGCCGGCGATGAAGACGTCCGCGGTCTTCAGCTCGCCGCTACTCGGGCCGCCGTCGGTGAAGGCCTCGACGCCGTCCAGGACGATGAGCTGCGGCCGGTAGCCCTGGTTGAGCTCGGCGATCATGCGCCGCATGTCGGGCGAGCGATGCATGCCACGGCGCAGCGACTTGGGGGTCAGGCCTACCGAGAGCTTGAGCGACATGGTGAACACGCCGCCGAAGCCATGCGTCTTGAGGCAACAGGTCGAGACCAGGTACTCCGCGTCGACCACCTGGCGCGGCAGGTAGAATCCCTCCGGCCAGTGCGTGCCGGCGGGGTTCACGGGCAGCCAGTCGGCGTCGGGAATCTCCTCGAAGTTGACCACGTCGAAGTCCATGCAGGCGGCCATGTCGGGGATGCCCTTCTGCTCCATCACTCCGTCGGTGGCCGGCGGGCCGCTCGATTCACCCAGCGTGACGGCGCGCGCGTCGCGCTCCTGCAGTTCGGTCACGAGCTGGGCCAGGGTGTCGTTGTGGGTGCCGGCGGGGGTCGGATCAGCGGTGTTGAAGTTGGGCTTGATGACCACATGCTTGCCGGCGATGCCGCTCGGCTGGAGCAGCTCGAACGCACGGGTGACACCGTCCCGCCGGTCATCGGTGTGGATCACCGCCACGGTGGAGCGCTGCTGCGGCGCACCGAACGCCAGCGATCCCAGGCCGGTGTGGGGCAACAAGGCGATGCCGGCCGCGGCGCCCTTGATGAAATCCCGGCGGTCGAGGGGAGGCGTGGTACGAACGTCCATCGGATCCTCCTTCGCTCTCAAAAAAACAGAGTCGTGACTCCGAAATTCTATCGCGGCTTGCCCGTCGGAGTCACCCGCCCCCTCACCGGGATCTGCTCAGCGGGCGCGTGGACGGCTCCGCGTTGCCACTATCGGTACTTGCCCTCCGTGAAGCGCGCCTTCAGCGTGTTGGCCGGGACAATCCGGCAGACCTCGGTCTCGAGGTCGCAGTAATAGCCCGGCGGGCAGTCATCATCGACGTGGCAGCGGGCGCCGTCGAGCAGCTCGAGGGTGGCCTTCTGCAGAATCTCCTCCAGGCGCTTTGCCTCCGCCTCTGCGTCCGCCGCAGCGAAGACGCGATGGAACACGGCTACCTGCAGGCTGGCGATCTCGTCCAGAAGCGAGGCGATGTGCTCGTTGTTGCTCATTGGGGTTCTTGGCCCTTTCGGTTGGAGTATCGGGAGCTGATTGCAAGTTCGATCAACCAGACATTGCTGTTCACTTCCTGACGGACATACATCAAATCGCCGTTGCTCGCCACGCCGAGGCCCGAGAAGGAGACACTCGCGCTCACATTCGCGGTCAGCGGTCGGGGCGTCGTCTGGCCATCGAGGTCGATCTCGAAAATGTTGTGGACTCCCTGGTTCACGGCGGTCATCAGAAGACGCTTCCCGGCAGGGTCGAGAATCGCCGTCTGGGTGATCGCCTGATCGACGATCTCGAGATCCCTGCGCTCGTCCCCTTCGACGCCCAGGACGAACGCGTTGCTGGTGCGCCCCCCACTCGAGATGGGTTCGCCGTGCACAAAGACCAGCGAGCCGTTGTCGACCCACCCCGCGAGGTAGCTCTGACCCGTGGTCGCCTCTTCGAGGGTGCGAACCTCGCCGCTGTACCGCTCCCAGAGGTATACGCCCGATTCCGCCACCTCGCGCTGCGGGAGCGCGACATAGGCGATCCGTGACTCGTCCGGCGACACCGCGATGTCGAGGATCCTCTCCCCCGCCGCTCCCTCGTGCAGCGAGATCGCAGGCTCTCCCCTGCCGCGAATGTTCGCCTGCATCAGGCGCTGGATCCCGTCGGCACCGCTTTCGACGAAGTACAACAGGCCCGACTCCGGCCCCCAGGCGACGTTGAGCGAGTCCCATTCCATAGGAAAGCCGAAGAACTCCGGCGCGCTCAACGTGCTGGTGACGAGAGAGTCGCCATCAGGGCCCAGCACGCGCAGCGAAAACGGAGGCGGCAACGGCTGCGACCCGACCACGTAGGCGAGCCAGGCGCCGTCGGGTGACAGCGCCGGAGCGAAGGCACCGG
>JASFRZ010000524.1:0-3326 GCA_050114655.1 Acidobacteriota bacterium
AAGTTCGGCGAGCCGGTCATCCAGGGCTACACGCGCTCGTTCGGCCTGCGCCTGCCGAACGGCGAGCGGCGGGAGTGGATCAAGCCGATCATGTTCTCCGGCGGCGTCGGGCAGATCGATGCCGCGCACACCCGCAAGCAAGACCCCGAGGTCGGCATGTGGGTGATCAAGATCGGCGGGCCGGCATACCGCATCGGCATGGGCGGCGGCGCCGCCTCGTCGATGGTCCAGGGCGAGAACGTCGCCGAGCTCGACTTCAACGCGGTGCAGCGCGGCGACGCCGAGATGGAGCAGAAGGTGAACCGGGTGTTGCGCGCCTGCGTCGAGATGGGCGACGGCAACCCGATCGTCTCGATCCACGACCAGGGGGCGGGCGGCAACTGCAACGTGCTCAAGGAGATCGTCGAGCCGCTCGGCGCGCGTATCGACGTGCGCGCGATCCCGGTGGGCGACGACACGCTGTCGGTATTGGAGATCTGGGGCGCCGAGTACCAGGAGAACGACGCGCTCCTGCTGCGTCCCGAGCGCGTCGACCTGTTCCGCGACCTGGCCGCGCGCGAGAAGGTGCCGGTGGCCTGCGTCGGCAACGTCACCGGCGACGGCCGCATCGTGCTGTGGGACGAGGCCGACGAGTCCAAGCCGGTCGATCTGGCGCTCGAAGACGTGCTCGGCGACATGCCGCGCAAGACCTTCGAGCTGGAGCGCATCCCGCCCCGCCTGGAACCGCTCGACCTGCCTGCCGACCTGACCGTGGCCGACGCGCTCGATCGCGTACTGCGCCTGCTGTCGGTGGGCTCGAAGCGCTTTCTCACCACCAAGGTCGACCGCGCGGTGACCGGGCTGATCGCACAGCAGCCCTGCGCCGGGCCGCTGCAGCTCACCGTCGCCGACGTGGCGGTGATCGCGCAGAGCCACCTGTCGACCACCGGCGCGGCCACGGCCATCGGCGAGCAGCCGATCAAGGGGCTACTCGATTCCGCCGCGATGGCGCGCCTGTGCGTCGGCGAGGCGCTCACCAACCTGGTGTGGGCACCGGTCAGCAGCATCGAGGACGTCAAGATCTCGGCCAACTGGATGTGGGCGGCGAAGCTGCCCGGCGAGGGTGCGGCGCTGCACGACGCCGCCGCGGCGATGAGCGACACCATGTTGGAGCTCGGAATCGCCGTCGACGGCGGCAAGGACAGCCTCTCGATGGCGGCCATCGCCCCCGGTACGGACGGCGCCGACGAGGTGGTGAAGGCGCCCGGGTCACTGGTGCTGTCGGCCTACGTCACATGTCCCGACATCCGCAAGATCGTCACCCCCGACCTCGAGTTGCCCGGCAGCGGCCGGCTGCTGTTCATCGATCTGGCCGGCGGCCGTGCGCGCCTCGGCGGCACCGCGCTCGCCCAGGTGTTCGGCCAGCTCGGCGACGAGCCGCCCGACCTGGAGGATGCCGCGCTGCTGCGACGCGCCTTCGAAGCGATGCAGCGGCTGATAGCCGACGGGCGTATCACCGCCGGCCACGACCGCAGCGACGGCGGCCTGATCACCACGCTGTTGGAAATGGTCTTCGCCGGCAACTGCGGCATCGACGTCGCGGTCCCGCTCGACGTCGATCCCGTCGCCTGGCTGTTCAACGAGGAGCTCGGCATGGTGATCGAGGTCGCCGACGAGCACGAGCACGAGGTGCTCGCAGCGCTGCGCGCGGCGCAGGTGCCATGCGAAACCATCGGCCGGACGCTCTTCGGACCGGGCGTCGCTTTCCGCCAGGGCAACGACGATCTGCTGGCTGCCGACATGCGCGATCTGCGCGACACCTGGGAGGCAACCAGCTTCGCGCTCGACGCCCTGCAGGCCGATCCGGCCCATGTCGAGCAGGAGCGCTCGGGGTTGCGTGACCGCAGCGCACCACCCTACTCGCTGTCGTTCACCCCCGCGCCCACAGCGCCGAGGTTTCTCAAGTCACCCGACAAGATCCCGGTGGCCATCATCCGCGAGGAGGGCAGCAACTCCGACCGCGAGATGGCCTCCGCCTTCTGGCTTGCCGGCCTCGAGCCCTGGGACGTGGCGATGTCCGACCTGCTCGCCGGTCGCATCACCCTGGAGCGCTTCCGCGGCGTCGCCTTCGTCGGCGGCTTTTCCTATGCCGACGTCCTCGATTCCGCCAAGGGATGGGCCGGGGTCATCCGCTTCCACCAGAAGCTGCAGAAGCAGTTCAGCGCCTTCTATGAGCGCGACAACACCTTCTCGCTGGGGGTGTGCAACGGCTGCCAGTTGATGGCGCTGCTCGGCTGGGTGCCCTGGCGCGGCATCGCCGACGACCTGCAGCCGCGATTCATCCACAACGCCTCGGGACGGTTCGAGTCGCGCTTCGCCACGGTGCGCATCGACGACAGCCCGGCGATCATGCTCCGCGGCATGGCGGGCTCTACCCTGGGCGTGTGGATGCAGCATGGCGAGGGACGCGCCTATTTCCCCGATGATCTGCTGCTGGAGCGGGTCGAGGCCGAAGAGCTCGCCCCGGTGCGCTTCGTCGACGACGCCGACGAGCCCACCGAGCGCTACCCCTTCAATCCCAACGGCTCGGCGCGCGGCGTCGCCGCGCTGTGCTCGCCCGACGGGCGCCATCTGGCGATCATGCCCCACCCCGAGCGCACGCTGAACCTGTGGAATTGGGGATGGTTGCCGCGTGACTGGCGCGAGTCCCTCGAGGTCTCCCCCTGGCTGCGTATGTTCCAGAATGCGCGCGAGTGGTGCGAGTCACAATGAGAAAGGGGTAGCCATCATCGGTGCCTCGTTGTCATAGTTAGCCATCTATGGATAGCACCTCACGCCTTGGCCCCTATGAGATCAAGGGCTTCCTGACCGACGTCGGGCTGGAAGATCTGTACCTCGCTTCGGACACCCGCCGCGACACCGACGTGGTGATCCGCTTGCTGTCGGTGTTCATCGACGAGGAAGAGACCGTCGAGCGCCTGCGGACGCAGGCACTGCGCATCAAGGCGCTCGACCTGCCCGGGTTGCTGCACCTCTCGACCATCAGGAAGTCGGACGGCGCCGTGCTGGCGGTCGCACCCCGTCCCGCAGGACGTGCTCTGGACCACTTCATTCCCGCCGGGGGACTGCTGTCGCGCGATGTCTTCGACCTGGCGCTGGCATTGACCGAGGCGATCGCCGGGCTGCACGAGGCCGACCTGCTGCACGGCTACCTGCACGCCGGACGCGTGATCGTCTCGGACGAGCGCGAGCTGCGCGTCCTGGTGATCGGCCCGGAGGACGCCGAGCGCCGGCGGCCGGCGCGCGCCGCCGCCTGCGCTGCGCCCGAGCTCGGGGCGGGCGCCCCG
>JASFRZ010000525.1:0-3290 GCA_050114655.1 Acidobacteriota bacterium
TCGGCCGCCGGCAAGGCTATGCCGTGGGAGCCCACCAGGGCTATCGCGTCGGCGCGAGCCAGGGTTACCGGGTGGGCGTGAACCAGGGCTATCGCTACGGCGCTCATGCCGGCTACGCCGCCGGCTACCACGCCGGTGCGTGGGCCCATCCCTGGGCCTACCGCGCGCCGATCTACTATCCCTGGCACCCGGCCGGTTATTTCGTCGCCGCGCTCGCTACCACGGCGATCGTGGTCGCGATCGTCGACAGCTCCGGCAAGGAGCAGAGCAGCGGCAACGTCTACTACAACGACGGCCAGTACTACGAGAAGAGCGGCAACGGCTACAAGGTCATCCCGCCGCCGCCCGGCGCGCAGATCCCGTCGCTTCCGGAGGGCTACACCAACATCAGCGTGGCGGGAAATCAGTACGCCTACTACCAGGGCGACTTCTACGTGGAGAGCAACGGCAAGTACGTCGTCACCGCGTCGCCCGCAGGCGCCATCGTCCCCTACGTCCCGGATTCCGCCACCGAGTCCGACCAGGGCAACACCAAGTACTACGACTTCAACGGCACGCGCTACCAGGCGGTGTCGGTGAGCGGCGAGACGCAGTACCTGGTGACCGGCCCCACGCCGTCGGGAAGCGGGTAGCGCGGCGGCGCTCTACTCCGAGCGGTTGCGCCCGGTCGCGGTGCCCCTGCCGCCCGGTGTGTCGCGCGGTCACTCGCTGCGCATGGTGAGCAGCGGGTCCACCGCGGCGCCCCGCCGGGCCGGTACGAAGCTGGCGACCCAGGCGGTCGCCGCCAGCGCCAGCACGACGCCCGCCGCGGTCCACGGGTCGGTCGGGCTGACCTGCCACAACAGCGACTCGAAGAAACGGCTCAGCAGGCGCGCGTCGATGAGGCCGGCGACCACGCCGATCAGCACCATCTGCATGGCGTTGAGGATCACCATTGTCCGCACCCGCGTCGGCGGCGCGCCGAGCGCCAGGCGGATGCCCATCTCGCGGGTGCGGCGCGCCACGCTGTAGGAGACCACGCCGTAGATGCCCACCGCCGAGAGCGTCAGCGCGACGGCGGCGAAAACGCCCAGCACGATCATCAGGAAGCGCCGGTCGGCGGTCGAGGCGGTGACGATCGACTCGAGGGTCGCGTATTGCGCCGGTACCTCGGGATCGAGCGCGGCGATGCGGGCGCGGATCGGCGCGATCAGCTCGGCAGGATCGCCTTCGGTGCGCGCCACCACCACGCCGGAGCGCAGTCGCATCGGACGCTGAAGACCGTTGACGTAGACCTCGCGGCGCGGTGCGCTGGTCAGGCCGCTGTGATGGACGTTGCCCACCACGCCGATGATGGTGAGCCACTCGTCGCCGTACACCCAGCCGTCGTTGGCGAACGAGCCGATGCGCCGGCCGACCGCCTCCTCGTCGGCGAAGTAGGCGCGCGCGAAGGCCTCGTTGACCACCACCACGCCGGCGCCGCCGGCGCGATCGTCCTCGGTGTAGGTGCGGCCGCGCAGCAGCGGGATGCCCATCGCCTCGAAGTAGCCCGGCATGACCGCGCGGTAGTCGACGTACGATTCCTGCGGCCCGCGGCCGTCGATGGCGAAGCCACCGTTGATGCTCATCCCGCCGAGCGGCAGGTGATTGATCGCGCCGGCGGCCTGCACGCCGGGCAGCGCCTCGATCTCGCCGAGCAGGCGCTGGTAGTAGCTGGCCAGCGCCGCATCGTCGGGATGGTTGGCGGAGGGAACCGACAGGTCGACGGTCAGCACGCCGCGCGGGTCCATGCCGGGGTCGATCGACATCACCGCTTCGAAGCTGCGGATCAACAGGCCGGCGCCGATCAGCAGCGTCACGGCGAGCGCCACCTCGACCGCCACCAGCCCCTTCCAGATCCAGCCGTCCCGCACCCCGTGGCCGGCTGACGGGCCGGAGCGTAGCGCTTGCAGTGCATCGATGCGGGTGGCACGTAGTGCCGGCACGATGCCGAAGACGAAGGCGGTGGCGACGGCAATCAGCGCGGTGAAGCCGAGTACCGCGGGGTGCAGTCCGATCTCCTGGGCACGCGGCAGCGCGGGACCGAGGCGGAGCAGGCTGCGCAACACCACGACGGCGAGCAGCAGGCCGGCGACGGCACCGCCGACAGCCAGCACCAGGCTTTCGATCAGCATCTGGCGCACGACGTGCAGCCGCGAGGCCCCCACCGAGCTGCGAATGGCGATCTCGCGCCGCCGCGCCGAGGCGCGCGCCAGCAGTGTGCTCGCCAGGTTGGTGCAGGCGACCAGCAGCACCAGGCCGGCTGCGCCCAGCATCAGCAGCAGCGGCTGGCGCGTCGAGCCGACCAGCTCCTCACGCAGTGGGCGCAGGTGCACGCCGGTGGCGTCCATGTCGTCGCCGTACTGTGTCTTGAGCGCGGCGGTGATGGTGTCGAGCTCGGCGCGCGCCTCCTGAAGCGTGACGCCGTCGCGCAACCGCCCGACCATGGCGAAGTTGTGCGACGTGCGCGACATGCCCTGCTGGTAGCGCTCCGTTGCGATCCACACGTCGGTGTCCACCGGGTAGCGGAAGCCGGGCGGCATCACGCCGATGACGTCGAACACCGCCGAGCCGATGCGCAGCGTGCGCTCGCCGAGCTGCCCGGTGCCGCCGAGCTGGGTCCGCCAGAAGGCGTTGCTCACCACCGCCACGCCGGGTGCATCCTCGACATGCTCCTCGGCGGTCGGCACCCGCCCCATCGTCGCCGCCACCCCCATGGTGCGGAAGAAGTCGACCGTCACCGCCGACACCAGCACGCGCGTCGGCTGGTCGCCGCCGATCACCGTGCTGGCGCCGCCGAAGGCGAAGCTCGGATGGAGCGCGATCGACTCGAAGCTGCGCGCCTCCCTCCAGTCGAGGTAGTTGGCCCAGGCAATGTGGATGTCAGCCGGGCCGCCGTTGCTCTCCCACACCCGCACCAGGCGATCAGCTTCGGGGTAGGGCAGCGGGGCGAGCAACACGCCGTTGACCACACTGAAGATGGCGGTGTTGGCGCCGATGCCCAGCGCCAGCGTGATCACCGCCACGGCGGCGAAGCCGGGCGCGTGGCGTAGCGTCTTGAAGGCGAATCGGAGGTCCTGAAGAAGGCTGTCGATCATCGCGTGAAGACCTTTCTGACGTGTCATCTTTCGGGTTATGTCGCGGCACTCCGAACGGATGCGCCGCTCGTCGCCGAAGACCCGCCGCGCCTCCGCACGGGCGCGGTCGGCATCCATGCCGTCGGCGATCAGCTCGGCGGCGCGCTCGTCGATGTGGAAGCGGATTTCCTGATC
>JASFRZ010000526.1:0-3287 GCA_050114655.1 Acidobacteriota bacterium
CTGCACCTGGGTCATGGCGTGGAAGATCGGCCGGTAATCGGGAATCAACCGCAGCGCGTGCAGCAGCCAGTGCCCGATCCCGCCGATGGTCAGCGCCACGCCGAGCGGGAAGAAGATGCGGAAGGGTTCGCGTCGCCACAACGGTGCGGCGGCAAGTGCGTCGTTGGCCACGGCGGCGTTGCCTCCTGGAATGTCAGAACGGAGCCAACTGCTCCTCGGTGGGCTCCGCTCAGCAGTACCACGGCTCGGTGAGGTAGGGGATGGTGGCGCGTGCGCGGCCGGGGACAACGTCCGGTAGATCGCCGACGGCCCCGTTGCCGGCGCGCTGCACCAGCTCCCACGCCTTCACGAACACTTCGCGGCGTGCCGCGTTCTCGCCGGCCTGCTCGACCAGGGCCTGGATGTCGCGCTGTAACCGATCGACGCGCGCATCGGGGTGACGCCACGGATAGCCGAGCATCTCGGCATCGAATGGGCTCACCAGCGCGCGCACCTCATCGAGATCGAGCAGGCGCGAGCCGGCGGGAATCAACAATCGGATGACGAGCTGGATGGACGGAACGTTGTCGACCAGGTCGAGCCGCGCGATGGTGGCCAGCAGGTCGGCGTAACCCTCCAGCGTGGTCCACGGCGTGAACGCCACGAAGGTCGGCTGCAGCGCCACCCCGACCTCGCGACACAGCGTCACCGCGCGCTCGAAGTCGGCGCGCGTGTGGCCCTTGTCGAGCCGGGCGAGAATGGTGTCGTCGACCGCTTCCACGGCCGAGGTGACGAACGCGCAGCCGGTGTCGCGCAGTAGCGGCAGCAGCTCCTCGTGTTGCAGCAAATGCTCGACCTTGACGGTTACGTCGTAGGTCAGCCCGGGGTGGCGCGCGTGCAGCCCGCGCACGATGTCGGCGGCGTGCCCCGGCCCGTTGAAGAAGTCGGGGTCGCCGAAGGTGATGTGCTGCGCCCCCATGGACACCTGCTGGTCGATGTCGGCGAGCACGACGTCGGGCTGCACCACCCGGAAACGGCCGCCGTAGACCGGCACCACGGGACAGTGGCGGCACAGGTGCTTGCAGCCGCGGCTCGCTTCGGTGTAGCCGACGGTGCGCGACGAGCCGTCGGCAGCCACCAGGTGGGCGTACTGCTGCAGGTCGGGGAGGCCGGCGCGGCGGGGAACCACGAACTGTTGCCGCGCGAGCGAGATCTCCGCCTCGGGCTCGCCCGGCAGGCGCGTCTCGCGCGAGGGCTCAGGCGCGGACCCGTCACCCTTCCCGGCAGTCGCCGCAGCGCGCTCCAGGCTATCGGCAAGGCTCACCAGGCCGGCTTCGAACTCGCCGCCGAGGATGCTCCGCACGCCATGGGCGCGCAGCACCTCGACGCTCACCGGCGCGTACAGGCCGTAGGCGCACAGGTGTGCCCTCGGGTTGAGCGACCGCACCTTGTCGAGCACCGCCAGCGCGATGCGCGTGGCGGTGTGCATCGGCAGGTAGAAGGCGATCAGCGGCGCGTCGCGGACCGCGGCCTCGTCGAGCCGCTGCACCGACAGGTCGAGGCAGCGCACCCGGTGGCCGGCGCGCTCGAGCATCGCCGCGGGGGAGGCGAGGCCGAACGGCTGGCGGCCCAGCTCGTAGGTGGAAATCAACAGAATCTTCATGGCCGTGTGCCGCCGATGGTAGCGGGCGCAGCTACGGCGCGCGAGGCGGCGTTTGCGTGCCTCCTGGGGGTTCGCTAGATTCCCTGCGGCGGTGCACCGGGATCGGGTGACATGAGTTTGCGGAACAAGGTCGCGGAATGGGGAGCCCGCGCGGCTGTGCGCTTCCCGCGTTCGTTCTGGGCGGTCTTTCGGGCGCGCGAGTGGGTGCGGCGCAAGTGGCTCGAGGCAACGCCCGGTGAGCGCGCCTGGCGGGGCGCCGCGCTGGGGCTGCTGGCGGCGACGATCGTCGTCACGGCCGACGCGGTTCTGCAGCGCTCGCTGCTGCCGTACCCGACCTGGGACCGCGTATCCGGCGCGCTCGGCGGCCTCGGCGAGACGGCCCTGTGGGGCGTCGGGTTGGTGCTGCTGGCGTCGCTGGTGGGCCGCATGCCGTGGCGCTACCGCTTGGCGCTGGGTGCCTGCGGGGCGATCCTGGCGAGCTCGTTTCCGTTCAGCATGGACCAGCGCGGCCTGGTGTGGGGGCTGCTGGCGTTCTCCGCCATGGGTGCGGGCCTGGGCGCGATCTCGCGTCCCGATCCGGAGGTGTTGACGCCATTCCAGCGGCGCATCGCGATCGGCGGCATCGTCTTCGGCGTCGGCACCATCGTCTATCTGCTGTACTGGATGATGAACGCGGGTTTCGCGCCGCTCGAGTACCGCAACGCTGCGGTCGAGGCGCGCGACGAGGACGGCGCCGTGGTGCAGACGATCGCACTGCCCGACCCGTCGCAGCCGGGGGACCACGAGGTGCTGTACCTGACCTACGGCAGCGGCACCGACATTCGCCGCACCGAGTTCGGCCGCGACGCCGACCTGATCACACCGACCGTCGACGGCCGCCCCATGCTCGACAGCTGGAGCGGCGGCTCGGGCGGGGAGCGCAGGAGGTTCTGGGGCTTCGATCGCGACGAGCTGCCGCTGCAGGCGCGCGTCTGGTACCCGGACGGCGACGGCCCCTTCCCGCTGGTGCTGATCGTGCATGGAAACCACAGCATGTACGAGTACTCCGATCCCGGCTATGAGTACCTCGGCGAGCTGCTGGCGAGCCGTGGCTACATCCTGGCGTCGATCGACGAGAACTTCATCAATGGATCTATTCGCGGCGAGAATGACGCCCGCGGGTGGCTACTGCTCGAGCACCTCAAGCAGTGGCAGCGCTGGAACGACGGCGTCGCCGCCGAGCCGGAGGCCGCCGAGGGTGAGGAGGCGGCGGAGGAGGCTGAGGAGCCTGCCGACCCGCGGGACAATCCGTTCTATGGCAAGGTCGACATGAGCCGTATCGGCCTCGTCGGCCACTCGCGCGGCGGCGAGGCGGTGGCCGTTGCGGCCGCATTCAACCGCCTGCCCTACTACCCCGACGACGCCACCGTGCCGTTCGACTTCGGCTTCGACATCGGCGCGGTCATCGCCATTGCGCCGGTGATGGGCCAGTACCAGCCCGGCGGTCGCTATACCGACATCTACGACACCGACTACCTGGTGCTGCACGGCGCCAACGACGGCGACGTGAGCTCGTTCAACGGCGCCGGCCAGTACGAGCACGTGCACTTTTCCGGCGGGCCGTACCGCTTCAAGGCGACGCTCTACGTGATGGGCGCCAACCACG
>JASFRZ010000527.1:0-3286 GCA_050114655.1 Acidobacteriota bacterium
TAGATCGTCTCGATCATTCTAACCGGGGTTCGGGAGGTTGGGGGTGCGGTGAGCGGCCGAGGGTTCGCAGCGGCGCCGGACGGCTGTCGAGGTGGGCCCCGATAGCGGTGAGGATCTCGGCAGCGCCGCGCGCTGCGCGCCCCCGCAGCCAGTCGCCGGGGTCGGTGTCGGGGCACAGGATCGCCCAGCGGCGCAGGGCACGGCGTAGCTGCCGCCGGCGGGTGACCGAGAAGTGCGCCGCGGCGAGCACGTCTTCGAACCCGGCGGGCTCGCTCTCGAGGCGGCGCTGCTCGCCGGCCAGTGCCGCGAGTTGCTCGACGACGGCGTCGATGACGGCCAGGCTGTCACCGATCAGCTCGCGCACGCGCGCCGCGTCGAGGTCGCGTGCCGGGTTTTCGCGGTTGTCGGACACCACCTTGAGGCAATGAACCAGCTCGTGCGGCGCGCAGCGGCCGGCGATCTCGTAGAAGCCGGCGCCCTCCATGTCGTAGAGATCGTCGTCGGGGAAGTCCTCGCAGGGCGTATCGACGGTTGCGAGGCCGGCGGTGGGGCAGGGCGGCGCGAAGACCAGCGGTGGGTACCAGGCGCGCCCTGAGGTGACCTCGCGCACCCGGTGGGCGAGGAAGGGGCTGCCGAGCCGATGGTCGGCGTGGCCGGCGATGCCGACGTTGAGCCAGGCGGCCGAAGGCATCACGGAGGCTACGGCGGCGACCGCCGCACCGGCCGCGATCCTGCCCGGTCCGGAGACCACCAGCGCGACGGTGCCGGCGCCTGCCACGTGGCGTTCAGGTACCGCGTTTCCCGGATGCTCGCCCGTGGCGTCGAAGTACGAACCGCCGGCGACGTTGCCCGGGCCCTTTCCCGTGGCGTGGAAGTACGGAGAGCCGGCGACGTCGTCGGCACGCGACAGGCCGTAGCGCTCGATCAGTGGACGCGCTTCGGCGCGCAGCGCCGTCACCAGGATGACGGCGGGCGCGGCGCGTGGGCGGTCAGATTCGCGGCGGGCCAAGGTCGGTTTTTCCGGCGTCGGGACGGATGGGCGTGGCGCCGGGGCGCAGCGCGGCGCGATAGCGCGCGGCGAGCTCATGGCGGCCGCGCTTGGCGGCGCCGGCGGCGACGATCTGGACCTTGTGCTCGAGCATGCGCCGGGCAGCGGCCCTCTGGGTGCGGCTGAGCCCTCCGTCGACGAGGATCTTCTGCAAGGCGCGCACGCGAAAGCGGTCGAGGCCCCAGATGCTGCGCGAAAGCTGATCGTCATGGCCGCCGTGCTTGATCACCAGCGGCTCGTCGACGAGCAGCACCGGATGGCGCGCACACACCCGCAGCCACAGGTCGTAGTCCTCGCAGGCGGGCAAGCTCTCGTCGAACCTGCCGATCTCGTCGAGCAGGTCGCGGCGCAGCAGCGCGCTCGACGGCGAGATGCAGCACAGCGGCAGGCAGTGCTCGAAGATGAGGCCGCCGCGTTTGACGTGCCTGTCCCGCGGGTTCACCCGCACGCCGCGCCGGATCCAGATCTCGTCGGTGTGGCACAACAACGCTTCTCGAGACGCGCCGACGGCGGCAAGCTGGCGCTCGAGCTTTACCGGGAGCCATTCGTCGTCGGAGTCGAGCAGCGCGATCCAGTCGCCGGTGGCGCGCTCGATGCCGCGGTTGCGCGCCGCGCTGACGCCGGCGTTGTCCTGCCGGATGACCGTGACCTCGGGAAAATCGCGCAGCAGCATCTCGGCGGTGCCGTCGCGCGAGCCGTCGTCGACCACGATGATCTCGTCGGGCGGGACCGTCTGCGCGCGTACCGAAGCGAGAGCGCGGCACAGCAGCGCACGCCGATCCCGCGTCGGGATGATCAGCGAGACGCTCACGACTCCCAGCGCTCGATGCGCTTGGAGAGGAACTCGTACAGCAGGCGCCCGACGCCGACGATCGGCACGACGGCGAGCAGCAGCAGGGCCGCGGAGTAGGCCCAGTAGCGTTCCGGCCCCAGCAGCGAGCGGGCGAACGGCCGCAGGCCGCCGTAGAAGAGGACGATGGCGAAGAGGATCAGCGTCTGGGTCAGCAGGCCCTGCCACGGGAAGGCGTCGGGGCGGGTGCGGGCGAGCACCTCGACCTGCTTGACGAAGCCCATCAGCGCCACCAGGACGGCGACGTAGGCGATGGCGGTGATCAGCTCATACGCCGATACCCCGACCAGGGGCAGGCGCTCCAGGTCGGCGACCATCGGCAGGCGTATGAGCACCTCGCGGCCGGCGAGGATGGCGGCGACGATCAGCGCCAGGCGTATGAGCTGGCCGATGAACTGCTTGAAGTCTTCCACCGCCGCTGTCAGTCGAACGCCAGCCAGCCGTTGCGGCCGGCCGGGGTACGGATGTAGAGGAATTCCCCGAACTCGCCCAGCACGGGGACCTCGGAGCCGGGAGCAAGCTCGTCGATGACGTTGCCGGATGACGCCGGCTGGTCGAGGACGCGTGCGCTATCGGCCAGCGCGGCGCTGCGTAGCGGGGTGGCCGGCTCGGTGTCGCGCGTCGCGACGTAACCGCTGCCGCCTTCCGGCAGCGTAACGCGATACCAGCGCGCGCTCGCTCCCCACACCCGCAGCGGGGTGTGCGGCGACAGGGTCCCCACCACCGGCGCGCGCCGCTCCGGACCGCGCAGCACCTCGACGGCCGCGTCGATGGTGCGCGACCAGCCGCCGAGCAGTTCCGCGTCGCCGCCGATCTCTTCCGGATCGGTGCGCTGCCGGGCGAGAAACGGGTACGGGTCGACCGGCCCGCGCGCGTAGACGCCGAAATGCAGGTGGGTCGGCGTGGTGATGGCGTTGCCGGTGTTACCGACGGTGCCGAGCTGGTCGCCCACCTTGACCTCCTGGCCGGCCACCACGCTGTGGCTGTCGAGGTGGGCGTAGTACAGCCGCATGTTGCGCTTGGCGTCGTTGACCCACACCACGTTGCCGCCCACCGGCGTGGTGTTGGCGCGCGACACGATGCCGTCGGAGGCCGCCAGCACCGGCGTGCCGCGCGGCGCGAAGATATCGACCCCGTGGTGGCTGCGCCGGCCGGCGTCACGCTCGGCGCCGAACCCGCTCTGGATCGAGCGGCTGCTGTGGCCGGCGACCGGAAAGGACAGGGATGCATCGACGGTGATCAGCACGGTGTAGCGCGCGCTGCGTAGCAGCTCGGGCTGCACCCGCAGCAGGTAGGTGCCGTCGCGCAGCGGCTCGATGCGCAGGCGGCGGACGTTGGGCTGCGCTTCGTCGGCGCTCGCCATGTTGGTGGGCTCTGGCGCGGCGGCG
>JASFRZ010000528.1:0-3277 GCA_050114655.1 Acidobacteriota bacterium
CGGTGTGTAATCGATCAGCCCGGTGCCGTCGAAGCCGATGCGGTAGACGTGCTCGAAGTACGGATCCTCGCCGTCGTTCATCCCCGAGCCGATGAAGTAGATCTGCCGGTTGGCGTCGTCGACATCGATGACCTCGCGCACCGGCCATGCGCCGCGGGTGATCTGGTTCTTCACCATGCCGCTGGCGCCGTCGTACAGGTACAGGTGGTTCCAGCCGTCGCGCTCCGACATCCAGATGATCTCCTCACCGTCGTTGACGTCGTGGCGGAACTTCTTGCCGGAGTAGTCGAAGAAGGTCTCCATCTGCTCGTCGATGACGGCGCGTGCCGAGCCGTCCGCCGCGTCGATCTCGATGACCCGGTACACCTGGTGGCCGCGCTGGTTGTACTCGAAGGTCACCGCGCTGGAGTCCTCGCGCCACACCAGCCGGGAGTTGGCGTAGGCGTTGGGGAAAAGGGCGTTGTCGATGTCGTGCTGGGTACGGGTGGTGACGTCGAAGACCACCGGCATGTCCACGTCGAGGCGATCGCCCGGCTTGGTGTATTCGCGCGTGAAGTGCTTGGGTTGCAGCTGGTCGTCGGGCGAGGACTCGACGTAGTGGACCTCGCGGACGTAGCCGGGCTGGACCCGGTAGGCGGCGATCTTGCTCGAGTCGGGTGACCAGGCGATCGATCGCAGCGCGTAGGCGTTACCCTCGGAGCCGTCCAGGCTCAGATGGATCAGCTCGGCCTCCTCCTGATCCTCGTCCCGGACCTCGCGCACGGCGACGTTGTAGTTGTCGATGAACGCCTCCCATCGGCCGTCGGGGGAGACGCGCGGCTGATCGTTCGCGCCTCCGCCGGACGCGCCAAATCCGCCGCGGCCGCGCCGCACCGGGCGCCCGGTGTCCTCGCAGGTGTATGCCGACAGATCGCAGCGCCACACCGTCTCGTCAATGGGCACCTCGATCGCACTCTCGTCATCGACGAACTCGATGGTGCTGAACGGCAGGTTGATGCCGGTGATCGTGTCATCGTCGAGCGCCGCTGACAGCGCATCGGCGAGCCGATCGTGGTCGAAGGCAGCGCGCTGCTCTCGCGTCGCCGCGTCGACCAGCACGAATACATCGCCGCCGGTGACCGACGTGCGGTACCAGAAGCGCGAGCTCTCGCTGATCCAATCGGGGTTCCCCGCGACGTCCACGGCGAGCCCCGAATAGCGCTCCCGCAGGCCCATGGCGCGCTGATAGTCGGCGATGGTCCCCTGCGCGAGCGCAGGAGCGGCCAGCAAGATGGTGATTGACGCGATGACGAAGGTGACGGCGAGGCGGCGGTCGACGGATCTCATGGTGCTCTCCAAGGAGACGGTGAGTGCACGAAACGGACCCAATGTAACGGTCGTGCGCGAAGCGAGACAACTGAGCCACACGCGGCGGTCCTACGGCGCTTTGATTGCGGTGCGTCGAGCAGCTACGTACGGCCGTCGGTGTCGCCCGGACCACAAACGAAGCGGGCAGGCATTTCGTTGCGGCCATAAGCCTGATATCTGTGTCCTGTTAAAGGCCCTCGGCCGCACTGCGGCGCCTCGGTCGCGCGGGTCCCCGCCTGCTGGAGAATGCACATGAGCGTCACTCGTCGTGTGTGGCCGTCCTTGTCGCTGTCGCTGCTGCTGGCTACCGCTGCCTGCGGTGATGGACCGGTATCACCGGGGGACATCCTCGATGACCTCACCGAGACTTTCGAGACACAGAACGTCGTCTTCCATTACAGCCGCGGCGACTCGGTCGACAGCAGCTGGCAGCAGTCCTACCACGACTGGATCACCGACCTGCTGGGGGTGCAGCTTCCGGTGAAGCTGAGGTTCTACAAGTACACCTCACGGAGCCAGCTCGCCGCGATCACCGGCATGGAGACCAACGGATTCGCCGAACCGGAGGTCTACTCGCTGCACACCATCTGGCCGTACGACGGACACGAGGCGGCCCATGTGTACCTGGCGCTGGTGGGCAAGCCGAGCAACTTCTTCAACGAAGGCCTGGCCGTGGCACTCGCCACCGATCCCGGGCTCACGGTGTGGAACTCGCGCTGGAACGGCACGCCCGTATACGCCCACACGCAGCTGCTGATCAGTACCAACCGCCTGTTGCCGCTCTCCTCGATGCTGACCACCGACGATTTTCGGGGCGTCGACGAATGGGTCAGCTACGGTGAGTCGGGTTCTTTTTGCCTGTACCTGATCGAGCAGTACGGCATCGGGCCGATGCTGCAGTTCGTCGGCATGTCGAGTCAGTTCGACTCGCGCGCCCGTATCGAGAGCAACATGCGCGCCGTATGGGGGCAGGATCTCGCCACTCTCGAGGCCGCTTGGCTCGAGTTCATCAACGGCTGGAGCGGCTAGCCGCAACCAGCGAGTGGTGAACGTCCGGTGGGTCCGTGTCTGCGAAGAAGCACCACGAGTTGCTGGCCGGTCACTCGTCGCGCAGCGCTCGCACCGGGTCGAGCCGCGTGGCCCGGCGCGCCGGCAGCCATGCCGCCATCAGGCCGACGCCGAGAACGAGCGCGACGACCGCGGCGAAGGTCGCGGGGTCAGTGCCGCTGATTTCGTAGAGCTGGGATTGCAAGGCGATGCCTTGCCCCACCGCGAGCACCACCCCGATCACCACGCCGACCACGACAACGGCCATCGACTGGCGGATCACCATGCGGGTGATGTGGGAGCGCTCGGCGCCGAGCGCCATGCGCACGCCGAGCTCCTGGGTGCGGCGCGACACCGAGTAGGCAGTGACGCCGTAGATCCCGACGGCCGCGATCGCGGCAGCGATGACGGCGAACGCGCGCATCAGCGAGGTGAAGAAGCTCAGCTCCCAGACGTTTTCCGAGACCGCCTGATCGAGCGTCATGACGTCGTAGAGGGCCTGGTCCGGGTCAATGGCGCGGATCTCGGCGCGCACCTGTGGTGCCATGTCCGCCGGATCGCCCTGGGTGTGCACGACGATGCTGAGGCGGGAGGAGACGTTCTGCGCGTACGGTACGTAGACCTGCATCTCGGGTGGCACGTCGAGGCCGAAGTGGCGCACGCTGCCGACCACGCCGACGACTTGCCACCAGTTCTCGCCATCGAAGCTGATGCGTTGGCCGAGCGCATTGCCGTCGGCGAAATAGCGGTCCACTGCCTGCTGGTTGACCAGTACGACGCGCGGCGCCTGGGCGCTGTCGCGATCCTCGAAGAAGCGACCGGCGAGCAACGGGATACCCATGGTGCGGAAGTAGCTCGGGCTGACCGCGTTGTGCAGCGCGCT
>JASFRZ010000529.1:0-3273 GCA_050114655.1 Acidobacteriota bacterium
CAAGCCGCTAAAAGTGTTGCTCGAGCTCGATGGTGTGCGCGCGCACGCGGTGTTCCGCAGCGTCAACCGGATCTGGGAGCGTGAGTGGGTGCGCGGCGAGTTCCGCACCCACCTCATCGATCGCGCGGCCTCGGAGCGCGCCGCGTTCGTGGTCGCCTGCCTTCTCGGCCTCAACAGCGTGCCGCCGACGGTGCTGCGCGAGATCGACGGGCTGCGCGGATCGCTGCAGCTGTGGATCGAGGGCGGCGAATCGCTCGCTGCGCTCACCGCTCGCCGCGGCGCGCTACCGTCGCGCTATACCGAGCAGATGACCACCATCTGGGCATTCGACAAGCTCGTCTTCAACGTCGACCGCCACCCCGGCAACCTCATCATCGGGCCGGACGGCACCCTGTGGATGGTCGATCACACCCAGGCCTTCCAGTACGACCACGAGCTGCCCGAGCACGAGGCCCCGGTGACGCTGCCGCAGCCGATGGCGCAGCGTTTGCTGCAGATTCCCGACGCGGTCTGGCTGCAGGCGCTCGACGACGCGCTCAACGGCACGCAGATCGACGCGCTGCTGGCGCGGCGCGACAAGCTGATTTCAGGCCGATAGCGCCTTGCCGCTCGGTAGGCGGAGCCGTGCGCGGCAGCCGGGGCCGGGGTGGCGGTTCTCCAGCGTCAGCGAGCCGCCATGCGCTTCGGCGATCTGGCGCGACAACACCAGGCCGATGCCCGAGCCCTGCGGCTTGGTGGTGAAGAACGGCACGAACAGATTGCGGCGGTCGGGAAGCCCCGGTCCTTCATCATCGATGCGTACCTCGAGCTGGTCGGTGTAGCCGCTCAATCTCTGCCAGCTCACCCGCACGCCGCCGCCGGTATCGAGCGCGGCGTCGACCGCGTTACCGAGCAGATTGATCAGCAGCTGGTCGAGCTGGTCGCCGTCGGCGCGGATGTGCACGCTCGGACCGGGGACCACCTCGACCTGCAGGCGGGTCTCGAGGGTGACCACCCGGCGGATCCACTCCTGTACGTCGAGCGGCTCGAGCTGGGGCTCGGGAAGCTGGGCGAGGCGCGCGTATGAGGCCATGAAACGTGACAGTGCCTTGGACCGGCCGGCGATCACCTTGAGGCCCTGGTTGAGATCGTCGCGCATATCGGACGGCTCGGGCTTGCGACGCAACAGGTCAGCGAGCGAGCCGGCGATCGAGTGGATCGGTGCGAGCGAATTGTTGATCTCGTGCCGCAGGACCTGCACCACGCGCTGCCACGCCTGGCGCTCCTCCTCGCGCAGCGCGCGGGTGAGGTCAGAGAGCACCAGCAGGTGGTGCACGTGACCCTCCTGGCGGAACTGACTACGACGGATCTCCCAGCGCCCGGACAGCCCGGGGAAGGCGATGTCGGCAATTCGCGGGACCTCGCCCTCGAGGCACTCGTGCAGGCCGAGCCCCTGCGCGCTGCGGCCGATGATGCGGTCGGCGGGCTGCCCGAGCACACGCTCGCCGCCGCGGTTGAGCAGGCGCAGGCGGTCGTCGTCGTCGAAGGCGAAAATCGCCACGTCGATCTCGTCCATGATCTTGTTGAGCAGTGCGGTGGCCTCGATGGCGCCGAGCCGTTGCTCCCTGAGGATCTCGCCCAGCCGGTTGACCTCGGTAATGGCCAGCCCGAGCGGCTCGTCACGCCGCTGGCCGCGCACGCGGATCGAGTAGTCGCCCTCGAGCAGGGCGGCGACCAGGTTGGACAGCGTTTGCAGCGGCCGGATCATTTGTTCGCGCTGTGCCAGCGCCAGTCCCAGCCAGGCGATCAGCACCACCGCGCCGGCGGTGAGCTGCACCTTGAGCTCGAAGTCACCGAGCCACAGCAAAGCGAGCGCCAGGGCCACGCCCGGAGCCCCGGCAGCGAGAGCGAACAGCAGCACGCGCGTCTCGTAGCTGAACGACCGTCGCAAGAGGTCGCGCATGCCCATTGTCACCTCCTCCGCCCCGCCGCGGCGGGCGCGGATCGCGACGGCCGGCACGCCGCCGACCTCGCTGTTCGCTTACGAATCGTCGCCGGCTTGCAGCCCGAAGCGCTGCAGCCTGCGGTACAGCGCGCTGCGGCTCAGGCCGAGCGCCTCGGCAGCCTGCGATACGTTGTTGTCGGCGCGGCTCAGCGCCTTCTGGATGAGGTAGCGTTCGGCGTCGTCGAGGGTCATCTGCTCGAGGCGCGCGATACCGTCGCGCTTTTGCCGCAGCCCGAGGTCTTCGACCGTGATCTTGTTGCCGGTGGCCATCAAGCAGGCGCGTTCGACGGCGTGCTCGAGCTCGCGCACGTTGCCCGGCCAGGGGTGCTCGAGCAAGAGCTGCATGGCACCGGAGTCGAATCCCTGCACATCCTGGCCGTAGTGGGCGGCGTGGCGGCGCAGGAAATGGGTCGCCAGCAGGGGGATGTCCTCGCGCCGATCGCGCAGCGGCGGCAGGTGGATCTCGACCGTGTTGAGTCGATACAGCAGGTCCTCGCGGAAGCGCTCCTTCTCGATCTCGTCCTGCACATTGACGTTGGTCGCCGACAGGATGCGCGCATCCACCCGACGCGTCCGCGACGAGCCGACGCGCTGCATCTCGCCGCTCTCGATGACGCGCAACAGGCTGGCCTGCTGCGGCATCGGTACGTTGGCGATCTCGTCGAGAAACAGCGTGCCGTTGTCGGCCAGCTCGAAGTAGCCCACCCGGTCGGTCTTGGCGTCGGTGAATGCGCCTTTGACGTGGCCGAACAGCTCACTCTCGAAGGTGCCCTCGGCGAGGCCGCCGACGTTGACGGTGATCAGTGGGCGTTCGGCGCGGCTGGAGGACGCGTGTAGCCAGCGCGCCACGACTTCCTTGCCGGTCCCGTGTTCGCCGGTGATGAGCACGTTGGCGTCCGACGGGCCGATGCGCTCCATCAGTTTGAGCACCGGTTGCATGACGCGCGACTCGGCGATCATCTCCGGCAGGCCCTCGCGCCGCAGCATCTTGTTTTCAGCGTCGAGCCGCTGGCTGCGGCGCAGCGCCTGGCCGAGCTCGAGCTGAGTGCGCACGGTGGCGATCAGCCGCGCGTTGTCCCAAGGCTTCTCGACGTAGTCGCGCGCCCCCTTGCGCATTGCTTCGACCGCGCCGTCGACGCTGCCCCACGCGGTCATCACGATCACCGGCAGGGTCGAGTCCATGTTGCAGATCTGCGGCAGCAAATCGAGCCCCTCGCGCCCCGAGGTGGTGTCGCGGGTGTAGTTGAGGTCCATCAGCAGGGCGTCGAAGTCGCTGTACTCGAGCGCCG
>JASFRZ010000530.1:0-3272 GCA_050114655.1 Acidobacteriota bacterium
CGGACGCGGTCGCGAGTCTCAGCGCACAGAAGCCATTCATCGACGAGGCGAGCGATGCCGCTTTGCAGATCCGCATGGCGCGCACGCGCGCCCTGGACATGCGGCTCCGAGTCGATCTCGTCTGACGCGACGCCGCGAGTGTTTCCAGTCCGAGCGGGTTACACGCGCCGCCAGCAGTCCCTCTCGATGTCGGCGAAGAGCTCGTTTTGTGCCCGGCTGCCGCCGACCTCCGAGAGATCGGGCACGGTCTCGGCCAGCGTCCACCCGGCGCGCGCGTAGTCGCCTGCGGCGTAGGCGCGCAGCGCCACCGCCATGCGCGCTACCAGCCGACGCGGGCGCGAGGACTCGCCGGAATCGCGTCGCGACAACCAGCGGTCGAGGCCGTCGAGGTCGCCTGCTCCGGCCAGCGCCAGTAGGTGGTGCAGCTCGACGTACGGGTCGCTCGGCCGCTCCATGCTCTCGAGCGCCCTGCGGTGCGCCGCCTCCCACGGCAACTCCACCGAACGGGGAGCGGCCAACGCCAGCCGCCAGAGCATGGCCGGGGCGTCGGTGAGCGCATCCTCGCCGTCGACGGCAGCAGGCAGGATCTCGGCGTGAAAGCGGGCGAACGCCGCGTCCCAGTATCCCAACGCGAGCTCGAAGACGCCCATGTGCCACTGCATGTGCACCCACTCGCTTCCCTGCCCGTCGTGCGCGTCGAGCCAGGCGCCGAGCATTTGATATCCCGCCTCGTGCTCACCCTTGTCGAGCATCTGGTGGGCGATGTCGTGTGCCACACCCGTCGCGCCTGCGGAAAAGATCTCGAAGCCGCTGCTGTCACGGCCGGTCAGCGCCCCGATCTCGGCCGTCGAGGTGAACGTCTGCGTGGTCGCATTGCCGTCTGAAAAGGTCGTCATGTCCCTTGCTCCCGTTGGCTTGCTGTGCCTCGCGTTGTCGTATGCCTCTACTCGGAGATACAGAAACCTCCACGTGAGGGGCTCACGAGGCATCAATCGCCTCACCCTGCTTGAGCGCCGTTCGTTGGCCGCTCGCAACGCGGCGACGGTATAGTGATGAGGTCTGCTCCAGGAGGAACAAGCCATGAGCCAGTCGTATTCGATGCAGCACCCACCGGTCGCCGCGATCAACGTCGATGCCCGGGCCACGTTCATCTCTCGCACGTACATGCACCTGCTCGGCGCGATCATCGCGTTCGTGTTGATCGAGTACGCCCTGTTCGCCTCTGGATTTGCCCAGCGCCTCGCGATCGCGATGCTCAGCACCTCGTGGCTGCTGGTGCTCGGGGGCTTCATGGTCGTCGGCTGGCTCGGCAGCCGGATGGCGACAGCGGGTGGCTCGCAGGCAACGCAGTACGCCGGCCTCGGCGTCTTCGTGCTCGGCGAGGCGATCATCTTCGTGCCTTTGCTGTACATCGCCCAGGCTTACTTTCCCGGCGCGATCGAGAGCGCCGCGATGATCACCTTACTGGGCTTCGCCGGCCTTACCCTGGTGGCGTTCACCACCCGTAAGGACTTCTCGTTCCTGGGCGGCATCCTGCGCTGGAGTTTCGTCTGCGCGCTGGTGCTGATCGTCGCGGCGGTGATCTTCGGCTTCCAGCTCGGCACCTTCTTCAGCGTCGCGATGGTCGCGCTGGCAGGTGCGGCGATCCTCTACGACACATCCAACGTGCTGCACCACTTCCCCCAGGACCAGTACGTCGGCGCGTCGCTGCAGCTCTTTTCGTCAGTCGCGCTGATGTTCTGGTACGTGCTGCAGCTCTTCATGTCACGGCGCTAGCGCAGCGCGCCGCAGACAAGGAAAGCACGGCGCGCCGAGCCGGCCGCGCCGGAACTGTCCCGAAAGCCGCGCCCGCCTCCGTCACCAGCGGATCGTGAACAGGGCCGCCTTTCGGTCTCTCCCCACCATCGGCGACAGCGACCACCGCAGGCGGGTGCCGATGGGCGCGGCGAGCGTGGCGGACCGGTACACGACCTCGGGGGGGCTCTTACCGGAGACGGCCACGCCCAACGCGGTACCGCCGCCGATCGTGGCGAGCGCTATTACGCCCGGGAGATGCGAGTAGCACTCATCGGCGGCAATACACAGCCCCGTAAACACTGTGTAGACACCGAGCCCTACGAGGCCGCCGATCATGCCGCCAACCGGTCGCGACTTCCCCACGCCCGCGCGAACGATGCTCTGCACGCGATTCTCCGGGACCTCGAGTCGCCACCCGTCCCTGCCCGCACGGCTGACCGTCAGGCTCGTCATACCGTGCGGAATGTCGTCGACACGGATGACGATCATCGACGGGCTCAATTGCACGACCTTCGCATCGGTGGTCATGAGGCCGGCGCTCTCTCCGTAGCGAAAGGTGACCGTGATGTCCTTGCCCTCGTCGAGCGCGCCGCGTTCGACGAGTTGCGCGAAGCTCGTCGCGGGAGCCTGGGTCGCCGTCTGCGCCGTCGCAAGCGCGGGCGGGAACGCCATCGCCAAAAGGCATACCAAGGAAACCGCCGCAGCCCTCATGTCCTCCTCCTTCGTCGAATCGGAGCCCGGTCGCCTCTCTCGCCGTAATGTGTCGTTCGTCCGGGAAACGGCTCGTCTCAGCCGGAGGGTCGGGAACGTGGAGCTGTTTCTCAGTCGGTCGGGAAACGGCGTTCAAACCTTTTCGCACCCCTGAGAATCTTATGCATGACTATCTCAGGGACGGGCACCGTAGGGCCCGCGCGCCGAAGACCGCGCAGCGGCGTCCTGGCGCCCGCCGAGTACCGAAAGCGAGGCGCCGTGGAGCTTCTCAAGGGAACGCTCGAGATCCTCATCCTGACCACCCTCAGCCGCGGGCGCCTGCACGGCTACGCGATCTCACGCTGGATTCGCGAGGCCACCCGCGACGTGCTGTCCGTGGAGGAGGGGGCGCTGTACCCGGCGCTGCGCCGCATGGAGAAGCGCGGGCTGCTGGCGTCGGAATGGGGCCGCACCGACACCGGGCGGGAGGCGAAGTTCTACGAGCTGACCTCGGCGGGCCGGGCGCAACTCGAGGGGCAGCGCGCCGACTGGCAGCAGTACGCCGAGGCCATGGCGCGGGTGCTGAATTGACGAGCGACCGATGGCGATGAGGCGAAAAACCATCGACCAGGACGTCGATCAGGAAATCCGCTTCCACGTCGACGAGCGCGCCGCCGAGCTGATCGCCGACGGCATGGATGCCGACCGCGCCCGTGCGGAGGCGCGGCGGGTCTTCGGCGACGAGCGGCGCATCCGTTCGGAGTGCCGCGACATAACCCGAAAGA
>JASFRZ010000531.1:0-3266 GCA_050114655.1 Acidobacteriota bacterium
GGGCAGGTGCTCACCCTGAACGAGGTGACCGAGCAGAACTTCGCCGGCATCGACGTCTTCAGCGCCATCCTGGGCGGGTTCGGCGCGCTGGCGATCCTGCTCGCATCGCTGGGCAACTACGGCGTGCTGGCCTACTCGGTGAGCGGGCGCCGCAATGAGATCGGCATCCGCATGGCGCTGGGAGCGGAGGGCCGGAGCGTCGTGTGGATGGTGGCGCGACAGGGCGTCACCCTCGCCGTGATCGGCCTCGCCCTCGGCGGGCTGCTCATGGTGCCGCTGATGGGTGTGATCCGCTCGATCCTGGCCGGCATTGCCACGGTGAGCAGCGGCAGCGTGACGACGGTCGCGGGGGTGCTGTTCGCGGTGACGGTGGTGGCATCGCTGGTTCCCGCGGTTCGCGCGGCGTCGGTAAACCCGGTGACCGCATTGCGCCAGGATTGACACGCACCGCGGTGGTCAGGGCATGAGGTCGCGCAGCTTCTGCGATCCACGCCGGCTCGCCACGACCTCGCTCCCATCACGCATGCAGATGGTCAGGCGGCGCACGTCGTACTTGCGCATCTCGGTGACGTGGTCGAGGTTGACGATGTGCGACCGGTGCACGCGGCAGAAGCGCTGCGGGTCCAGCCTTGCCTCGAGCTCAGCGAGGGTCATGTCGAGCAGGTGCCGGCCGGCGAGACAAATCGCTTCGACGTAGTCGTCGGCAGCTTCCAGCCGCATCACCGTCTCCACAGGTATCGGCACGATGCGGTTGCCGGTCCTGGAGTACAGACGCGACGGAAAGCGCTCTCCCAGTGCCGCCTGCGCGCTCGCGAGTCCGGTCGCCGCAGCGCCGCTCTCCTCGATACGCTTGCGCACGCGCTCGAGCGTCTCGCGGAAACGTCGGCGGCCGAAGGGCTTGACCAGATAGTCGACCGCCTCGAACTCGAACGCGGTGACGGCGTAACGGTCGTACGCCGTGGTGAACACGACCCGCGGTCGATGGTTGACGCGTTCCAGCACCTGGAGGCCGGTGAGCTCGGGCAGCTCGACGTCGAGGAACACGACGTCCGGCTTCTTGCGGTCGATCAGGCGCACCGCCGCCACGCCGTCGGCGGCCTCACCGACCGCCTCGATCCAGTCGATCTCGTCGACCAGCCCGCGCAGGCTCTCGCGCGCCAGCGGCTCGTCCTCGACGATCACGGCGGTGACCTTCACCGTTCCGAGTCCTCCTCGGGGGCCGTGCGCGAAGCCGCCGGCAGCTCGACGATCACCGCGAAACCGCCCTCGTCGACCCGCGTGGTGAGCGTCGCAGCGTCGCCGTGCAGCGCCTCCAACCGCCGGCGCAACAGGCGCAGCCCGGTGCCGTCGGCGGCCTCGATGTCCGCCGCGCTCGCCCCCGGGCCGTCATCGCGCACCTCGAGCCGCAACCGGCCGCCGTCCACCGCGGCACGGATCCACACGTTGCCGCCGCCTGCGCGCGGCGCGATGCCGTGGCCGATCGAGTTCTCCAGCAGCGGTTGCAGCGAGAATGCCGGCACGCCGTGCGCCAAAGCGGCGTCGTCGATGTCGGTGTGAACCCGCAGGCGGTCACCCAGGCGCAGCTTTTCCAGCGACAGGTAGTCACGCGCGAAGCGCCACTCCTCGGCCAGCGGCACCTCGTCATCGGGTCCCTGCTGTACGCGCAACGCGTAGCGCATGAGGCCACCGAATTGTTCGAGCGCTTCTTCGGCGGATCCGGCGTCTTTGCGCACCAGCGCGAGCAACGAGTGCAACGTGTTGAACAGGAAATGCGGGTTGACCTGCGCGCGCAGCGCCTTGAGCTCGGCCTGGGCCCGCAGGGTCTCGGCGCGCGCTGCCGCTGCCGCCTGCTGGCGCGAGCGAATCTCGCCCATCGCCGCGTAGGTGAAGCCGACGATGATGCAGTAGAGCAGCAGGCCGAGGAAGATCTGGCCGACGAAGACGCCCACCATCGCGGACGTCTCCTGGCGGTAGGCTTCCGCCGGCGGCGGGAACAACTCGAGGCATGCCACGGTGAGCGCGCCGCTGGCGGCACCGAATGACAGCGCCAGGCCGAAGTGCCTGGCGAAGAAGCTCGCTGCGCTCCGGCCCGGCCAGGGCATGCGGAGCGACAGGCGGATCACTCCTACTCCGAGGACCGCCGTCGGCCCGATGTAGAACAGGCCGATCTTCAGCGCCTCGCCGGGCGATGCCTCACCGCTCGCGGTGAAAGCCACCAGGTACAGCGCCAGCAGCGGCAGCCAGGCGAAAACGTAGAGCGCGCGAATCCAAGGTGACAGTCGTTGCGGCATCGTGCCGCAAGTATATGGCCACGCCATCGTGATCACGGCGCCGTTCACCCGGCCGTTTGGCCCGCTCGCCGGATTCTCTCCTTTACCCCGCCGCGGTTGTGGTCGGGGTACCGCTCCACTACATTGCCGGCGTCAGGCACATGGGCTGGGTCGCCATGCCCTCCTGCGGGGGTAACGAGGAGTGAAGTCGAATGCGCAGGCTCGTGTGTCTCGTCGCCTTGATCCCGTTGCTTGCCTCCTGTACCGCCGCACCCGCTCGGCGGCCGAGCGCCATCGAGCAGGCGCTCGAGCGCGAGCCGGACGTCGTCTTCGAGCAGGCGGTGGTGGGCCCGCAGGGCGACGGTACGTGGATCGTCGCCACGTCGCAGCGCATCGATCCTGCGGGTGAGTCGGTCACCTTTCCGGGGCGCCCGGTCGATCTGGCGCTGAGCCCGGACGCCGGGCTGCTGGCGGTCAAGAACATGCAGGACCTGCTGCTCTTCGATACCGCCGGGCACGCCATCGTGCAGACGCTCGAGTTGCCCGATAGCGGCGCCAGCTTTGCCGGCATCGCCTTCGGCGCCGACGGCCAGCGGGTGTGGGTGACGGATACCGACGGCTTCCTGCGCGCCGCCGTGCGCATGCCGGGGGGCGAGTTTTCATGGCAGGACGCCATCGAGATGCCGGCGCGCGATCGCTCCGGGCCCTACCCCGGCGGCCTTGCCCTCGATGAGGACAGCGGAGTGGCGTGGGTCGCGCTGAGCCGCAACAACTCCGTCGCCGTGGTCGACCTCGCGGGCGGCTGGGTCGACACCGAGATCGACGTCGGCATGGCTCCCTACACGGTTCTGCTCGCCGGCGACAAGGCATACGTGTCGAACTGGGGCGGACGCCGACCGGCCGCCGGCGACACCACCGGCCCGTCGTCCGGCTCCGAGGTAGTCGTCGATCCCGACACCGGCATTGCCTCGAGCGGCACGGTGTCGGTCATCGACG
>JASFRZ010000532.1:0-3262 GCA_050114655.1 Acidobacteriota bacterium
GGCGGCGTGCACGGACAGAGAAGTGCCGATATTTCGGCACCCTCGCCCGGTTGCGCGGGCGCTAACGGCTCAGTGGTGTACCGAGGGCGGCAGCCCGAGCGCCGCGCGCAGCTCGTCGTACTTGTCGAGCGCCTCGCGCTCGAACGGATGGTCGGAGTCCGACTTGAGCTCCTCGAGCACACGCATGGCGTTTACCGGCTGGTCGAGGGCGAGCAACGCATTCGCCTCGTACCACGCCGACTGGTTGCGCAGATCGCGGGGCAACTCGGCGGTGTCGCGGACAATCGTGAACTGCTCCAGGGCAGCCTCGTATTGCCCCAGGAAGTAGTAGCTGATACCCAAACCCATGGGCACGTATCCCTGCGTATCGTATGGCTCCGATTGGAGCAGGCCGCGCGCGACATCGTATTGGCCCGCCAGCAAGGCCTGATAGGCGTCCAGGAGGTGGCTGCCGCCGGCGTCGGTAAGCTCGAGGTTGTTCGACTCTATTGGCTGTATCGGGAAAACAGCCTCATGAGTCGCGAGCCCGGCGGTGTCGATCGGTTGCTCCATGTCGACGTAGACGCTCGCCGCCCAGAAGCCCAGGGCTGCAAAGAGGGCCACCGATGCGGCCATGCGCAGGCCACGGAGTGCCCACCCCGATGAGGCCGCCGCACGCCGCGCGGCGGGGTGGGGGATGGGCGCCGGGTAATCGTCGGCATCGGCCTCCCGCAGCGCCTCCAGAGCCTCCTCCCGGTTGGCCTTGAGCGTAACCAACACTTGCAGTGCATCGGTGCTGGCGGGGCATCGCTCGAGGCGATCGAGAAGATCCGACAGCCGGTCCGGCTCGACATCGCCGTTTACCAGCGCGACAAGCTCTTCGCTGTTCAAAAGCATCGCTTCTTCTCTGCGTCGGGAAGCCTCGGGGGGGTCGGCTTCATCGACTGAATAACGGCCTCAATGGGCAGTTTCCGACAGAGTTTTTCGTAAACTTTCCAAGGCGGCCTGCAAACGGCTATGGAGCGTCGAAATGGGGGCTCCGGTGACCTCTGAGGCCTCTCTCAGCTTCATCGGGGGTTGCCGCAGGATCAGTAGCTCGATGGCCTCGCGCTGGTGTTTCGGCAGGTCCTTGAGCTCCTCCAGCATGCGCTGGAGCTGCTCCCGCTGCAGATGTGCCTCCTCGGCGGACAGCAGGCGGCGTTCCTGGTTGGCCTCGACGGGAGCGAGGCGCGGGCCCGGCTCGTCCCTCTCGGCGAATCCGGTGAGGCGGCTGCGGGCGCGCACCCGGTCGATGGCGCAGTGGCTGACGCTGCGCGTCAGGTAGCGGCCGGCGGAATCGGCGTCGATCAGCGTGCCGGGGCCGGCGAGTACCTTCGAGATCGCCTCCTGTACCGCGTCTTCGGCGTCCTGCACGTCAGCCGTTATGCGCAGCGCCATGCGCACCCAAATGTCACGATTCCGCTCGACGGCGGCCGCAATCAGGTCGGCTCGGCTCAGTTTTCTCGCCTCGGGGTTTCCGGCCACGGGCTTTGTCGTTGCAGGGAGTCGCTCTTGCGGGCTGCGTGAGCGAGCTCCATCCGAAGGTCACGAGTATAACGGCCGCCGACTGTGCACTGGCGGCAACCGATGATCATTTGTGCCACAGATTACCCATGTAAACAAAGAACAAAATCGGGGCCTGTTCGTTTCGGCATGTCGTGCTCGGACGATTGGGCGGGGCTCAACCGGTGGCGCCGAACGGCTCCAGGCCAATGACGCCTTCCGCCTTCTCGCGCCTCTTCTTGCCGTCCGAGTGGCGCTGCCGGGTGGACTGCGCCGCCTCTTCAGCGCGCTCCGCTGAGTCCGCGGCGGCCTGCAGACCGGCGAGGATATCCTCGGCGTCGCGGGTGACGGTCGAAGCGACCGCGCTGTCGATGGTGTCGGGTGCTTCCCGCCCCTTGGCCTCGTCGTCAGCGGGGGATGCGTCGGCGGCGGCGCTCGCGGGCTTCCCGCCGGTCAGTAGCTCGTAGTAACCGCGACGGACGCGCCCAAAATCGTCGTAGGACGACAGGATGGAGGAAACGGTCACGTTGGGATTCTTCGCCTTGATCGGCGTGCCCATGGCAATGACACGCTCAGTGATATCCGCGACGCGCATCGGGCCGTCGGCGTTGGCGAGGACCTTCTTGCACGCCGCCACGATCGTATCGGGGCGGTGTCCGCCCGAGCGCCGGGAGCGCCCGGGCGCCTCGCGGACCGAGGCCTTGGAGCCGCTCTCGGCGGCGGCGCGGGCGCGGCCTACCTGACGCGACAGCCGGTTGAGCGTGCGCGACAGCTCACGCGATACCTCGACTGCGGCGTCGAGCTGCTCCTCGATGTCGGCGAGCTTGGCGGCGTAGCGTTTGCTGACGGCCGCCTTCTGGCGCTCGACGCTGTCCTGGCCATTGCCACGCCGACCGAGGTTTTCCGCCTTGATCTGGTGGAATACCTCGGTGGCTTCGCGCGGGAAGCGGCGCATCCGGCCGACGGTGCGCGACGGAATTCGGTCGGGGTGCTCCTTCACGTACTTCGAAAGGCTCGCCATGCTGATGCCGGTGCGTTCGGCCATCTCGGTGAGGGTGAACAGATCCTCCTCGGAGGCGCTCAACGGGTCGTCACCGTCAGCGATGGCCCGAATCATGTCGACCGCCACCGTTGGCACCATCGGGTGGGCCGTGGTGCCGAGGTAAGGGATCTCGTTGCGATGCTCGGTGAGGATCGCGCTGAGGCGCTCGGCTTCGATCTCGGTCAAGCGGCACAGCGCTTCGATTCCGACCACGAGCTCGGGGTCGCGCTCGAAGTGGGGATAGAGCTTGAGGATTCGATCGACCTCGGACTGTGACAGCGCGTTGCTGTCGAGACCCATGTACTTGATGACGCGGAGGATGGGCGCGAGGTCGAGGGCGGGGTGTTTCCGATGCAGTTCGAGAGCTGTCATGTTGTGTCAAAAAAAGCGCGGGGCGCCGTCAAACTTGTCCCTGTAACGGGGAGGGCGGTGGTTGGATTCTTGAGGCGCCGAACGTGGTGATTGGCAGGTTGGAAAGCGGCGCGAACGAAGCTATGAAGGCTTCGAGAACCACTAAAAGTGGAGAATAGGCGGGGTGGCTGAGGCTGTCAAGCCGCAGCCGAGTCGCCGCGATCAGGCGTCGTCAGCCCATCCCTCGGGCGGTTCCGGGGCGGCGTCCGAAACGACCTGGGGCTCGATGAAATCGACCAGCTGAGGACGCACCCGCGCGTCAAAATCGACCGGAAACGGCAGCCAGAC
>JASFRZ010000533.1:0-3261 GCA_050114655.1 Acidobacteriota bacterium
GGCACCCCGGTCAGCCGCGCCGCGGTGCTCTGCACTCCCTGAGGGTTCTGCGTCGGCGCCCAGACCTCGACGCGGTCGGCCTGCACGTGCGCGGTGCAGTTCATCGGCTCCATCGTGGCGTGCGCCAGGTAGGGCACCTGGTAGACCGCTTCGACCTTGCTCGCCACCGCCGCCATGCCCGCTTCGATGTCGCCCTCGGCGCGCGCCTCCGCGCCCGGCCCGTCGGCGAGCTCGGCGAAGTGGGCGAAAATGTCTTCGCTGTCCATGTTGAAGTCACCGTCCCAGGTGACCTCGAGCTTGTCGGCGCCGGCGAACGCAGAGAAGGTGTTGTCGGCCACCACCGCGATGCCGCTGGAGATCTCCACCACCTCGCGCACGCCCTCGACCGCCAGCGCGGCACTCGCCTCGAAGCTGCCCACCGCCCCGCCGAACATCGGCGGGTGGACCACTGTGCCGAACAGCATTCCGGGGACGCGCACGTCGATACCGAAGGTGGCCTGACCGCGCGCGCGGGCGGGCGTGTCGAGCTGCTTCATCGGCGTGCCGATGAGATCGAACTCGGCGGGATCCTTGAGCCTGGGCTCTTGCGGCACCGGTATCATCGACGCCGCCTCGGCGAGCTCGCCGTAGCCGAGCCGGCGGTTCGACGCCGGGTGCAGCACCTCGCCGGCTTCCGTGCGGCAACTGCCGGTATCGACGCCCCAGCGCTCGGCGGCCGCGGCGAGCAGCATCTGCCGCGCCGAGGCACCCGCGCGCCGCAGGTCCATCCAGGCGCCGCGACGGACGCTCGAGCTGCCCACCGTCATCATGCGGCCGTACTTGTCCGGGTGGGCGTCGGCCTGCACCACGCGGACGGCGTCCCAGGCGGCGTCGAGCTCGTCGGCGACGATCATCGGCAGCGAGGTGCGCACTCCCTGGCCCATGTCCATCTTGGCGACCCAGATCGACACCGTGCCGTCGTTGGCCACCGCTACGAAGGCGTTGAGGGGGTCGGCGTCCGCTCCCCCCGACAGCATCTGCTGCGCCGGCGCGGCACCACCGTAAACGCCCAGCACCAGGCCGCTCGAGGCGGCCCCGGTCAGACGCAGGAAATCACGACGATCGAGTTTGGCGATGCGGCTCATGGCGCGACCCTCCCGGCGGCGCGGCGGATCGCCTTGCGGATGCGATCGTAGGTGCCGCAGCGACAGACGACACCGACCATCGCGGCGTCGATGTCGTCGTCGGAGGGGTCCGGGTTGCTGGCCAGCAGCGCCGCGGCAGTCATCACCTGACCGACCTGGCAGTAGCCGCACTGCGGCACGTCCTCGGCGATCCACGCGTCGATGACGGGGTGGTCGCCGGCCAGCCCCTCGATCGTGGTGACCTTGCCCGCGCCGACGGTCGAGACCGCCTTGCGGCAGGCACGCACCGGCTCCCCGTCGATGTGCACGGTGCACGCGCCGCACAGCTCCATGCCGCAGCCGTACTTGGTGCCGGTCATGCCGAGGGTGTCGCGCAGCGCCCACAGCAACGGCATGTCGGGCGGCACGTCGATGGTGTGGTCGCGGCCGTTTACGTTGATGGTGAACTCTGCCATGTGGACCTCCGTGGTGCTCGCGCCGGCGCCCTGACTAGCGCCCTCCCCGCGCGCTCGAGCCGGCCTCGGTGTCGGTCTCGCTGTCGATCTCGCCCTTGACGTACATGTCGAACCAGTCGATCCAGCGCGCCCACAGGTCGAGCTGCTGCTCGAGCGCGCGCGGCGCGTGCGACTCGTAAGGGTACTTGTACAGCACCGCCGTCTTGCCGAGCGAGGTGAGCGCCTGGATCATGCGGTCGGACTGGATCGGCCAGGTGCCGGTGTTGTTGTCGTCCATGCCGTGATACATGAGCATCGGCGTATCGATCTGGTCGGCGACGAAGAAGGGCGACATCTCGATGTAGATCCACGGCGCCTCCCACAGACTACGGCTCTCGCGCTGGAAGCCGGTCGGCGTGAGCGAGCGGTTGTAGGCACCGTCGCCGGCGATGCCCGCCTTGAAGAAGGGCGAGCGCGCCAGAATGTTGCCGGTGGTAAAGGCGCCGTAGCTGTGGCCGCCGTGGCCGAGCTTGTCGATGTCGATCTCGCCCATCTCATCGACCTTGCGGATGGCCGCGTACATCGAATCGACGAGGTGCTGGACGAACTTGTCGTTGTAGGGATCGCCGATGATCGGGATATCGGGGATCACCAGCGCGTATCCCTGCGTCAGCCACACCTCGGAGTCCGAGCGGAAGCTCAGCCGCGGGTGCCGGTTGAGGTTGGTGCCGCGCAGCACCGAGCGCTCGTAGTCCTCGACAGTGTTGTACTCGCTCGGGTAGGTCCAGAACACCGCCGGCACCTTGGAGCCCTCGACGTAGCCCACCGGCATGGCCACGGAACCGTGGATGGTCACGCCGTCGCGGCGCTCGAAGGTGAAGTGCTCGCGCTGCACGTCGAGCAGCTCGGGGTACGGCGAGACGTTCTCGGTGAGCTGCTCGAAGGTGCCGTTGCTGTACAGGTAGCTCTGCGGATAGTCGCTTTCCGATTCGCGCGACACGATGATGTGCTCGAGATCGTCGTCGAGCACCACCATCGGGTTGTCGTAGCTGTCCTTGGAGCCCTCGAAGATGCGCTCCTTGGTCTTGTCGTCGATGCTGAGCGCGTCGATGAACGGCGTCGGCTTGAAGTCTTCGGCGTAGCCGGGCCCCTCGAGGAACACGCGCCCGCCGTCGCTCGACACGATGGTGTAGCTGATGCCGTTGTCGGCGCGGCGGGTCATCAGGCTGCCGGGCAGCTCGAGCAGATCGTCGTTGTCGAACGGCTCGATCAGCACGTTGCGCTCCGGGCTCGCCGCGGTCAGATCCCAGGTCGCGGTCACCCGGCCGTCGTCGGTGGCCACGCCGGCGAACAGGCGCGTCGCGTCACGGTTGAACGAGTGGCTGCTGAGCGCGTCCTCGCTCTCCAGCACCACCTGGGCCTGCTCCATGTCGAACGGCGGAGCAAGTAGCATGACGCGGTCGGGACGGCCGTTGCCGCCGTCGCCGCCGGCCTGCCCACCGCGGCCGCCGCGACCCTGCGCTTCACCGCCGCGTCGGCCGCCGCCGCCCTCTTCGTCGCCCTCTGCGCGCGGCGCACGCTGCAGGTAGGTCAGGCCGGCACCATCGACGCGCCAGCCGAGCTCGCGTGGGTCGTTGCCGCCGCCATTGCCGCCGCGCCCGCCGCCGCCGGCCTCACGCAGGGGCCGATCGATCAGCTCGGCA
>JASFRZ010000534.1:0-3260 GCA_050114655.1 Acidobacteriota bacterium
CTCGAGGCCGAGCACGGCCTACCCACGCCGGTGGTCGCACTGAAGGAGAAGATCGCCGCGTGCGACGGTCTGGTTCTTGCCACGCCGGAGTACAACAACTCCATGCCCGGCGTCCTCAAGAACGCCGTCGACTGGCTGTCGCGCCCGGCGAACGAGATCGCCCACGTGTTCGGCGACCGGCCAGTGGCGCTGATGGGCGCTACGCCGGGCCGGAGCGGCACGACGCTGGCGCAGGCGGCGTGGCTGCCGGTCCTGCGATCGCTGCGCACGCGGCCCTGGTTCGGTGGACGCCTGCTGGTATCCGGCGCGCGCCAGGTCTTCAACGATGAAGGTGAGCTGGTCGATGACAAGGTGCGCGAGCGGCTCACCGAGTTCATGGACGGCTTCGCGCGCTTCGCGGCCGGGCGCTGAAAGGCGGCAACCCGATGAGAACCAACCCCGACGAGCGCTGGCCGGCACTATCCCTCGATGAGGGGAAGGACACCTAGGCCGCGCCCATCGCCTCGCGCAGCCGGGCCGTATCGGCGTACTGCTGGAACTTGGTGATCTTGCCGCCGTCGAGCGTCCAGATGTGGCAGAACTGGCAGTCGAGCTTCTTGCCGGTCGCGAGATGCTTGGCGGTGTAGCGTCCCTCGACGGTGACCACGTCGCCGGCATCATGGAAGTGCTGCGGGTGCACCGTGAACCCGTCCCACTCCGCGGCCAGCTTCTCGAACAGATTGCCCACGATGGCATCGTGCCCCACCCAGCCGTTTCCGTCCGGCTCGTACGGGTTGCTCTCCGCCTCGTACCAGCGCACCTGCGGGGCCATCGCCCCCAGAACGGTCGGCACATCACCGCGGCCGAATGCGTCGTAAAGGCCTGCCACGATATCTTTGCTACCCATTCCCATCATCCTTTGTCGAGTTGATCAGTCGCTCCGGCGCACCGCCTTGCGGCGGCGACCGGTAACGCGAACTGATCATCTTGAATTCGGTACGGATACGCCAGCGTTGCGCTTCACCGCAGTACTACCATCCGGACGGAGGAGATCACCAATCGTGACTCCGGTGGGAGCGGCGAAATGTAATATGAGCGTTCGTCCCCCAAACCGAGGCCGCCCTTGTTCCGCACCTTCGAGAAGTACCTCGAGCAACTCGGCGAGCGGCGCGGCATGTTGCTGCTCGCCGCAATTCTCGTCTGGGTGTCGATCCTGCTGGCGATCTTCGTCTACGGCCTCGGTGTCGGCGTGCTGGCCGTCGGGCGCATCAGCATGAACGCGTACCAGGCGGTCGTCGAGATCGCCTCGGATCGCGCCTACGGTGGCAACCGCTGGATGATCTTCCTCGGTGCGGTGGTGTGGCTGCTGCTGATCCTGCTGATCTTCCCGTTGCGCGCGGCGCGCATCGTGTTGCGCACCCACCGGCGTCAGCAGATGCAGGCGCAGAAGGCGCTCACCAAGGTGGAGGAGCGGCTGTTTCCCGCGGGTCAGCGGACGAGCAACGTCAACAGCCCGCGCGACCGGCTGGCCCACCGCACGCTCGACGAAATCGAGACCAGAGTGCTGGGCGAGCCGCAGCCGGCCGACCTGACGGTCGAGGAGCGGCTGATCAACCTGGGTGAGTGACGCCGGGCGCCCCGACCGGCGGCTGTCATCTCAATTCGCCTGTCTCGCGCGGCTTCTGCTCTCTCTGCTAAAATAGGATCCGCTACTCTTTTTATGTGCCCGGTGTCGCTGCCTACACGGCTGCCCATCCCGGGTCGGCCGGGCAACCTGGTGCACCGGGCGGGAGACGGTACCCATGCGCTACTTCCCCGCTGTCGTGCTCGGAATCGCGGTGTGTACGGTGCTGGCTTGCGCTCCGGCGGAGCCAGCCTTCGACCCCGAGATCCCCGAGCTGCCCACCATGCCCGTCGGCCTCGACGATAACTACCTCGTCGTGCCCGATGACAACCCGATGACGCCGGAGAAGGTGGCCCTCGGGTGGCAACTCTATTACGACGCGCGCCTGTCAGCCGACGGAACAGTGAGCTGCGCGAGCTGCCACGACCCCGCCGCCGGGTTCGCCGACCCGCGCAGGGTCTCGACCGGTGTCGGCGGCCTGCAGGGCGGCCGCAACTCACCCACGGTGATCAACGCCGCCTTCAACGCCCAGCAGTTCTGGGACGGCCGCGCCGCAACGCTCGAGGAGCAGGCTCTGGGGCCGATCGAGAATCCCGTCGAGATGGCCACCACGGTCGACGCGGTGGTCGAGACGCTCGAAGGCATCCCCGGCTACCGGCAGCAGTTCGCCGAAGTCTTCGGTGGCGACCAGATCACCGGCGACATGGTCGCCAAAGCGATCGCCTCGTTCGAACGTACGGTGATCTCCGGCAACGCGCCGTGGGATCAGTGGACCGAGACGCGCGACCCGTCGGTGATCTCGGAGGCGGCGCTGCGCGGTGAGGAGCTGTTCCGCGGCAAGGCAGGCTGCTCGCAGTGCCACCTGGGATTCAACTTCTCCGACTCGCACCTCGGCCTGTATCACAACATCGGCGTGGGGATGACGATGGAGGAGTTCGACCACGGCCGCTACGGCGTCACCGAGATCGTCGCCAACCAGGGCGCCTTCAAGACGCCGACGCTGCGCAACGTCACCGAGACGGCGCCGTACATGCACGACGGCAGCCTGGCGACGCTCGAGGAGGTGGTCGACTACTACGCCCAGGGCGGCGAGCCCAACGCCTGGCTCGATCCCAAGATCAGCCCGCTGGAGCTCACCGACCACGAGAAAGCCGACCTGATCGCCTTCCTCGATTCGCTCACCGGGCAGGTGCCGGAGTTCACCCGGCGCGCGCCCGCGCTGCCCCCGTCTCCGGAGGGAAGTCAGTAGTTCGAACCGTCCGCGCAGCATCGCGCCATGATGCCGTGACAACGGCCCGCTAGCCCCGTTTCTCCTCGGGGCTAGCGGGCCTGACGGGTTCTCTCGAGCTCATCCACCGGGTAGCCCATCGCCGCGACCCGCGCGACGACGGCCTGGTAGCGGCCGTCGTCGAGCTGCGGCGTGCGCGACAAGATCCACAGATAGTCACGGTCGGGCGTGCCGACGGCCGCCACCGTGTAGGCGTCGTCGAGCGACAGCACCCAGTAGTCCGCCCACACGAAGGGAAGCCAAGTGAGAAAGCCGGGCGCGAAACGGACCTTCAATCGGGACGCAGGGCCGCCGTCTGTGGCCAGTTTGGCGACGCCGGTTGCACTCTTGCGCTCACCGTCAGCCCCGTTGCAGGCGTTGACTACGTCG
>JASFRZ010000535.1:0-3257 GCA_050114655.1 Acidobacteriota bacterium
TTGGAGACGTTGGCGCAGGCGATCAGCAGCACGAAGCCGACCGCGCCGAGCAGCGCCAGCACCACCGGCTGCACGTTGGCGGTGATCTCCTGCTGCATCGGCACGACGCGCAGGCCGTAGCCGGCGCCGGCGGAGGCTTCGTTGATCTCCCGCTCCCACTCGGCGAGCGCGTCCATCTCGGACTGCGCCTGCGCCACCGTGACGCCGTCCGCAAGCCGGCCGACGACGTCGAACATCGCCTGCCGGCGATCGAAGTTGACCAGATCGAGGCGCGGCGCGAGCCATACGTCGACGTTGGCGGATGCGTAGGCGTCGGGCGCCAGCAGCAGCTTGAAGCCCGCCGGCATGATGCCGATCACCTCGACGTCGTTGCCGTTGAACTCGATGGTGCGGCCGACGATCGCCGGATCGGAGCCGAAGCGCTGCTCCCAGAGTCGATGGCTGAGGATGGCGGCCGACGGCGGCACGTTGGTGGGATCGGTGCCGTCGGGGATGGGCGCGGCATCGTCGTCGGTGAAGTCGCGCCCGCGAACGGGCGCGACGTGTAGCACGCGGAACAGGTTGGGAGTTACCAGGCCCTGCTGTAGCTGCACCGGCTCACCCTCGCCGGCGACCATTGTGCCGCTGGCCGTGGCGATGCCGGCGAAGGCGTCGATCAGCGTGCCGCGCTCGCGCATGTCGAGCAGGATGCGCGGTGAGATCGGCCAGTTGTACACGTCGCGCGCGCGCAGCTCACCGCGCACGAACACCAGCCGATCGGCCGCCTCGAAGGGCAGCGGCCGCAACAGGACGGCGTTGACCACGCTGAAGATGGCAGTGTTGGCGCCGATGCCCAGACCGAGGGTCAGCACCGCGACCGCAGAGAACGCGCGCGCCTTGCCCAGGGTGCGGAGCGCGTAGCGGAGATCCTGCAACATCGCGTCGATCATGTTCCGTTGCCGATCCGGGGAGTGCGACTCTGCGGATACTTGCGCCAAAGGTACAGGGGCACGCGCACTCACGGAAAGGCTTCGCCATGAAGGAAGCCGGAGCTGCGCGGGAACAAGCCCCGCGGACGATGCCGGCCGCCCACCGGACTTGCATCAGGGGGCGAACGGCTCGACGAGCCGGTAGCGCACCACCTCACGCTCGTCGGTGGCCTCGTTGGTGCGGGTGCCGTAGACGAAGTCGCCGACGGCGTCCGACCAGCGAACCGGGGGCATGGTGCCGGTGAACAGGCGCTTTCCGTCGGCGGCGTAAACCTCGACGTCGACCTCGCCGGGGGCTTCGGCAAAGGGTGGCGTGGGGCCGAAGACGTACAGGTGACCGTGGCCGTCGACGGACAGACGCGAGATCGAGGCCAGGTACGCGGGCCAGTCGGTTCCGGCAGCGTCTACCGGAGCCTCACCGTTGTTGCTGAGAACGTCGAGGATCCGTCGGCGGTCGGCGTCGGTGAACGGCACCCGCTCCTGCGCCACCCGCAGTGCCCAGCGGGTGCTTCCGTCCGGCGCCACGGCGATGACCTGGTACTGGTCGCCGGCGGTGGCGTAGACGGTGCCGTCGGGCGCCGCGGCAAACGCCGGCCCGCCGGAAGGATCGAGGATGCGCCGCTCGTCGACGTCGAGCGTTCCCGGCCGTGCCAGACTCACGTAGTCGCGCTGCACCTCGCCGTTCGTGTCCAGCGCGATGACCGCCGTATTCGAGCCATCCTCGACCCGCTGCAGTGTGGTCGCCACGATACCGCCGTCGTCGCGTCCCGCCACCAGGCGGCCGAGACGCGGCTCGGGCAGCAGATGGTCGCCCTGGTGCGTGCCCGCGCGGTCCCAAACCGACAGCCGCTGCAGCGACATGTCGTAGACGATCAACCGATCGGCCGCGATCGTCGCCAGCACGGTGACGAACCCACCTTGGTTGCCACGGAACTCGCCCGGGCCGCTGCCCTGCTTGCCGATCGTGCGCAGGTAGTTGCCGTCGGAGCCGTAGACCTGGACGCGCGCCTCTCCGCTGTCGAGCACGTAGATGGTGCCATTCGAGTCGGCCATCACGGCGCTCGGCAGGTAGAAGGAGTAGTTGTCGTCGCCGGCCCGCGGCGCGATGACCAGGTCGTCGCGGGCCTCGATACGATGGCCGGCGCGCTGCGCCGCGTCGACGCCGGCGTACTCGACCACCGGCGTTCCCTCGGGAACCGGAACCGTCCACTCGGCAAATTCCAGCGGCGGCGCGCAGGCGAGGGTCGACGCGGCAAGCGCGCCGAGGGTCAGGACAAGCCCCGGAAAGGGGAGGGGGCGCGTTTGCATGATGTGCTCCTCGAGCTGTCGGGGAGCCGGAGGATGGTGCTTCACGCGAGCCCGACAACAGTGACGAACATTGGCGCAGCGGTCAAGGGGCGCTGGAATCGTCGATTCTGGCCCGGGAAGGCACCGCGGAATCGCCTCTGGGCTTGTGGGCGAGGAACACGAACGAGAGGGCCAGCAGCGGGATGCCGTAGAGCAGCAGACAGAACGCCAGCATGACGAACCCGCCGATCGGTTCGTCGCCGAGGATAGTGAGGATCACGGCAACAGGCAGGTAGCCGCCCTCGCGAAACGACACCGGGTGGGGGCAGGCGAGCGCCAGCGCGAGCACCCCGATCAGCCTGGTCGCCAGTGAGATCCGCCCGAACAATCAGCCCTCTCCTCGCCCGCCGGCGGCAGGCCGGCACCTTGCTTGATCGCGTTTGTCTCCTGATTGTAGCCTGCGTCTTGTTCGATTATTCCATTGCTCCCGTCAGGAGTTGAAGCGATGCAGACACGATGCGAGGAGAAGACGGAAAGGCCCCCGAAGCCTCGGATCGGGCCGCGAGAGAAGGTCGTTGCAGCGTTGATCGTCTTGTCTCCGGCCGTTGCCTGCGGCGGTCGGGCAGTCGAGCCGGAAGTCGCCGACGCGGGTGCCTGGGGGGATACGGGTCTCGTCGAGGAGCTTCGCATCGGTGTCGAGACCGGCCCCACCGAGCTGATGTTCGGCACGATCAACTTCCTGACCGTCGGGCTCGACGGAACGATCTACGTCGCCGACGATCAGCCGGACGTCGTCCGCACGTACGACGCTGAGGGCAACTACCTGGGCGATGTCGGGCGCGCCGGCCAGGGGCCCGGCGAGTACACCCGTATCAACGGCCTGGAGGTCCTCCCCGATGGACGGCTGCTGACCTGGGATGTCTCCAATCAGCGCGTCTCGATCTTCAGCGCGTCGGGCGAATACCAGGGCAGCTTCCGGGGAGAAAGCTCGGTGTGGAGCTC
>JASFRZ010000536.1:0-3251 GCA_050114655.1 Acidobacteriota bacterium
CCTTTCGAACAGGAGGTGCTGTCAGCCACCAACTACACGCAGATCGAGGAGCACGGCGAGTGGTTCGTGCGCCGCATGTGTATGCATTGCGTCACGCCGTCGTGCGCTTCCGTCTGCCCCGTCGCTGCTCTTCAGAAGACCGAGGAGGGGCCGGTTGTCTACGACGCCAGCCGCTGCATCGGCTGCCGCTACTGCATGCAGGCCTGCCCCTTCAACGTGCCGCGCTACGAGTGGACGAAACCGGTGCCGAAGGTCGCCAAGTGCGACGGTTGCTACGACCGCATCGCGCGCGGCGAGATCAACGCCTGCGCGGAGGCCTGTAAGTTCGGCGCCACCGTCTCGGGGCCCCGTGCCGAGATGCTCGCCGAGGCTCACTACCGCCTCGAGGAGTACCCCGAGGACTACTACCCGCATATCTACGGCGAGTACGAGGTCGGCGGCACCTCGGTGCTGTTCCTGTCGCCGGTGTCGTTCGAGGAGCTCGGCTTCAAGCTCGGACTGGGCGACAAGCCGCTTCCGGATCTCACCATGGAGGCGCTCGAGAGGGTCCCCGCGATCGTCACCGTGGGCGGCGCCTTCCTGCTCGCTGTCTGGTGGATCACCAATCGTCGCAACGAAGTAGCGCTCGCCGAAGGGCGCGTGAAGCTCGAGGAGGTCTCCGATGAGCCCGACAACCATTGAACCGCGCGGCTACCGCGTGACGTTCTGGCGCGGGGTCTTCTTCCTCATCCTGTCGGTCGGCCTGGTGCTGACCGTGATTCGCTACACCCAGGGGCTCGGGTCGGTCACCAACCTGTCCGATACCTATCCCTGGGGTCTGTGGGTGGGCTTCGACGTGCTCACCGGCGTCGGCCTCGCGGCCGGCGGCTTCACCATCACGGCGATGGTCTACATCTTCAACATCAAGCGCTTCATGCCCATCGTCCGCCCGACGATCATCACCGCGTTCCTCGGCTACCTGCTGGCCGTCTGCGGTCTGCTCTTCGACCTCGGCCGGCCGTGGGCGCTGTGGCACCCGCTGGTGATGTGGAACCCGCACTCGGTGATGTTCGAGGTGGCCTGGTGCGTGACGCTGTACACCACGGTGCTTGCGCTGGAGTTCTCCGGCATGCTGTTCGAGAAGCTGCAATGGACCCGCCTGGCGCGCATCCAGCACGCCATGACGGTGCCCCTGGTGGTGCTCGGCGTGCTGCTGTCGACGCTGCACCAGTCGTCGCTCGGCGCGCTGTACCTGATCGTGCCGGGCAAGCTGAACGCCATCTGGTACACCAGCATGCTGCCGCTGATCTTCTTCGTCTCGTCGATCTGTGTCGGCCTGGCGATGGTGATCGTCGAGTCGCGCCTGTCGTCGCGCGCCTTCGGCCGCCAGCTGGAGATGCCGCTGCTGATCGACGTCGGCCGCATGCTGACCGGCGCTCTCGGCGTGTACGGCGTGCTGCGCTTTTACGACCTGGTCTCACGCGGCGTGCTCGGGCTGGCGCTGGGCACCTCCTACGAAGCGCGCATGTTCCAGCTCGAGTTCATCCTCGGCGTGCTGCTGCCGTTCGGCCTGCTGTGCTTCCCGCGCGTGCGCGAGAGCGCCAAGGGGCTGTACGGCACCAGCCTGCTGGCGGTGCTGGGCTTCGTCGCCAACCGGCTCAACGTCAGCATCACCGGCCTGGAGACCGCCGCCGGCGGCCACTACGTGCCGGCGTGGTCCGAGGTGGCGATCTCGCTGATGCTGGTGTCGGTCGGCTTTGCCGCCTTCGGCCTGGCGGCGCGCTACCTCGATGTATTTCCGGAGGATGAGGCCTTGGCGCACGTGACCTGATCATGGCCGCGGCAACGGCCGGACCAACCCGTCGCAACGGCGCGCCGCGCTTCCGCCTCGGCATGCGGCTGGCGCTCGCGCTGTGCCTCGGCGCCGCGGCGATCCTGGCGATCGCTGGCACCTACAACCTGCACATGCAGCGTGCCCACCTGCTGTCGATCGTCAACACCGCCGCCGACCGCATCGTCGAAACCATCCGCACGTCGACGCGCGACGCGATGCTGCGCAACCAGCCCGACGAGGTTCGCCGCATCATCGAGACCATCGGCTCGCAGCCCGGCATCGACCGCATCCGGGTGTTCGACAAGGTCGGCAAGATCAACACCTCCACCGTACCCTCGGAGGTCGGAACCCTGGTCGACACCAACGCCGAGCAGTGCTACGCCTGCCACCAGCGCGACCGTCCACTCGACCGGCTCGAGCGCGACGACCGCATGCGTATCTTCGGTAGCAACGGTGGGCGCGTGATGGGCGTTATCGCGCCGATCCAGAACGAGAGCGACTGCGGCGGCGCCGGCTGTCATGCGGGCCCGAGCGTGCAGCCGCTGCTCGGCGTCCTCGACGTGCAGCTCTCTCTCTCTGATGTCGATCAGGACCTGAGCGCCTCACGCGTCGAGATGGGCCTGGGGCTGGCAGGCACCGCGCTGGCGATCCTCGGCCTGGCGCTGGTGCTCTCCTGGGAGATGGTGCTGAGGCCGGTGCACCGGCTGACCGACGCCGCGGCGCGCGTCACCGCCGGTGACCTGACCGCCACCGTGCCCGAGAGCTCCACCGACGAGATCGGCGAGCTGTCGGCGGCGTGGAACGCAATGGTGGAGGAGGTCGGGCGCTCGCGTGCCCAGCTCGAGGCGAGCGGTCGTGAGCTCGAACGCAAGGTGAAAGAAAAAACCGCCGAGCTCAACGAGGCGCACGAGCGCATCCTGCTGGTCGAGAAGATGGCGTCGCTCGGCAAGCTTGCCGCGGTCGTGGCGCACGAGATCAACAACCCGCTCGCCGGCATCAGTACCTACGCCAAGCTACTGCACCGCAGGATGACCGAGACGGCGGAGGCGGCCGGCGACGGCGGCGCTGAAAGCGCAGCAGCCGGCGACGGGGACGCGAGCCCCCGCGAAGACGAGCGCAAAGACACCGCTCGCATCCTCAGCCTGATCGACACCGAGGCACGCCGCTGCGGCGACATCGTGCGCAACCTGCTGCTGTTCAGCCGCTCGTCCAGCGCCGATTTCGCGCCCTGCGAGATCCCGCCGCTCATCCAGCGCTGCATCATGCTGGTGCGCCACCAGGCGGAGCTCGGCGAGGTACGCCTCGAGGTACACACCGACCCCGAGCTTCCTCAGGTCGACTGTGACGCGGCGCAGATCCAGCAGATGCTGCTGGCTCTGCTGATGAACGCCATCGAGGCGTCGGAGAGCGGCGGCACCGTGGCGATTTCGGCGGAGGT
>JASFRZ010000537.1:0-3245 GCA_050114655.1 Acidobacteriota bacterium
GTCGACTGGTGGGCAACACCGGCTTCCTGTCCAACACCTTCTACTTCCGCTACAGCGACAAGTACTCCAGCCAGGGCAACTCGTTTCCTGATCAGGTCGACACCATCCCGCCGGCACCCGAGGACGTGCCGGTGCGCGAGGACATCCTGGTGGTCAACGAGGGCGAGCAGGAGCTCGGCTGGCGCGGCGATTTCAACTTCCTCGCCGGCGAGAACGGCACCGTGGCGATGGGTGGGCGCCTGACCCGTGTCGAGCTGGACTACGACAGCACGCTCGACGGTCCATGGATCAACTACGTTTACGATCAGGACGACTACCGCCCCGACCCGAACCAGAAGTTCGTCGTCCTGCTGCCGGAGTTCATCGACAACACGTACAACAAAAGCGCCTGGCGACCGGCGGCGTACGGTGAGTACTCCGTCGCGCTGGGCAACCGCGTCACGTTGACGCCCGGCCTGCGCCTCGACTACGACGGCCTCAATGGGCAGACGCTGTGGTCACCGCGCTTTTCGGCCAGCTTCCTGGCCGGCTCGCGTACGCGGCTGAACTTTTCCACCGGGGTCTTCTACCAGTACCCGCGTTTCCTGCAGATCGCCGCCAGCCCGGCCAACGCCGACCTGAAGAGCGAGCGCTCGACGCAGGCGGTGCTCGGCGTCAGCCACTACCTGAGCCCCGATGTTCGTTTCAGCGCCGAGGCCTATTACCAGCGGCTCGACGACCTGGTGGTCATCCCCGATCGAACGACCAACGTCGCCAGCAACGGCGGGGACGGCTACGCCTACGGCATCGACCTGTCGCTGGTCAAGCGACTCACCAGCCGCTGGCTCGGCCAGGTGGGCTACTCGTACGCGGTCGCCGAGCGCAACGACAACCTCGGCGAGGGCGAATACCCCGCCGACTTCAACCGGCCGCACGTGTTCAACATCTTCATGGCTTACGAGCTCACCTCGAACCTGCAGATCGGCGCCAAGTGGAAGTACATGAGCGGGCGGCCCTACGACGACTTCATCATCCATGCCGACGTGTTCGACGACCCGAGCTTCCTGCGCTACTCCAAGGAGCTGACCACCAACAACACGCTGCGCTTCCCGGCCTTCCACACGCTCAACTTCCGCGTCGATTACCGCGTCGCGGTCAGCGCCCTCGATCTGGTCGTCTTCGTCGACATCCTCGACATCTACAACCACAAGAACGTCAACCAGTTCGCCTTCGATCCGCTGACCGGCGAGAGCCGCGCCGAGGGGCTGGAGATCTTTCCCACGTTCGGCATCAAGTTCGAGTACTAGCAAGGCGAACGCGCGGCTGCGCGCCCGCCGGTACGTTGTGCTATTCGTTGCGCAGGACGATTGCCGGGTCCATGCGGCTTGCGCGGCGGGCCGGCAGCCAGGCGGCGGCGAGGGCTACGGTGGTCAGGATGGCGGCGACCGCGGCCAGCGTGACGGGCTCGGTGGCGCCGACGCCGTAGAGCGTGCTCTGCAGCGAGCGGGTGACGGAGAGGGCACCGAGCAGGCCGAAGCCGAGGCCGACGAGGGTCAGCTTGAAGCCCTGGCCGCACACCATGCCGAGGACCGAAGATCGCTCGGCGCCGAGCGCCATGCGGATGCCGATCTCGCGGGCGCGCTCGGTCACCGAGAAGGCCATCACACCGTAGATGCCGACCGCGGCGAGCAGCAGGGCGAGGGCGGAGAAGATCACCAGCAGGCCGCGCATGGCGTTGTAGGTCGAGAGGCGTCCCTCGACCACTTCGGTGAGCGTGCGCACCAGCGTCATCGGCTGCTCCGGGTCCATGGCCTCGACCTGATCGCGCAGCAGCGTTGCCAGGGCCGCGGGGTCGCCGGCCGTCCGGATGATCATGTAGCCGGAGAATCCCCACCAGCGCGGGGTTTGACGGAAGGGCAGGTAGGCCTGGATGCGGCCGGGCTCCTCGAGCTCGTAGTGGCGCACGTGGTGCGTGATGCCGATCACGGTGCGGTAAACCGGCTGCGGCTCGGCGTCCTCGGCCGCGCCTTCGGGACGCTCCCACTCCATCGTGATGCGCTTGCCGATCGGGTCCTCGCCGGGCCAGTACTTCTCGGCCATGGTCTCGTCGATGATTACCACCGGCTGCGCCCCCACCACGTCGCGGTCGTCGAACGTGCGGCCGCGCACCAGCTCGATGCCCAGCGCGTCGAAGTGGTCGACGTCGGCGATGTAGTACTGCACCGAGTCGCGCAGGTCGTCGTTGAACGGGTCGACGCCCTCGGGCGAGATGCCGGTTTCCCAGCTATTGCCGGACAGCGGGAAGGTCTGGGTCACCGACGCGTACTGCACGCCGGGCAGCGCCTTGGTGCGCTCGAGGAGCTCGGTGAAGAAGGCGCGCCACTTTTCCTCGGTGTCATATCGGCTCTCGGGCAATGGAATGCGGGCGGTGAGCACGCCGCTCTCGTCAAAGCCCTTGTCGACGCGGTGCAGCGCACCCATGCTCTTGATCAGCAGGCCGGCGCCCGCGAGCAGCATCAATGACAGGCCGATCTCGGCGACCACCAGTGCGGAGCTCAGGCGGCGACGACCGGCGCCTAGGTTGCCGCGGCCGCCCTCCTTGAGGGTCGCGGCGACGTCCTGCCGCGCACCGCGCAGCGCCGGCGCGAAGCCGAACAGCAGCCCGGTGAGCAGCGACAGCGTCAGCGTGAAGACGAGCACGTCGATGTTCATGCCCACACGCTGTGCCACCATCGCCGGGATGTCGTCGGGCAGGGCTGTGACGATGGCGTTGATGGCGACGACCGCCAGCCCGATGCCGAGTAGCCCGCCGGCCGCGCCGAGCACGACGCTCTCGGTCAACAGCTGGCGCATCACGCGGCCGCGACCGGCGCCCAGCGCGGTGCGCATGGCAAGCTCGCGCTGGCGCCCCTCGCTGCGCACCAGCAGCAGGTTGGCGACGTTGGCGCAGGCGATCAACAGCACCAGGGCGACCGCCGCGACGAGGATCAGCACCGGTGTGCGGGTGTCGCCCACGTACAGTTCTGCAAGCGTCACCAGCTCGGCGGTGGCGGCGTTGGGGTCGTCTTCCGTCTGGATTTCGGCGATCACCCGATCGAGGTCGGCCTGCGCCTGTTCGAGCGAGACGCCGTCGGCCAGGCGCGCAATGGCGCGGGTGCCCGAGGAGCTGGAGCGCTCGTTCCATGCCAGATCGTCGGAAAACAGGCCGAGCGGGACGAAGACCTCGTCGTCGGGCGAGGGGAAGTCGAATCCCTCGGGCAGCACGC
>JASFRZ010000538.1:0-3242 GCA_050114655.1 Acidobacteriota bacterium
GGTTCGAAGGTTGCCGGCACGCGCGCCCAGCAGGCCGACAGCGACAGGGCGAGCAGTAGAACTACGATGCCGGCGAAGCGGCCGCCTCGCTGCGGGAGTGTGATCCTCATCGATTCGATCGTATACGCACGTACACGACAACACCGCGACGAATTGGTCGTCGGTTCAGTCGTGTTTGTGGTCGAAATCTCCGTCGTCGGCGATCTCGCCCTTGGCGTGGCGGCGCAGCGGCAGGACGGAGAGGGTGATCACAATGAGCGTGTAGGCGGCCATCAAGCCGCCGACCAGCACGCCGGGGATGCCGCCGATCGACATCGCCTCCAGCGGCGTCTTATCGGCCGCCGGAAAGACGATCACCTTGAACAGCCAGGCGAGCAGGAGCACGGCGAAGATGGCGCCATGCACGCGGCGCAGGCGCCGTACCAGCGCCTCGAAGTAGGGAATCTTGGTGGTTGCCTGGCGCAGGTCGTCGGCGAGCGTTTTGCGCCAGCCGCGGTCGCGCTCGCCCTCGTCGCGCAGCTCGGCGGTGAACATGTGTTCCTCGAGCATGCGCACGCGGTAGCGCCACACGTCGTACTGCCGGTAGCGGCGCGCCTCGATGAGCAGAAAGAGGGTCGAAGCCAGCATGCCGACAAGCAGTACGTAGTGCGGGTGCGACGGCGAGGAGAATATCCAGGTGAGCAGGGCGGCGGTCAGCATCACCGCCCAGTTGGTGGTGGTGTCGAGGCGTTGGCGCCAGGTGTCGGCGCGCGCAATCTGACCACGATAGAGCTGTGCCAGCAGTTCGCGGTCGTCGTATCGCTTCATTGCATTGCCTCCAGCTCGAGACTCTCCGAGGCGTTGCGGAAGACGTGCGGCTTGACGTCGTCGACGAACAGCTGCAGGTGTGGGAAGGGGATCTCGATACCGGCGGCGTCGAGCGCCTTCTTGCAGGCCTCGACGGTGCGGAAGTAGACGGGGCGCTCGACCTCGGCGTCGCCGATCCACACGCGCACTTCGAGGTCGATGCTGGAGGCGCCCAGCGCCTTGACCACGACGCGCGGCGCGGGATCGTCGAGCACATCGTCGATGTCCTCCACCGCGGCGAGCAGCGCACTACGCGCCTCGTCGATGTCCTCCTTGTAGGCGATGCCAACCGGCACGTCGACGCGCGTCTCACCGTACATCGAGTGGTTGACCAGCACGCCCTCGATGATCTCCTTGTTGGGGATTACCACGAAGGTGTTGTTGCGCGTACGAATGCGGGTGGTGCGCAGGGTGATCTCGGTGACCGCGCCGTACTCGCTCTCGACCGACACGAAATCGCCGACCTTGAAGGGCTTGTCCCAGAAGATCAGGAAGCCGGCGATCGAGTTGGCGAGCGAGTCCTGGGCCGCGAAGCCGGCGGCCAGGCCGGCGATACCCATGCCGGCGACCGCCGCGGTGACATTGATGCCGATCTGGTCGGCCGCCATCACCACGGCGATCGCCATGACCACGACGGAGTAGACGCTGTCGACCAGCAGGCCACGCAGGCCGCGGGAGAAATCGGCGCGTTTGAGGGCGCGGCGCAGCGGCTTGCGCGTCAGGCGCAGCAGCAACCAGCCGGTGGCGAGGATCGCCAGCGCGGCGAGCACGTTGGGAATGTAGCCGACCAGCCCGTTGAGCATCGCTCGAAAGTCGAGCATGTCGAATAGCTGTTGCAGCATCGGAGCTCTTCTCGGTGGATCGTCCGGCAGCTACGCGGGCCGCGCGATCACGCGGCACCGCGGCCGGCGGACGAAGCGGGGCGCAGGAGTGCTAGGCGCCGGTGGAGGCGCTGTCGCTGGCGTCGGACGACGCTGACGACAGCGGATGGTCGCCGAATCGGTCGACCGCGGAGTGGAAGGCGCTCGACAGGTCGTAGATCGACTGCTCGAAACTCTCGCGAACCTGGTCCCAGGCCTGTTCGCCGCTCTCCTTCAGCTCGGCGAGTTGCTCACGCACGTCGTCGCGCTTGGCGCCGAGCTTCTCGAGGCGCTCGTGGAGCTCGATCTTGCCTTCGGCCTTCTGCGCCTGCGCACGTGCGAGCAGCTCATCGATGCGCGCGCTCCATGCACGCAGCTCGGCGTCGGCCTTTTCCTGATATGCGCGTCTCTTGGCTTTGTCCATGATGTGCCTTTCTGTTGTCGGTTCGCCTCTACCCCTTAAAGGGTGCAAGGGCCATGCCGGACGACAGAGAAGGCACGTGACGCACCGTGGGCGCTCGGGAGATCGGGGCCGTGGCGTTCCTACACGGCGCCTGCGTAGCGCTTACCCGGTTGATATGGGGTGGCAAAGGTCGGCGCGGTACGCTGCCGGGAATGGAGATCGCACTGCTGCTCATCGCCGCCGGCTCGCTCACCGCGTGGCTGGTCATCACCGTCGACGGGCTTCTGGGAGACAAGTACGTCCAGTACGTCGACCACGTGGCGTTGCCCGATGCACGACAGCGCGCCGCGCTCCCGCGCGTCACCGTGGTGGTGCCGGCACGTGACGAGGAGCGCAACATCGAGGCGGCGATGAGCTCGCTGTTGGCGCTCGAGTACCCCAAACTGGAAATCATCGCCGTCGACGATCGCTCCGCCGACGGTACGGGCGCCATCCTCGAGCGGCTCTCCGCCGGCGACGCCCGCCTGCAGGTGGTGCATGTCGGCGAGCTTCCCGCCGGATGGCTCGGCAAGAACCACGCGCTGCAGCTCGGCGCCGAGCGCGGCAGCGGCGAGCTCATCCTGTTCACCGACGCCGACGTTCTCTTCGAGCCCACCGTGCTGCTGCGCGCGGTGACCTGTTTGCGCGACCAGGAGCTCGATCACCTCACCATCGCCGCCGATGTGCACACGCCGAGCCTGCTGGTGGAACTGTTCGTCGCTGCCTTCATGCTGTCGTTCGTCGGCTATTTCCGCCCCTGGCGCATGGGCGATCCGAAAAGCTCGCACACCATCGGCGTCGGCGCCTTCAACCTGGTGCGCCGGCAGGCGTACGAGCGCGCCGGCCGGCACGTGCCGATCGCCATGCGTCCCGACGACGACCTGCAGCTCGCCCGCCTGCTGCGCGACCACGGCGCCCGTCAGGCCTTCGGGGTGGCCGGCGGGATGGTTGGTGTGGAGTGGTACCCGAGCCTGGGGGCGGCGATTCGCGGCCTGGAGAAGAACTCGCTGGCCGGCGTCGGTTACCGTCCGTGGGTTTTGCTGGGCGCCGCGCCGGCTCAGCTGGTCAGCATGTGCTGGCCGTTCCTGGCCATC
>JASFRZ010000539.1:0-3232 GCA_050114655.1 Acidobacteriota bacterium
GCGTGTCGGGGAGTTGCGAGCGTTGCAGGCCCTCCTCGCGGATGGCGGCGACCATCTGCCAGTCGACGGCCGGCGCGGCCTGCTGGGCGAAGGCGGTCGAAAGCGCCAGGGTGAGCAAGAGCAGCGGTGGCAGGGCACGACGGATCATGGGCGGCTCCGTGCGTTGAGAGTGCGGTTCGGCACCGAGGCTACCGGGCAACGGGAGGGCGGGCAACGGACGCGTGCCGGCAACTGCTATGCTCGGTCGCCGGAGCCCTCTCATGTTCGCGGTGGCGCAGTCGTCGACCGTGCCGCCGTGCCCCCTCCGGCCGGCGAGTTCGAGGAGCGAAGCCGTGTTGTCACGCGGGCTGATTCCATTCCTGACAGTGCTCATGGCGCTCGCCGGCGCGGACGGCCGGGCACAGGACGCCGCGCCGAAGTGGCGCGTCGATACGGAGCGCTCGACGCTGGTCGTCAAGCTGAAGAAGGCCGGCCTGATGCGCTTCCTCGGCCACGAGCACGGCATCGTGCCGGGCGCCTGGTCGGCCGACGTCCGCTTCGACCCGGACGACCTGGACGCCTCGCGCATCGTCGTCGAGGTTGCCACGCCCGAGCTGGTGATCGACAGCGAAAGGGCGCGGCGGCTCGCCGGCGTCGACCCCGATGGGCCGAACGAGGAAGAGCGCACGCAGATCCATGCCGACATGCTGTCGGCCCGGTACCTCGATGCCGAGACGTTTCCGCTCATTCGCTTCGAGAGCACTTCGCTGCGACGGCGCGGCGACAGCACGCTGCGCATCCGCGGCTCGCTCAGCGTGCACGGCGAGACGCGCCCGGTGGAGCTCGATGCGGAGCTGCAGCCCGACGGCGAGGGCTACGTGATGCGCGGCGCCTTCGCGATCGAGCAGCGCGACTTCGGCATCGAGCCGGCCTCGATCGGCGGCGTGGTCAAGGTCGCCAACGAGGTCGAGATCCGCTTCGAGATCTTCGCCGGCCCCGGCGTCCCTGCCGCGCCCGCCACCGCGGCCGCCGGTCGCTGACATGCGCTACCCGGTGCCGCCGTACTTCGACTACCTCATCGACGCCTTCCGTCGCGGCGAAGGCGGACGCTTCGTCCACCTCGGGCACTGGGATCAGCCGCCGGGAGCCGGCTGGAGCCCCGCGGCGGAAGAGTTCGAGCACGCCCAGCGGCGCCTGAACGAAGCGCTGCTGAAGATGGCGGAGCTTACCGACGGCCAGCGCGTGCTCGATGTCGGCTGCGGCTTCGGCGGCACGCTAGAGCGGATCAACAGCGCTTGGCGGGACATGTCCCTTACCGGCGTCAACGTTGACCCCCGCCAGCTCGACATCTGCAGCACCATCGCGGCGCGCAACGGCAACGCGCTGCGCTGGGAGCAGGCCGACGCCTGCGCGCTGCCGTTCGACGACGCCCGGTTCGACCGCGTGCTGTGCATCGAGGCGATGTTCCATTTCTCCTCGCGGCGGCGCTTTTTCACCGAGGCTGCGCGGGTGCTGCGGCCGGGCGGGGTCCTGGTGCTTTCGGACATCGTGCTCGAGCGGCCTCCGGTCGGTGCTGTGACGCCACCGTTCTCACTGCAGGACGCCCTGCAGGCGGGCTTCGGCCCCTGGCCCGACCCATGGGGCGAGGACGCCGATCACGACGAGCTGGGGCGCGCTGCCGGCCTACGCTGCGAGTGCGTCATCGACGCCACCGCCAACACCGCGCCAAGCCACCGCTTCACCACGCCGAGTAACGCCGATCCACGGCACGATCCGGGAGACGACGGCCAGCGCGCCGGGCTCGCCCTCAGGTGGCTGCACGAAGAGGGCTTGCTGCGCTATGTCTATGTGCGCGCGATCAAGTCGGGGCGTCTGAGCGACATGCCGCCCAACGGCGTCCCATCCTGATCAAAGAGAATCTGCGGACGGCCTCCGCGGGAACGCCCGATGGCCTGCTCAGCCGCGGAACAGCGCGGCAGCGGCCAGCACGTCATCGCGCGACCCGACCAGGGTGAGGTAATCACCACGCCGCAGGCGCGTATGGCCGCGCGGGATGACCATCTCGCCGTCGCGCACCACCGCCAGCACCAGCGCGTCGCCGGGCAGCGGGATCTCCCGTAGCTGCCGGCCGGCGGTGTCGGGGTCGTCGACGCGCACGTCGGCGACGTGCGAGTCGATGTCGAGCTCGGCGAGCATGGAGAAGGCGTGCGGGTGACGTACCATCGCCTCGAGCATGATCACCGTCGACAGGTTGGGATCGACGACGCGGATCCCCTCGCCCTGAAACGCTGCCCCTTCCTGCGGGTTCTGCACGTGGGCGACGACCGTGTCGATGACGTAATCACGCTTGACGCGGCGGGTCAGCTCGAGTGCCTCGCGCGCGTCGCCGAGCATGCTGACGAAAGCCCACGCCTCGTCGATACCGGCGCGCGCCAGGTCTTCGTCGCGGCCGAGCTCGTCGATCAATACGACGTCGAGGCCGAGATTGGCGATCTCCGCGTGCAGGTGCTCGTTGCGTGTCATCACCGAGACCTGCTCGCCGTGCTCGCTGAGACGCTGCGCCAGTAATCGCGCGTGCGGCGCCGAGCCGGCGATGATCACCCGGCGACGCGCTTCGACGCCCGGCGGCACGATCCGGTTGAAGGCGATCGGCGAGACCACCACGGTGATGATCGCGACCACCACGATGCCGGCGTTGGTGGTGGTGGTGATGGCGCCGATCTCCACGCCGATTGCCGCCACCGCGATGATCAGGCTGAGGCGGGAGGAAGTGATCACGCCGAGGCCGAGCACCTCGCGCCAGCCCAGCATCGGCTTGTAGATCAGTGCGGCGATGAGCTTCACGGCGTAGGCCATCACCAGCAGCGCCGGCACCAGCACCAGCCCCTGGCGCGACTCCAGCGCGCCGAGGTCGAAGTCCACCCCCACCATGATGAAGAAGATCGGGATGAAGAAGCCGTAGCCGATGGCGTTGAGCTTGGGGCGCAGCGACGAGCCCTCCTCGGCGGACAGCAGCGACACCACCGCGCCGGCGAGGAAGGCGCCGAGGATGACTTCGACGCCGAGGCCCTGCGCGAGGGCGATGAACACCACCGCCAAACCGAGGGCGACGCGCGTGTCGAGCTGCGCGGTGGCGTGCGACAGCTCCTCGACGATCTCCTCCAGCGGCAGGTGGCGCTGCGAGGCTTTGGCCAGCCGGTACACCGCCACCGTGGCGACCAGCAGCACCAGTACGAAGAGCACCTCGAAGGTG
>JASFRZ010000540.1:0-3230 GCA_050114655.1 Acidobacteriota bacterium
CGGACCTCAACGATCCCCACCAGGTGCAGGTCTTGCTCCTCTTGCAGGTGCCACGCCAGCAAGGTGACCGAGAGCGTCGGTGCCTGGCTGGTGTCGACCAGGCGCAAGTCGGTGCGCGAAGCCACGTTCAGGCGCAGCGCCGTGTCCAGATAGCGGTCGGGCGTCGACGACCAGCGCCACACCGGATCCTCGCTGATCTCGCCGTCGGCCTGCTGATACAGCAGGCGCCGCCCGATGTGTGCACGGGCCTGTGTATCCAGCAGCCGTACCGGGGTGGCGTCGGGCGCCTTGGAGGCCTCCGTAGCGGGCTCCAGGAGGCTCGGCTCGAGCATGCGGCTCGGCGTGGTCTCGGGGCGCGGCAGGTGGCAGGCCGCCCCGATGAGCGCGACGACGCCTACGACGACGTATTGGATTCGCGATCGATGCGTCATCGGGACTCTCTGTTGGGTGGACGGGACCCGAACACGAGGGACTCGGGCTGCGCGTCGAGCAGGCGGGCGAGTTCGCGCAGCTGCTCGAGGGCATCGCGCATGACGGGAAGCGACCGGCGGAGATCGTCGGCCGCCAAGGTGGTTCGGTCGAGCGCATCACGGGTTGCGGCGGCGGTCTCGGGCAGGTTTGCTGACTCCATGGTCGCGCGGGCTTCGTCGACGAAATCGACGAGTGTGCCGCGGGCCCCCAGGAGGTCGTCGATCTGCGCGGTTATCTGATCGATCTGTGTTGCCGCAGTGGCGAAGAATTCGCGCGTATCCGAGCTCAACTGGGGCAACTGGCTGTCGGTCAGAATCGCGTCGACGTTGGTGAAGAAGTGATCGGCACGATCGAGGCTGTCGGGGAAGCGGAGGACGAGAGTCTCCACGGTGGTCAGCACCGCCTCGGCGCGGGTGATCAGCTCCGGCAAGCGCTCCTGCATGGAGGCGAGGGTCGAGGGCAGGAAAGGCACGTAGGGACGGTCGGGCTCGAAACCGAGATCCAAGGGCGGCGGTGGATTCTGGGGAAGATCGAGCAGCAGGTATGCCTCGCCGGTTACGAAGTTGCGAACAACGCTGGCGCGCAGGTTGGGAAAACCGAGCAGCACGCCGCGTTCGAGGGTTTCGACGTCGCTACCGATGCGCTCCACTCGATCGAGAAAGACCTCGAAGTCGATCTCCACCAGGACCCCGTCGGGATCGATGCGAAGGTCGTCCACTTGTCCGATGTGTACCCCGCGGAAGCGGACGGCGCTCGAGATATCCAAACCGGCGACATTGCTGTCCGCGTAGGTGACGAGCTGCATCACCGGCCGGTCGCGTCCCCGCTGAGCGAAGAACAGCAACGTTCCGAGGACGACGACCAGCGATATCACCAGAAACAGCCCCAGCCGCGCGTGACTCTTCTCGGCCATCTTTCTACCGCTCCTCCCTCGCCGGTACGTTCGGCGACGATCGCGCGAAAAAGTGATGAACGAAGGGTATATCGGACTCGTCGCGCAGCTTGCGCGGGTCACCGGACGCCACGACTCCCTTGGCCGCCTTGTCCAGGACGATGCAGCGGTCGGCAACCCGGAAGATGCTGGGGAGCTCGTGCGTCACGATGACGATCGTGATGCCGAGATCGCGGCTGAGGGTGACGATCAGCTCGTCGAGCTCCACTGCGGTGATCGGGTCGAGGCCTGCGGACGGCTCGTCCAGGAACAGCAAGTCCGGGTCGAGCATCAGCGCGCGCGCGATGCCGGCTCGTTTCTTCATCCCGCCGGAGATCTCGCCCGGCAGGTGGTCGGCGAACGGACGCAGCCCGACGAGACTGAGCTTGGCCTCGACCAGATCGCGCACCGGAGCGCCGCGCAGCGGCGTCCATGAGGTCAAGGGCAGCGCGAGGTTCTCGGCCAGCGTCATCGAGCCGAACAGGGCGCCCGACTGAAAGAGCACGCCGAATGGGCGCATGCCCTCGCAGCGATGCGGCTCGCCGACCCCGTCGATGATGACGCGGCCGCTCTGTGCGCGCTCGAGGCCGATCAGGTGGCGCAGCAGGGTGCTCTTGCCGCATCCCGAGCCACCGAGAATCACGAAGGTGGTACTGCGGTCGACCTCGAAGCTGACGTTCTCCATCAGCACGACATCCCCCCAGCCGATGCGCAGACGGTCGACGGTGATGTGCGGTGGAAGGTCTTTCATATCAGATCCCTGCCATTGCGTAGAACAACGTGAATAGCGCATCGATGGCGATCACCGCGAAGATGGCGAGCACCACCGCCCTGGTGGTTCGTGCCCCCACTGCCGCGGCTCCTCCCCTCGTCGCCAGGCCCTGGCCGCAGGCGACCAGGCCGACCGCCAGGGCGAGGAACGGCGTCTTGATGAGGCCGGAGAGGAAGTGGCCGACGCTCAAAGCCTGGTCGGTCGCCACCAGGTACATCCGTGGCGTCATGTCGGTTACGGCAACCGTGGCGGACATGCCGCCGAGAAGGGCGAATCCGTCACCGATCCAGGTCAGCAGGGGAATGGCGATGATGAGCGCCACGCAACGGGGGATCACCAGCCAGCGCACCGGATCGAAGCCCATCGTTTGCAGGGCATCGATCTCTTCGGAGACCTTCATCGTACCGAGCTCCGAGGCGATTCCAGCGCCCGACCGGCCGGCCACGACGATCGCGGTCACCAGCGGCCCGAGCTCGCGGAAGTGCACGAAGACGACCAGCTCGGGAACGAAGCTCGTGGCTCCGAAGCGGCCTAGCTGGGCCACGCCCATGAGCCCGACGATGATGCCCACCAGAAGGTTGGCAGCCGCGGTCACGGGTAACCCGTCGGCACCGATCTTCTGCAGGAGGCCGGGCAGCGATCGCCAGTCAACGGAGCGCGGCGCCACGGCCGCCTGCGGCACGGCGGCCGCCCAGCGCCCGGTGAGGTCGAGCAAGTCGCCGATCCTGGCGGGAAGCTGCGCTGCCGTCGCGCCGATGCGGGACAGCGTATCCACGGACGCTGCCGCAGCGGCCTGCTCGGAGCTTCCGCGCACGCGATACAGGTCGATCAATCGCGCTGCCTCCGGGTTGCCGTCGGTGGCCATCGCAATGCGGCTTCCGCTCGCTTCCAGCCGGTCCAGAAACCTCGCCAGAAGCGCGGCACCGGAGCCGTCGATCCCCCGGATGTCGCCGAGGTCGACGTCGACCTTGCTACAGCCCTCGAGCTTGGTCGCGGCGACCGTGAGGGCGCGCGCGACGTCCGGTGCGTGGTTCAGGTCGATCAGGCCTGCCGCGC
>JASFRZ010000541.1:0-3226 GCA_050114655.1 Acidobacteriota bacterium
ACGAAGACCTCGTCGTCGGGCGAGGGGAAGTCGAATCCCGCGGGCAGCACGCCGACCACCGTGTAGGGGACCCCGTCCAGCATGATCGCGTCGCCCACCGCGTCCTCGCGCGCCCCCATCCGGTTGCGCCAGAAGCCATCAGAGACCACCGCGATCGGCACCGCGCCGGGCTCGCTCTCCGCCGCGTCGATCAGGCGGCCGCGCGCCGGCTCGACGCGCAGCGTGGCGAAGAAGTCACCGAGCACCTGGCGCACGCGCACCACGGCCGGCCGGTCCAGGCCGGTGAGCACCGCGTTGACGCCGCGGTAGGCGCCGAACGACTCCCACGAGCGCGCACGCTCCTTCCAGTCGTAGTAGTTGGGGACCGACAGGGAGATGCCGTAGCCGCGGTAGGAAATGGGGTTGGGGGTTACCAGTCGGTCCGGCTGGTCGAAGGGCAGAGGGTCGAACAGCACGGCGTGGGCGACGCTGAAGATCGCGGTGTTGGCGGCGATGCCGAGGGCGAGCGTGAGCACGACCGCGGTGGTGAACGCCGGGCGCTTGCGCAGGGTGCGCAGCGCGTAGCGAACGTCTTGCCAGAGCTTGTCCATGAGACGCCTCTCTGCTCGGGGGCGGAAACCGCGGCGGACGAGGTGGTATCGCCTCTGGGATGGGCGAAGCGCGTACCGGGTTTGAATGGCCGGGCGAAACCCACGCGCCCCGGGTACGTACATGAGGGAGAAGCCCAACACCCAAGCCGAGGTCGCTCATGGTGCCCAATCAGGTCCGTTACGTCGTCCGCAAGCTCCGCCAGTCACCGTTGTTCACCGGCGTCGCCCTGCTCACCCTGGCTCTCGCCATCGGTGCCAATACCGCCGTGTTCAGCGTCGTCAACGGGGTCCTGCTCAAGCCGCTGCCGTTCGAGGATCCGGACCGGCTGGTCGGTGTGTGGCACACGGCGCCCGGACTCGGCTTCGACATGGTCAACCAGTCGCCGGCGCTGCACTACACCTACCTCGAGGACAACAAGGTCTTCGAGTCGATCGGCATGTGGGACAACGACTCGGATACGGTGACCGGCCTCGACGAGCCCGAAGAACTGCCGTCGATGTACGTCACTGACACGACCTTGCCGCTGCTCGGCGTCAAGACGGCGATCGGTCGGCTCTTCAGTCCCGAGGACGACACGCCGGATTCGCCGCGTACGGTGATCCTGAGCTACGGCTACTGGCAGAGCCGCTTCGGCGGCGACCCCGGGGTGCTCGGGCAGATGATGCGCATCAACAGCATGCAACGCGAGATCATCGGCGTGCTGGCCGAGGACACCCAGTTTCTCGACTACGACCCGCAGTTCTACCTGCCCTTCCGGTTCGATCGCAATACGCTGTTCATCGGCAACTTCAGCTACCAGGCGGTGGCGCGCCTGAAGGACGGCGTGACCATCGAGCAGGCCAACGCCGACGTCGCGCGCATGATCCCCATTGCCACCGAGCGCTACCCGCAGGGCATCACCCTCCAAATGATGCAAGAGGCCGGCTTCGCGCCGGCGCTGCACCCCCTCAAGGAAGACGCGGTGGGCTCGATCGGCACCACGCTGTGGATCCTGCTCGGCACCGTCGGGCTGGTGCTGCTGATCGCCTGCGCCAACGTCGCCAACCTGTTCCTGGTGCGCGCCGACGAGCGCCAGCAGGAGGTGGCGGTGCGCTCGGCGCTGGGCGCCAGCCGCGCCCAGGTGACGCGCGACTTCCTGCTCGAGACGGTCACCCTCGGCTTACTCGGCGGCGTGCTCGGCGTCGGCCTCGCGTGGGCCGGCCTGCGGTTGCTGCTGGCAACCGCACCGGCCGGCCTGCCGCGCATCGACGAGATCACCATCGATGCCACCGTCCTCGGCTTCACCTTGGCCATCTCGGTGCTCGCCGGCGTCGCTTTCGGGCTGTTTCCGGTGTTGCGGATCGGCCAGGACTTCGTCAGCTCCCTGAAGGAAGGCGGCCGCGGCGGCGGCGCCGGCCGCGAGCGCAACCGTGCGCGCAAGGTGCTGGTTGTGGCGCAGGTGGCCATGGCGCTGGTGCTGGCGATCGGCTCCGGCCTGATGTTCCGCAGCTTCCAGGCGATGCGCAACATCGATCCCGGCTTTCGCGATCCGCAGCACGTTTTCACCGTGCGCGTGCCGATCCCGTCGGCCGAGATCGAGGAGCCGGCACAGGTTACGGCCGCGTTCGAGCTGATCCAGCAGAAGCTCGGCGAGATCGGCGGGGTGCAGTCGGTCGGCGCGTCGTCCTCCGTCACTATGGACAACTGGGACAGCAACGACGCTCTCGAGGTCGAGGATTTCCCCACGGCCGAGGGCTCGCTGCCGCCGATCCGGCGTTTCAAGTGGGTCACCCCGGGATACTTCGAGACCATGGGCAACCCGCTGGTCGCCGGTCGCACCATCACCTGGGCCGACGTCCACGATCGCGCACCGGTGCTGGTGATCACCGAGAACCTGGCGCGCGAGTACTGGGATAGTCCCGGTGAGGCGCTCGGCAAGCGCATGAAGCTGCCGCAGATCGAGGGCCTGCCGTGGGAGCAGGTATGGCGCGAGGTGGTCGGCGTGGTGGGCGACGTACACGACGACGGCGTCGACCAGGACGCCACCAAGACCGTCTTCTGGCCGCAGGCGATCGATCGTTTCTGGGACGATGAGCACTTCGTCGCCCGCTCACTGGTGTTCACCCTGCGCACCGAGCGCATCGCCGACGCGGCGTTGCAGGACGAGGTGCGCCAGGCGATCTGGAGCGTCAACTCCAACCTGCCGCTGGCCAGCGTGCGCACGCTGGCGGAAATCCAGGAGCGCTCGATGGCGCGCACCTCGTTCACCCTGATCATGCTGGGGATCGCCGCCGGGGCGGCGTTGCTTCTCGGCGCGGTGGGCATCTACGGCGTCAGCGCGTACGTGGTGACGCAGCGCAACCGCGAGATCGGCATCCGCATGGCGCTTGGCGCGCAGCGCGCCGACGTGCGCGGCATGGTGCTGTCGCAGGGGATGGTGCTGGTCGGTGTCGGCCTGCTGATCGGACTGACCGTGGCGGCCGGCGTGACGCGGGTGATGTCGGCGCTGCTGTTCGGCGTCAGCGCCATCGACCCGTTGACCTATGGTGTGGTGGCACTGCTGCTCGCCAGCGTGGCAGTGCTGGCCAACTGGCTGCCGGCGGTGCGCGCGACGCGCGTCGATCCGGTCGAGGCGCTGCGCTGGAAGTAGCGCCCG
>JASFRZ010000542.1:0-3225 GCA_050114655.1 Acidobacteriota bacterium
GGGGTGACCACGATGCCGGAGTACCTCGAGCGCCGCTTCGACCTGCGCGCGCGCTCCTGGCTTGCGGTGTACATGCTGCTCGCCTACGTCGGCGTGGCGATGGCCACCGTGCTGTACTCCGGCGGTCTGGCGCTGCAGACCATGTTCGGCATGCCGCTGTTCTGGGGCATCGCCATCCTCGCCGCCTTTGCCGGCGGCTACACGGTGTACGGCGGTCTCAAGGCGGTGGTGTGGTCCGACCTCATCCAGGGCGCCATGCTGCTCGCGGGCGGCGCGCTGACGCTGTTCGTCGGCCTGCGCGCGGTGGGCGGCTGGGACGCCCTGATGGAGCAGGCGGGGGACAAGTTCCACACCGTGCTACCGCTCGATCACCCGGAGTTGCCGTGGTTCGCCATCTTTTTCGGCGGGCTGTGGATCGCCAACCTGTTCTACTGGGGTTGCAACCAGTTCATCACCCAGCGGGCGCTGGCCGCCAAGGACCTGCGCCAGGGGCGTTACGGCATCGTCTTCGCCGCCTACATCAAGCTGGCGATTCCGTTCCTGATCGTCTTCCCCGGCATCATCGCCTGGGTGCTGTACGGCGACGAGATGGCGCGCTCGGACATGGCCTATCCGATGCTCATTGACCGGCTGCTGCCCGACGGGCTGCGCGGCATCATGCTGGCAGCGCTGGTGGCGGCGATCATGTCGAGCCTGGACTCGATGCTCAACTCCGCGGCGACCATCTTCACCATCGATATCTACCGCCGCCGCATTCGGCCGCGCTCCAGCCAGGGCGAGCTGATCGGGATGGGGCGCGCCAGCTCGATGGTGTTTCTCGTCATCGCCACCGCGTGGGCGCCGTTTCTCGGCCGCTTCGAACGTGTGTTCAGCTACATCCAGGAGTTCTGGGGCCTGATCACGCCGGGGGCGGCGGTGGTCTTTCTCGCCGGGTTGTTCTGGAAACGCGCCAGTGCGACCGGCGCCGCCGTGGCCATGGCGCTGACCCTGCCGGTGACCATCGGCATCAAGCTGATCTGGCCCGAGATGGCGTTTCTCAACCAGATGTGGATCGCCGGCCTGGTGCTGTTCGGCATCCTCGCCGTCGTGTCGCTGGCACAGCCGTTGACGTCTGCCGTGGCTTCCGACGACGAGCCGCTGGTGGCGCCGCGCAGCGGCCACCCCGAGGAGGAGGGCGCGCCCGCGCCGGCCCTGGTGACGGCTCCCGACCGCCTGTTCGACGCGCTGTGCGCCGGCGTCGTTATCCTTACCATTGCCTTGTATGTGTATTTCTATTGAGAGCAGTTCCACCTGCGAGAGCGGGCGTTGCGCAGCGCGAGGCTGCGTCCCGTCCGCCGCCTGAATGATCATGCGAACAACATTGGCTTCCCGAATGGTATTCACGCTCGTCGCGGCGGTCGCGCTGCTCGGTCTCACTTTCGCCGCCGCACCGCAGCAGGCGCCGCCCGACTGGTCCAACCTCGAGGTGCTCAGCCGCAACCGCATGGCGCCGCACGCGACGCTGTTTCCCTACGAGAGCGTCGAGCTGGCATTGGCGCGCCGGCCCGCCGGCTCGCGCTGGTATCGATTGCTGAACGGCACCTGGAAGTTTCACTGGACCGAGAATCCGCAGGATCGACCGGTCGACTTCTACCGCGCCGAGTACGACGTCGGCGGTTGGGACGACATCGCGGTGCCGGGCAACTGGCAGCTACAGGGCTACGACATCCCGATCTATCTCAACTCGGCGTACGAGTTCCCGCGCGACCAGCCGAACATCCCGCTCGATGACAACCCCGTCGGCTCCTACCGGCGCGACTTCGAGGTGCCCGCCGAGTGGCAGGGCCGGCAGATCATCATCCACTTCGGCGCGGTGAAGTCGGCTTTCTACCTGTGGATCAACGGGCAGATGGTGGGTTACAGCCAGGGCTCCAAGACACCGGCCGAGTTCGACGTCAGCGACTACGTGCAGCCGGGCAACAACAGCGTGGCGGTGGAGGTGTACCGCTGGTCGGACGGCAACTACATCGAGGATCAGGACTTCTGGCGCATCAGCGGCATCGAGCGCGACGTCTACCTGTACGCCGCGCCGCGCGTGCACGTGCGCGACTACTTCGTGCGCGCCGGCCTCGACGACGGCTACCGCGACGGGCGGCTCGCGGTCGAGATCGAGCTACGCAACGACGGCACGGCGCCGGCGGCCGAGCACACCGTGCGGCTGCGGGTGCTCGACGGACAGGTGCCGAGCGTGCCGGCCGATGCCGGCGCCGCCGACCGGTCGCGGGTAGGGGAGGTGCTCGGCGCGCCCGCGGTGGTCGACCTGGTGACCGCGGCGCGCCCCACGCCCGGCGAGACGACCGCCATCACCTACACCGCCGAGGTGCCGGCGGTGCGCCGCTGGACCGCCGAGACCCCCGAGCTGTACACGCTGCTGATCGAGGTCTTCGACGCCGACGACAACCTGCTCGAGGTCATCTCGCAGCGCATCGGCTTCCGCCGCGTCGAGATCGCCAACGCCCAGCTCCTGGTCAACGGCGTGCCGGTGACCATCCGTGGCGTCGACCGCCACGAGCACGACCCCGAGCGCGGCCACGTGGTATCGCGCCCGTTGATGCTGCAGGACGTGCTGCTGATGAAGCAGGGCAACATCAACGGCGTGCGCACAAGCCACTACCCCGACGATCCCTACTGGTACGAGCTTGCCGACGAGTACGGCCTGTACATCGTCGACGAGGCCAACATCGAGTCGCACGGCTACGGCTACGACCCCGACCGCACGCTCGGCAACAAGCCGGAGTGGATCCCCGCCCACCTCGACCGCACCGAGCGCATGGTCGAGCGCGACAAGAACCACCCCTCGGTGATCATCTGGTCGCTCGGCAACGAGGCCGGCAACGGCGTGGTGTTCCAGGCGACCTACGACTGGATCAAGCAGCGCGATCCGTCGCGCCCGGTCCAGTACGAGCGCGCCGGCACCGAATCCAACACCGACCTTTACGTGCCGATGTACGCGCCCATCTCGCGCCTGGTGCAGTGGGCCGAGTCCGATCCCGACCGGCCGCTGATCCTGTGCGAGTACGCCCACGCGATGGGCAACAGCGTCGGCAACCTGCAGGACTACTGGGACGTCATCGAGCGCTACCCGTCGCTGCAGGGTGGCTTCATCTGGGACTGGGTCGACCAGGGGCTGTACAAGACCGACCCGGCGAGTGGCGAGCGCTACCTCGCCTACGGCGGCGACTTCGG
>JASFRZ010000543.1:0-3222 GCA_050114655.1 Acidobacteriota bacterium
ACGACCCCGCCAAGGCGTACGCCTCGATACTGCGCTACCAGCTCGGTGACTTCGCGCCCTACGCTTTCAAGACCGAGGACTACGGCGCCACCTGGACGCGCATCACCCACGGCATCCCCGACGACTACCCGGTGCGGGTGGTGCGCGAGGATCCGGAGCGCGAGGGCCTGCTGTACGCCGGCACCGAGTTCGGCATGTTCATCTCGTTCGACGACGGCGCCAACTGGCAGCCCTTCCAGCTCAATCTGCCGGTCACCCCGGTCACCGATCTCAAGATCATCGACGGCGATCTGTACATGTCCACCATGGGGCGCAGCTTCTGGATCATGGACGACCTGACGCCGCTGCATGAGATCACGCCGGAGATCGCCGCGGCCCCGGCACATCTGTTCTCGATCCAGGAGGCGGTGCGGCGGCGCGGCGGCGGGCGCGGAGGACGTGGCGGCGACCCGTCGCAGCCGCGGTACCCACAGGTGGGAGCGTACATCGACTACTGGTTTTCGGCGGCGCCCGCCGACGAGGTGACGCTGGACATCTACGACGCCGACGGAAACCTGGTGCGCGGCTACTCCAGTGGGCCGTCGCGCGGCCCCGCAGAGGTGCCCGAAGGGCTGAGCCAGAGCGAGTGGCACCTGGAGCGCGTCGGCACCCAGCGCCTGCCGGCCGCCGCCGGCATGCACCGTTTCGTGTGGGACCTGAGCTATCCCGGTCCGTGGTCGGCGCCGCGCGGCGGCGGTCGTGGCGGCGGCGGCTTCGGTGGCGGCGGCGGACCGATGGTGCCGCCGGGCACTTACGAGGCGCGCTTGACGGTCGGTGACTGGAGCGCCAGCCAGTATTTCGAGGTGGTGCTCGACCCCCGCGTGCCCCCCGAGGGCATCACCGCAGATATGGTCACGCGCCAGGCGGAGTTCGCCCTCGAGGTGCGCGACACGTTGAGCAACGCGCGGCTGGCGGCGTACAAGCTGCAGCAGGCGCGCACCGAGCTCGAGGGCGCGGAGACCGATGCGGCGCGCAACCTCGACGAGGCGTTGCGCGAGGTGCAGAGTCAGTTCGAGAATGAGCCCTATCGCTACGCGCCGATCATGCTGCTGGGGCAGCTACAGTACCTGTACGGCAATCTCGATTCGGCCGATCAGGAAGTCCCGCGGGATGCCGTCACCCGTCACGAGGACCTCAGCGCGACGCTCGACGAGCTCGTCACACAGCTCGAACGCCTGCTCACCACCATGCGCGACTGAGCGATCAACCGGCATTCGATACGGCCCGCGTCGGCAGCCCGCCGGCGCGGGCCGTCGTCGTTTCAGTCACCGCGCTCGCTGGTCACCAGGTTGGTCTGCAAGGCGCGCAGCGTGTCGATCGTCGTCAGCAGGTCCTTACGTGCGATGCCGCGCGTGGCGCGCCGCAGAAGCGCCTCGGTCACCGGAATCAGCTCGCGCCGGAGGGCGCGGCCCTCGGGCGTCAGCCAGGCGCGCACGGCGCGGCGATCCTCGGGGTCGGTCTCTCGTCGCAAGAGCCCCTTCTTGACCATGGCGTCGAGCAGGCGGGTGATGGTCGTGCGGTCGCGCAGGGTAGCGTCGGCGAGCTCCGCCTGGCGCCGGCCGTCCTGTTCCCAAAGCCGGTTGAGCAGACCCCATTCCTCGGGGGTGATGTCGTAGCCGGCGCTGTCGAGCGTCGCCTTGAACTCCTTGCGCATGATGTGACACGCGCGCCCTATGACGTAGCCGATGGCGGATTCGTAGAGCAGGGGCATGGAGCGGCCTCCGGTGAAGCGTGTACTCTACAACAGTTGTGCACCGCAACGCATCGGGGGACACGGCGCTGTCCCCTGGTAACGGACGAAGCCGGAACAAAGCGCAACGCTGCTCAGATGCGCTTCTGGAAGCGCAAGGCCGCCAGGCTGAGGAACCCGACTCCGAACGCGCCGAGGGCGAGGGCCTGTGGCCACAGCACGTCGATGCCCACGCCCTTCAGGAAGATGCCGCGCAGGATGATGGCGTAGTAGCGCAGCGGCACGGCGTAGGTTGCGTACTGGATCGCCTGCGGCATGTTGGCGATCGGGAAGATCAGGCCCGACAGGTACACCTGCGGCAGCAACAGCGCGAAAGCCGATCCCATCATCGCCTGCTGCTGGTTGCTGGCGATCGTCGAGACCAGCAGGCCGAGCCCGAGGGTGTTGAGCAGCAGGAGCATGGTCAGCGCGATAAGCAGCGCCAGCGAGCCGCGCAGCGGCACGCCGAACCACAGCACCGCGACCCCGGTCGCCAGGAAGACGACGATCAGGCCGATCAAGCCGAAGGGCATCAGCTTGCCGATGATCAACTGCCACGGCTTGATCGGCGTCACGACGAGTTGCTCCATGGTGCCGATCTCCTTCTCGCGCACCACCCCCATCGAAGACAGCACCATGGTCAGGATCATCAGGATCATCGCCAGCACCGCCGGTACGAAGAACCAGCGGCTCTTGAGATCGGGGTTGTACCAGACGCGCGGCACGACCTCGACGAGGCCCGGCCTCAGCCCGGGCTCTGCCGCCAGGCGGCGCGCCAGCAGGCGCGCGCTCTCACCCTCGATCACCCCCGACGCATAGCTCAAGCCGAGGGTGGCGGAGGTCGAGTCGGAGCCGTCGACGATGAGCTGGATCTCCGGTGTGCCGCCCGCAGCGGCCTTGCGGCCGTAGTTTGCACCGATGACGATCGCGGCGTCGGCGCGGCCGTCGACCAGCCACGGCTCGATATCGTCGATCGAGTCCACCGCGCCGATCATCTCGAAGTAGGGCGAGCCGATGAAGCGCTCGACCAGTGCGCGGCTCGCCGGGCTCTGGTCGCGGTCGACCAGCAGCAGGTCGACGGTGGCGACGTCGAGGTTGGCGGCGTAGCCGAAGGCGAGCAACTGGATGACGGGGGCAAGAAACACCAGCGGGATGATGCGCTTGTCCTCCTTGAGCTGGAGGAACTCCTTGACGATGATGCGCCACAGGACGTACATCGTCAGGCCTCCTGCCGGGCGAAGCGAACGGATGCGAGCGTCAGCACGATGAACGCGTAAATCCCCAGGGCGCCCACCTGCTCCCAGAATGGCGACAGGCCGGCGCCCTTGAGCACGATGCCGCGCAGGATCACCAGGTAGTAGCGCGCCGGGACGATGCGGGTCAGCAGCTGCAGCGCCGGCGGCATGTTGGAGATCGGGAAGATGAAGCCCGACAGCAGGAGCGTCGGCAGCAGC
>JASFRZ010000544.1:0-3216 GCA_050114655.1 Acidobacteriota bacterium
AGCTCACGGCGATTGCGCAGCCCCTCGATGAACGAGTCCGCGATGAGGTCGAGGTCGAGGGTCAGCTTGAGGCGCGGATGCGGCAGAAAGAGGCCGCCGACGCGGACTTGTCGCGGCAGGCGCATCTCGATCGGCGCTTGCGCGTCGAGCGTCGGCGCGTTGAGATTCTTGACGACACCGCCGATGCGCACCTTTGCGCTCGCCATTACCAACACGCCGACGTCCACCGCAAAGACGGTCTTTTCGGCGACCGTCGGCGCTGCGCGGGCATCGGCGAGCAGGGCACGCGCGCTCAGACCGGAGAGTGTGATGCCCGCCAGCGCGGAGCGCTGGTACCGCCCCTGCGCCTGCACGATCTTGGCGCTTGCGCCCAGGGCGACGCGACCTTGCGCCAGCGGCTGGGCAACGCTGAAAAGAACTTCGCGCGTACGCAACGCCGCCTGATCGAGCAGGATCTCGCCGAGCGGCTGGGTGTCGCCTTCGTTGACGTAGCTGATCTGCTGAAAGCCGCCGCCGAAGCGCGGCGAGATCACGTAGGCGCCGAAGGTGCGCTCGCCGACCAGTCCGGATTCCGACGAGGACAGCGTCGCCGCCGCGCGCGCCGGATCGAGGACGCTCGAACGGCCGGCGGCGACCCGTAACGACTCGATCCAGGGCCCCGCCTCCAGGGGAACGTCACCGGCTGTGACCGCGGCCTCGTTGCGCCCCGAAACCCACATGCCGGCCGGGTTCCACTGCAACGCCGCCCAGCCGTCGGCAACGGCGACGTACCCTCCTCCCATGGCGAGAGCTCGGGGATCCACTTTGGCGACCGACTGCGGGGCCGCGGGAGCGGCGACGAGTAGTGCGAGCGCGATGAACGAAAAGCGTACGACGAGGCGCCCGATCGCCTTCATTCCCGCGGGGGGCGGTGCTTTTCGATCTCCTCTTGGTAGTACTGCCGGTAGAGGATGTCCCACTCTCGCCCTCCCTCGGGGAAGTCGCGCTTCTGCTTGGCGATCTTGGCGCGCACCACCTCGTCGATCATCGCGTCCCGCTTGACCTCTTCGGTGATGATCTTAACCACTTGCAGGCGGGTTTCGTTGGCGTCCTTGCGCAAGCGCACGCCGAGGTCGTCTTCGAGGGCGTCAACCACCAGCTTGGAGATGTGATTGATCTTGGCGCGGGACAGACGCATGGTCAGAGGATGATGTCGCGTTCTTTGGCGAGACGCGCCTTGATGACCTTGAACATCTCGTGGTACTCGACGTCGGCGCGGCGGATGCGGGCCATGTGCGCGCGCATCAGCTCGCGCACCTCATCGTTGAGCTTGTCCTCGACACGGAGCTCTTCGGCGATGACCTCCTGCACCATCGCCTCGATCTCGTCGGCGTCGTCGACGTCGAAGTAGCCGCGCTTGGAGAGCCCGCGAACGATGCGGTTGGCAATGATATCGATCTGCTCGTTGCTCAAACGCATGGTCGGCAAACCTGCTCGAAGGGGGAGTGGGCGGGCAGCGAGATGCTAGCACGACCTCCCCCGACCGGCAGCTTGCCGGCATCGTTCAACGTGCCAGTTGCACGGTGGTCGTCGCCGCCGGCAGGCCGGCACCGAAATCCACCCGTAGCTGGTACTCACCGGCGTCGATCTCGGGGATGCGGGCGCGCGCAATCAGCGGCCCGGCGAGGCCGCCGCGCCACGTCGCCTCCTCGATCTCCAGCGCATAGCTGCCGCCGGCCGCCTCGAGCTGGATACTGACGGCATCCGGACTCGGGGTAGCGCCGCGCATCCACGCACCCACCACCATCGTTCCGCCACTGTCGAACACGCCATCCGCCGACATCAGCACGGCGACCTGGGTGTCATCGTCGGCACTGAGCGGGAGCGCCGTCTCGCCGACCACGATCGCCGTGCCGGGATCTGCGCCGACCACCACCGTCTGCGACCACTCCGCGCTGGTCGCGGCGAGCGGGTGCGACACGCTCAGCGACGCCTCGGTGGAACCGGCCGCCGCCTGCTTGGTGATCGCGGTCACGAACGAGCCGTTGCCGAGCGCCAGCAGGTCGCTCTCACTCAGACGGATCTCCCACGGCACGCGCAACGTCCCAGCCGAGCCCCCGGGCGGGTCGAGCGACAGGTCGGCCTCGAGATGGGCAACATACTGGTCGCCTTCGGGCTGGAAGAGCAGGTCGCCGAGGCGAATCTGCACCGGCACGGATATCATCCCGCCGGCGCCGAGGTCGGCCCAGATGCCGATCGGAATCTCCGCGGGCAACGAGCCCTCCGAGATTTCCCGCACGAAGTCACCGCGCGCCTCCCCGGCCTCGAATTCGGTGATCGGGTCGATGATGGAAGCCTCGATACTGATCTCGAATGCGAGGCGGATGTTGCGGTCCCAGACTCCCGGGCCCCAGTTGAAGTCCCACACCTCGTAGCTGCCGATGCGCGTCTCGGCGAAATAGACCAGAAACTCGCCCCCCGAGGCCTGGAAGGCACGGTTGTTGCCCAGGTTGCTATAAGACCAGATCTCGAAATCAGGTCCGTTGCCGGGCACGCCGGTTAGCTGGGAGTAGGTCTGCCGGCTGACGATGTCGGGGTCGCCGAGCACCAGGCGCACACGGCCACGATCGGACTTCCAGCCGCGCGGAAAGCCCCGGTAGCGCGTGTTGCAGTAGGCGACACGATCGTAGAAGTCCTCCTGGTACTTGTTGCCGATCATGCGGCCATCGGGATCGCGCCGATCCCAGAACCACTGGATGAAGCGCTCGCGCTGGGCAGTGTCCTCGAGGTTGTCCCAGATCTCGCGCTCTTCGTTGGTCAGCAGCATCTCCGCCGGGCCGTCGGTCCAGTTGTCGATTCGGCTCTCGTAGAAGCGGCGCGCCTCACCCGCAGCGGTGGGGTAATCGTCCTGCACCGCCGGCGCGGCGGAGACAGCGCCGAGCAGGGACGCCATGACGGCCGCCAGCGCGGGCAACACAAGGGTCCTGGGATGTGCCATTCGAAGCATGCCGGTCTCCGGAATCGGCGGCGGTCGGCGACCCCGCTCGATAATCTCTATTCTAGCGATCACGCGACGCGACGGTAAGGAAGCCGCAACCGGCGCGGCGAGAGCCCATGTGTGACCTCATCTGTTGCTTGTTGCCCCCTGCCCGGCGTGGTACTCAGCTAGCAGACCGTGGTGACCCTGCAGCGGACCGCTTGCCCATGAGCGCTGCGAAACGGCAACGCGTCTTCGAG
>JASFRZ010000545.1:0-3215 GCA_050114655.1 Acidobacteriota bacterium
GAAATCACCGCTCGCCGACGCCGTATTGACGAAGCCGATCTGCTGGGTGACGAAGCGATCGAGGAGGGCGTCGAAGTCGAGGGCGTTGAGATCGCGGCCCGGGATGTTGAAGCGCGACTGTTCGCCCTCGCCGGTGCCGTGGCCGATCAGCACAATGATCACGCGATCATCGGTGCCGGCCTCGTCGGCGAGACGCGCAAGGGTCTGTTCGATCTCCTCGCGTCCGGAGCGCGCCGCGATGTGGGCGTCGAGCGCGGGGTCGGGCCCGAGGTAGACGACGTCCTGCGGCGCCAGGCCCAACTGCTCGGTGGCGGCGGTGACGAGCTGCAACGCCCAGTTGTGAAAGACCTCCTCGTAGACCTCGTCACCGGCGGCACCGACGATCACCACCAGGTGGGTACGCGGCGCCTGCTGCGCGCCGACGGACGGAGCCGCGGCGGCGGAGGCGGGGGGAAGCACGGTGAGCACGCCGCCGAGCACGACGGCGGCGGCGACCCGGCGGAGGTGGGAGCGTGCAGCGCTCATGCCAGCCCCCTCCACTTGCGGTAGCCCCACTCGGTGCCGATCAGGCCCACCAGCAGCAGGAAGATGATCGGCATGTCCCACAGGTCGCGCACCTCGAGCACCGTCGTGCCACCCTCCGAGTAACGCAGATCGTCGGGTAGCGAGGCGAGGTTCTGCGGCGTGTACCAGCGTCCGCCGGTCTCCGCGGCGATGCGCTCGAGTAGTGAGGTACGTCGTTCGGCGGCGAACGCCTCGGTGGACAGTTCGGCGACGTCGACGTAGGTAGTGTCCTCGCCGAGCGGCTCGCCGGCGCGCGCCGCGGTGACGTGGATCGAATGGAAGCCTTCCTCGTCGGGGATGAAGGTTGCCGAGTACTCGCCGTCGGTGTCGATGCTCCAGTCGAGCGGCAACTCGCGCGAGTTGCCGGACGGGGCCGTGATGACCGCGCTGACGGCGGCGTTGTTGACCTCGATGAAGTTGTCGTCCAGAACGGTGGCGTCGATGCGCACTGGAGTACCGGGGGCGAAGCGATCGGCCAACGTCGAAGCGGCCACCTGGCCCGGCACGTCATTGACGAGCCAGCGGAACAGTTGCTGGAAAAAGGTCTCGTGCGTCTGGTCCTCGAGCGGGATCTCGTAGGCCATCTGCCAGTACCACGGGTTGACGGGAGTGAAGGCGAGCGCCTTGCCGCGGCCGAAGCGCTGGTAGGCCAGCACCGGTTCCGGTTCTCCGCCATCGACCGGTGTGCCTTCCAGCACGGTGACCGCGCCGGGCTTGGCAGGCCCGATGACGTTGAGCACGCCGAGCGGCGGCAGCGTCTCCCAGTGGCGCAGGCTCATCTCCACCGTGTCGGCCATCTGAGTCACCGGATGGGTGCGGCCGAAAAGGGTGGGTCGGATGTTGAGGTCGTGGTAGGCGCTGTCGTCCTCACCAGCGAACGGCGGCACCAGTTCGATCGGCAGGATGTCGGCGACCGGAGTGTCGGCCCAGCCGCCCTCTCCGAAGGACTGATAGCCGCCCATCATCAGGAATCCGCCACCGCGCTGGCTGACGAAGTCGTGCATCATCTGCTGCTGGTCCGGGGTGAAGAAGTCCGCTTCCCAGCTGCCGACGATCAAAGCCTTGTACTTGAACAGTTCTTCGCGCGTGGTCGGGAAGCCGCCGGCAAGCTCTTCGGGATCCTCGAAGCCGACGCGATAGAACTTGTTCTCCGCCATGCGCAGAAACACGCCCATCATCAGGTTGGGATCGGCGTCGATGGCGAAGCTGCGCAGCTTGCCGATGCGGTAGCTGGGCGAGCCCTCGATGTACAGGATCTTGTCCTTGTGGTCCTGTACCACGATCAGAACGTCCTGCTGGTTGTTGTCGCGCACCATCTCGCCGTCCTGCACCGCGATGCGGAAGCTGAACAGGTGCGGGCCCTGGCCCTTGGCGGTGAACTGAGCCTTGGCGACAGTCGAGTCCCCCTGCAGCGGCAGCTCGATCTCTTGGGTGCCGACCACACCCTCGGGCCCCTCGACCAGCAGCAGCACGGTCTGGCCCTCGAAGCCCTTGTGCTCGATCACCACGTCGGCGGCGATTTGCGAGCCCGACAGCACGGTGCGCGGTGCCTCGACGCTCGCCACCTCGATGTCGCGATCGAAGCGCTCCGCGCCGATGCCGACCGGGAACACCGGCACCGCGTTGGCGCGCAACGACTGCAGCGACGCCGAAACGCCTTCGAGCGAGTTGTCGGCGCCGTCGGTGACCAGCACCAGGCCCGACAGCGGCACCGCGGCGAGCTCCTGGTGGGCGAAGTCGAGCGCCGGACCGATTCGTGTCTGCTCGCCCGCATACGCGAGGGTATCGAGGCTCTCGGTGCGCTCAGCGAAATCGGAGAAGCGGAAGAAGCGCAGCTTGAAGCGCTCCGAGAGGGCCTGCATCAGGTCGCTGTCGGGATCGCCGAAGGTCTCGGCGATGAAGTCGCTGCGAGGCGACATGCCCTCGCCGCCGAAGTCGGTGATGCGCATGCTGCGCGAATCGTCGATCACCACGCCGACGAAGTTCTCCTGCGGCACGGCGGTCTCGACCACCAGCGACGGCTGTAGCAGCAGCACCACCATCACTGCCAGGATGCCGAGTCGGAGCGCGACCAGAATGCCGCGGTCTACCTTGCCGGACTTGCCGCGCACGCCGAAATAGCCCAGCACCACCGGGATGGCGACGGCGGCCAGCAGCAGCGCGGCGATGCGCGCCGGCCATCCGGCGGCGAACACGAAGTTGCCCTGGTCGAAGACGTAGGAGCTGTACTTGAACAGGAGCTCGAACACGGTTCAGTGGCTCATGGCGTAGACGATGGCGTTGACCGCCATCTGGTAGGCATAGTTCGAGTACATCAGCGGGTAGAACGGATCCTCGGCCCACTCCCAGGCGTCGCCCAGGTCTGTGTTCCAGTTGATCAGCACCAGCAGGCGGCCGTCATCGCCGAAGATGGCACGCACGTGCGGTACATAGCCGTCCTTTTCATAGGTGATGCCGTAGCGCGCGTTGCCGACGTTGGGGACCTGCAGGATCTCGTCGATCTGATAGAAGGTGGAGAACAGCGGGTGATCGAGCGGCAACTCGACGATCTCGGAGCCGGGCAGCACCTTGTGGATCTCCCACTCCCAGTTCTCCCACTCGTAGGTGCCCCAGAAGTCGTCGATGAACAGGAAGCCGCCGGCGGCGAGGTA
>JASFRZ010000546.1:0-3213 GCA_050114655.1 Acidobacteriota bacterium
CCAGGCCAGGCCGGCTTCGACGCCGGCGCGCTGGGGTGCCTCGAGCCCGCCCCGCTTGGCTTCACGCAGCGCGCGCAGGTCGACGGCCGTGCTGCCGCTCTGCGTTCGCTGCGGCGCGGCGGCCGGTGCAGGAATCACCGGGTCGGGAAGTGAGAGCGCGAAGCCCGCTGTGCCTGGCTGCGCCGCGAAGACACGCTTCGATGGAGCGGCAGTGAAGGCGAAGCCACGAGCCGTCCCCTCCGGCTCGGCCATCACGCCCGCGGGGACGATGAAGGCGATGACCGACAGCACGACACCCAGAACGCGGCGGTACCGGCGGTGTGCAGTTTCCCGAGCAAGCAGACGTACGGGAATCATCCTGTCGTCCCAGATGGTCAATTGCCGATGGCGATCAGCTCGCGATCGGTGCGGAAGTACCAGATGCCGTCAACCAGCGCAGGCGACGCCAGCGTACGGGCGTGCAGCTCGTTGACGTGCAGCAAATTGAACTCAGCCCCGGCCTCCACCACGAAGGTCTGCCCTTCATCGTTGGTGAAGAATACCTTGCCGTCGACCGCCACCGGTGACGCCGAGAAACCCTCGCGACTCGCCCGCCCCAGGCGCCCCTGGTACACCAGCTCGCCGGTCGCCGCCTCGTAGCAGGTGATGATGCTCGCCATGTCGTTGACCATCAACAGGTACTCGCCGACGACGATCGGCGAGGGCACGAACGGCGATCCCTTGGGCGTCCGCCACACCACGTGCGACTCGGTGACGTCGCCGCTGCCGCCGGGGCGAATGGCGAGCGTCGGCCCGGCCCGGCCCGAAGCGGCAAACACCAGCCCGTGGCCTACCACCGGGGTCGGTATGACCTCGAACATGTTGCCCGACACGGTCCAGTACTCCTCCCCGGTGGCGGGGTCGTACGCCTGCACGGTGCCCTGGCTCGAGACGATCAACTCGTGGCGCTCTCCGGTGTCAATGATGATCGGCGTACCCCAGCCGGTGCGCGTCTGCCGGTCGCGTCGCCACACCACCTCCCCGCTGCGCTTGTCGAGCGCGGCGACGAACGAGCGGCCCTGGTGGTCCTGGTAAATGATCACCGTGTCCTCGTACAAGACCGGCGAGCCGGCTGAGCCGTGATAGTTGTCGAGATCCTCGATCTGGCTGTGCCACACCAGGTTGCCGTCGAGGTCGAGCGCTACCAGTCCCTGCTGGCCGAACGACGCGAAGAGCAGCTCGCCGTCGGTCACCGGGGTGGCAGAGGCGTAGCTGTTCTTCTCGTGGATATGCTCGCGGCTGACGAACGGCACCTCCGTCTCCCAGCGCTTCTCGCCGCGGTCACGGTCGAAGCTCAGCACCACCATGCGGGTAGAGTCGTAGGCTGCGGTCAGGAAGATCTGATCGCCCCATACGATCGGCGACGAATTTCCCCGGCCGGGTACCGGCGTCTTCCACAGCACGTTGTCGGTATCCGACCAGGTATCGGGATAGCCCGCGCCTTCGACCAGCCCCTGTCCGGACGGGCCGCGCCAGTTGGGCCAGTAGTCCCGACCCTCCCCGCCGGCGACGAGGATGCGCAGCTCCGCCTGCTGCCCGGCGAGCGGCGCCGCGGCGATGAGCACCGCTGCCAGCGCGGCGAGCGACAGCGCGCGGCCGCAGCGGCCGGCTTGATGTGGACGGTCCATCGGATCCTCCCCGGGGAATGTGTTTCGAATCCCGACGGGCGCGAGCGCACCAGTCCCTCATCTTAGCCGATCGCGTTTTCTCGCAGGCCGAAACATTATCGACGCCGGTGCGCCGACCACGTATGGTGGCTGAGAAGTGTGTCCGACCGATGGGCGGGACCTGACATGGCCAGCAACGCGGAACCCGGCGTGAGCGAGCGCGGCGCAGGGCTCAGTACGTTCGAGGGGGTCTTCACGCCGTCGATCCTGACCATCCTCGGCGTCATCATGTACCTGCGCTTCGGCTGGGTGGTCGGTAGCGTCGGGCTGGTGTCGACGCTGGTCATCGTGACGCTGGCCAGCAGCATCACCTTCCTCACCGCGCTATCGATCGCCGAGATCGCCACCGATCGCGTGGTCCGCGTGGGCGGCGCTTACTACATGATCAGCCGGGCGCTGGGCATCGAGACCGGCGGCGCGGTGGGTTTACCGCTGTACTTCGCCCAGGCGCTGTCGGTGGCGCTGTACACCAGCGGTTTTGCCGAGAGCCTGGCGCTCGCCTTTCCCGCCGTCACGCCGTATCAACGCTGGGTCGCCTTGCTGACCACGCTGGCGGTCGGCGGCCTGGCGCTCAAATCGGCGCGCGCCGCGATTCGCGCGCAGTACATCGTGATGGCCGCCATCGTCCTGTCGCTGATTTCGTTCGCGCTCGGTGGGCCGGTCGAGGAAGCAGCTCCGGCGGTGTGGTCGGGGGCGCCCGGATCGCCGGGCTTCTGGGTGGTGTTCGCGGTCTTCTTCCCCGCGGTCACCGGGATCATGGCCGGCGTCAACATGTCGGGCGACCTACGGGAACCGGCGCGCGCCATTCCGCGCGGCACGCTGGCCGCGGTGATCGTCGGCTACGCCGTGTACATGATCCTGCCGCTGCTGCTCGCCTCCCGCGCCGGCGCCGACGAGCTTGTAGCCGACCGTCTGATCATGCAGCGCATGGCGCTATGGAGCCCGGCGATCCTGCTGGGCTTGTGGGGTGCGACCCTGTCGAGCGCCGTCGGCAGCGTTCTGGGCGCACCGCGGGTGCTGCAGGCGCTGGCGCGCGACGGCGTGCTACCGCGTCGTCTGGCGCTGCTGGGCCGCGGCTCGGGTCCCGACGACGAACCGCGCATCGGGACCTGGGTGACGATGGCCGTCGCGCTCGGCGCGGTAGCGCTGGCCGACCTCGACGTCATCGCGCCGGTGCTGACGATGTTCTTCCTGACCACCTACATGGTGCTCAACCTGGTCGCCGGCATCGAGCGCTTCCTCGACAGCCCGTCGTTCCGCCCTTCGTTCCAGGTGCACTGGTCGGTCTCGCTGCTCGGTGCGCTCGGCTGTCTGGTAGTGATGTTCCTGATCAACCCGCTGGCCACGGTGCTCGCCGCGGTACTGATCGTCGTCGTGTACCTGTGGCTCGAGCGCCGCGAGCTGTCGACCACCTGGGGCGACGTGCGGCGCGGCCTGTGGATGGCGCTGCTGCGCGCCGGCCTGCTGCAGGCGGAGCGCGCCACCGAGGACCCGCGCAACTGGCGCC
>JASFRZ010000547.1:0-3210 GCA_050114655.1 Acidobacteriota bacterium
GCGGCAAGCTGGCCTTGGCCCCGGTGGCGGTGGTGGTGCTGGTCGCCGCGGGCTGGTGGCTGGCAAGCTCAGGGACCCCGGCTTCGACGACACCGATCGACTCGATCGCGGTGCTGCCGCTCGCCAACGCCGACCCCGCGACCCAGCATCTCAGCTACGGCATCGCCGAGGCCCTCATCTTCAAGCTGGCGGACCTCGATTCCCTGCGGGTGACCCCGTCGACGTCCGCGTTCCGTTTTACCGAGCAGCCGCCGGACCTGGACGCCGTGCGCGCGCAGCTCGACGTACGCGCCGTTCTGATCGGCCGCTTGGAGCAACGGGGCAACGACGTGAACATCAGCCTGGAGCTGGTCGACCTGCTCGATGACCGCAGCCTGGGGGGCTGGCAGTACGAGTCGTCGAGCAACGAGCTGCTGGCACTGCAGGAGCAGATTGCGCGCGACGTCACGGCGAGGCTCGGACTCGAGCTCTCCACCGCGCAGAGCGCCCGGATGGCGGCGCGCGACACCGAGAGCGAGGCGGCGCAACAGGAGTACTTCCGCGGCCGGCTGCACATGAACAATCGCTCGGCGGAGGGATTGGAGCTTGCCGCCCAAGCGTTCCGGCGGGCCATCGATATCGACCCCACCTATGCGCGTGCCTGGACCGGGCTGGCCGACACGCGCACCGTCCAGGCCTACTGGGGCTACGCACGAGCCGACGAGGCCTACCCCGAGGCGCTGCAGGCGGCAACGACCGCGCTCGAGCTCGACGACGAGCTCGCCGAGGCGCACGCCTCGATGGGTCTGGTGCAGCAACAGTGGCTGTGGGAATACTCCGCCGCCCTCGCGTCATTGCAGCGGGCGATGGAGCTCGACCCGGAGTACGCAGCGGCCTACGCCTGGTACGCCGGCGTGCTCGGCAATGTGGGACGCGACGCGGAGGGCATCGAGTGGGCGCAACGCGCCATCCAGCTCGATCGGATGGCGCCCTTGCCACGACTCCTGCTCGCCTCCCTGACCCTGGAGAGCGGCGACCCCGACGGCAGCCTCGAGATCACCCAGCGGCTGGTGGAGGACTTTCCCGACTTCATCTGGGGAAAATATTTCGAGGCACTCGTCCACTTCAGCCGCGGCGAATACCAAACAGCACTGGAGCAATTCCGTTCGCTTCCGCCACCGAACGGGGAGGTGGAAGCGGCCATTGTGCTGGCGGCCATGGGGCAGGCCGATGAGGCCAGAGCCGTCGCCGACGCCGCCGCGCTCCGGGCACGGACCTCGTCCGACGTCACGGTGAGGCTCACCAGCCTGGCAGCCGTTTACATGGCCCTTGGGGACAACAACGAGGCGCTCGATTGGCTCGAGGTCGCTGCGGACCGTCACTCTTCGGGCATCTTCGAGGTCCGCACCGCGATCTTCGCGCCTCTTTTCGGCGAGCCACGCTTTCAGGCGCTGCTCGAGCGGCTCAACCTGCCACCGATCACCGAGCGCTGAGGTCCTCGGAGACCCCGTGTGACAAGGCGCCTTCTCAGAATTCTCTCCGTGGTGGCCGTCGCACTCTAGGCGGGCGGCAGCGGCCGAGGGGTGCAGCGAAGCGGAGCTGATCCGCTCCGCAGTGCAGGAAAAGGTCGCCGCAGTTACCCCGCCCCGACCCCGGGTTCCGCTGTGGCCGGAGGGCTTCGGTGACCCGACAATCGCCGAGCGGGTCGACGAGCTACTCGACGGTTTCGGCAAAGAATGACCTGCGAGCGCGCGGCGTGATTCTCGTCGATACCAGTGGCTTGCTCGCCGCCCTGGTGTCCGATCAACGGGCGCACGCGGCCGCGGCGCGAACGCTCCGCGATGCCGAAGGGCCTTTCGTCATCTCCCCCTTCGTCCTTGCCGAGCTCGACTACCTGGTAAGCAAGCTCGCCGGCCCCGAAGCTGCCCTGGCGTTGCTCGACGAGGTGGCCCGCGGCGCCTACCGGCTGGCCGAGTTCTCCGCGGGCAACGTGGGCCAGGCGCGCCGCGTCATGGCGCAATACGTCGACCTCGGCATCGGCCTGGCAGACGCGTCGATCGTGGTGCTCGCCCACGCGCTGGGAACACGCGACATCCTCACGCTGGATGAGCGTCACTTCCGCGCGCTGCGCGGCCCGCAGGAGCAGAGCTTTCGGCTCTTGCCGCGCGACGCCTGAACACTCTCGAAGCACGAGGCTCTGCGACGGTTCGGTCGGGGCTTGGCGCACCTGCCGGTCGCCTGGCGCCCAAGTTAATCCAAGCGCACCACCTGCCCGCCGATCATGACGAACTCGACGTGGCGCAGCGTGCCGATATCCGACAGCGGATCGCCGGGTACGGCGATGAGATCGGCGAGCTTGCCGGGCTCGAGGGTGCCGATACGGTCGTCCATCTCGAGCATCTCGGCGTTGACGCGGGTGCCGGCCTGGATGGCCTGCATCGGCGTCATGCCGAGCTCGACCAGCGCCTCGTACTCACGCATGCCTTCGACGACCGGCCCGCCGACGTAATCGCTGCCGACGCCGATCATCACGCCGGCTTCGATGGCGCGTCGCACGGCGGCGCGTTGCGGATCGTCGTAGATGCGCCCGAGCTCGACCGCCTTGGCGAGCGCCTCGCTGTCTGCCTGTCCCTGCAGGTAATCGCCGATGGCGAGCGTCGGGATCCAGTACACGCCGTTCTCCAGCATCATGGCGATGCCCTCGTCGTCCATCATGGTGCCGTGCTCGATCGAGCGAACGCCGGAAATGATCGCCAGCTTGATGCCGTCGGTGGCATGGGCGTGGGCCATCACCGGGACGCCCAGCCGGTTCGCCTCGGTCGCCAGCGCCGCCATCTCCTCCGGGCTGAACTGCACCACCAGCGGGCTGTCGTTGGCCGACATGAAGGCGCCGGTGACCAGCACCTTGATCCAATCGCTGCCGAACTTGATCTCCTCGCGCACCGCATTGCGGATCTCGTCGACGCCGTCGACCACCAGGCCGTCGGCCACCACGGAGAGCTCGGGGGCGAGGTAGTTGATGTCGCCGCCGCCGCCGGTGATCGACAGGTAGTGGGCAGCCCCGACGATGCGCGGGCCGACGAACATGCCCTCGTCGATGGCGGCACGGATGTCCATCGGCGCGTAGAACACGTCGGCGTCGCCGGCGATGCGCAGCGTCGTCCAGCCCGCCTGCAGCATGTCCTGCACCACGCGCAGGCCGCGCAGCGCCTTGTAGGCGGACGAGTGACG
>JASFRZ010000548.1:0-3195 GCA_050114655.1 Acidobacteriota bacterium
GTGCGCCTGGCGCTCGGCGCGCAGCCGGCACAGATCCTCTGGCTGGTATTGCGGTCGGTGCTGGTGGTCGCGCTGATCGGTCTGGCGGTCGGCATCGCGGCGGCGCGCCTGGTCAGCCCGGTGGTCGACTCGATGGTCTACGGGATCGAGCCGACGGACCTGCTGACGCTGGTCGGCGCGGCGCTGGTGATGCTCGCCGTGGCGGCAGCGGCCGGCTGGCTGCCCGCCCTGCGCGCGGCACGCACCGACGCGCTGATCGTGCTGTCGCGCGACTGAGGCGGTAAGCGCACGGTATGTCTCGACAACCCGGGGCCCGGAGGTCAGCGCCCGGCGTCGGACCCGGTCGCACCGTCGAGCAGCTCGAGCTCGTGGATGCTCCACGAGTAGGTCCGATCGCGCCTGACTTGCACCAGCCGCAGGTAGCGGGCACGGACGTCGTGCAGCGGCATCTCGACGGTCAGCCCGCGCGGGTGCAGGAAGCTGGTGATCGGCAGGCGCACGCGCAGATCCCGTCCGACCCGCCACCACTCCTCGCCGTCGATCGACCCCTCGACACGCCAGCCGCGCGGGTAATCGTGCGGGTAGCGGCCGAGCCGCAGCACGATGCCGCCGATCGGCGCCACCGTGCCCAGATCAACGGTGAACGTGTCGCCGCGCCGCTGTGTCTCGCTGTGCCAGCGGGTGGTGAGATCACCGTCGATTGCCAGCGGCGCCATGAAGTCGTTGACCGAGGCGTGGACCGTCCAGCCGGCCCGCGGCAGCATCGGTCCGCGCGGCTCGCGGTCCGGCGGCGCGGGGAAGTCATCCCGCGTCCGCCATGACTCGGCGGGTGTCTCGAGCACCAGCGCCGATCCGACTTCGGCGACCGGCCGCAGTACATCGGCGTAGTCGCCGAGCAGAGCGTCGATGTCGCCCAAGCCGGCGCCGTACTCGTCGCGGTGCACGACGATCCAGCGCACGCCGAGGCTGCGGGCGTCGTCGATCAGCTCGGTCGAGGGAAAATCGTCGGCGCGGATCGCCAGCTCCTCGTACACCGGCGCCGGGTAGCCGCTGGCGCCGTTGACCAGCGGCTTGCCGTGGATGGTGGAGTACAGCATGCGGGTGAACTCGGCACGATGATCGAGCGGCAGCTCGAGCACCGCGTCGTCGCCCTGCTGCCGCGCCAGCCACTGGTACACGGGGGGGATCTCGTCGCCCCATTTCACCTCGTGCATCGGCAGCGGGGAGGAGAAGAACTCCGCCAGCACGAGCACGGGCAGCGCGGCTGCGGCCCACGACAGGCGTCGCAGCGTCAGACGACGGGCGACCGCGCGGGTGCCGTAGGCGACGAACACCGCCAGGCAGAATACCGTCAGCACGTGGATGCGCGGCGTCGCACGGATGCTGCTGAATCCCGGTACGTAGGTGTACAGCAGGCGGTAGGGACTGGTCGGGCCGAGCGTCAGGATCGCGCTGATCAGCAGCATCCAGCTGTAGAACCGTTGCGGCTCTGCGAGCCAGTGTGTCCGTCGCAGCGCTGGGTACCAATGACGCAGGCCGGCGCGCAGTAATCCCGCCACGATGATCGCCGTGAAGGGGTTCTTGAAGCCGTACACGCGCAATTCGACGCCGGCAATGTCGAGTGCGAAGCCGCCGGTGATGCTGATCGCGACGATCACCAGCCATTCGACCGCGAGCACGACGCCGAACGTCCGATACGTCCACGAGGCGGGGCGCGGCGGCATATCGACGTTGCCGGTCGCGCGCGCAGACGGATTGCCGCCGATCGAGGCGGCGCGCGACGAAAGCACACCGACCGCTGCCAGCGTGATCACCGTCAGGCCCGGCAAGAGCGCCGCCTCGCTGTTGTGGTAGGCGTCGGTCAGCGTTCCGTACATGCGGTTGATCGGCGGCGCGGCGAGAAAGCTGTACCAGTACGCCACCGATCCCATGTCGCGTACGAAGCCGAGCTCGCGCGTCACCAGGAAGTAGCGACTGAAGAACGGCGCCAACAGCGCGACTGACAACCCGGCGTGCAGCGCGAGGTGACGGTACAGGCGCCCCTTCCCCAGCAGCCGATCGTGCAGCGCGCGGTAACCGATGTAGGCGGCGGCGGCATAGGTGAGGTAGACGGCGTAGTACGCGTTGGCGAGTGCCTGGCCGATGTAGGCGGCCGAAAAGCACAGCAGCATGCGCAGCGGCAGCGCGCCGTCGTCGAAGTAGCGCTGCAGGAACAGGAACGCCAGCGGGATGCCGGCGGCCCCGATGATCTGCACGTGGCTCAGATGGCTGAACATGAAGGGCGAGAAAGCCATCGCCAGGCCGGCCACGAAGCCGGCGAACGGATCGCCGGTCAGGTACTTGCCGAGCAGGTACATGCAGAATGCGGTGGCGAGAAACGACAGCAGCAGGACCACGTTGTAGGCGATCACCGGGTTGTCGAACAGCAGCAGCAACGGCGCAGCGACCAGCGTCTGCGGCAGCAAGTACTCGGAGAACGCCAGCGTGTCGTGGTACGGGAAGAAGATGTTGGCGTCGAAGAAACCCGCCAGGTTGCCGCTGCTGACGGCATGCACCTCCCACCACATGATCCAGCTATTGAGCAGAGGATCACCCCAGTCGCGGGTGCCGTCCGCCAGGTGCAGCACCTGCGGATAGGTCATCACCGCAACGATGATGACAAACGAAATCAGGACGATGACGTCGATGCGACGCGCATCGAGAGCCTCGTGACCATGGGTCACGATCCACCTCCCCACCACCTGCCGCGTGCCGGTGGCCTCTGCCGCCATGGGAGCAACCAGCTCGCAAGTGTACTAGCAGCCGGGTGCACGCGGAACGATGGGGACTCTACCTTGCCCGAGGCCGCGGATCAGTCGATCAGCAGGCGGTACTTCTTCAGCCGCACGGTGCCGAGCTCGTCGGTCACCGAGGCGAGCACGGTGTCGCCGTCGGCGAAGCGGATCTGGGTGAAGCCCGGCTCGGGTGCCGGCACGCTGCCGAGGAACTCGCCGGTGGCGATGTCGAAGACGTCGAAGGTGTAGGTGTTGCGCCAGCAGTCGAGGTCCGTCTCGGGATCCACACCCGGATCCATGCGCACCGTGGTGTCGCCGGCGCCGCCGATCATGATCGCCATGCCGGCGCCGCCCTCGGCTTCGCGACAGTCCGGATCGGGCTCGCTGGGCCCCTCGCGCCTTACCCACAGGCGACCGCTGC
>JASFRZ010000549.1:0-3190 GCA_050114655.1 Acidobacteriota bacterium
AGCATCGTCGACGGTGAGATGGAACTCCTGCCCAGGCTGGAGCAGTACCGGGCCGTCGGGGAAGTTGCCGACGCGGATCTTGGGACCCGGCAGGTCCTGCAGGATGCCGATCGGGTGTCCCGCCTCCTCGGCCACCCGGCGCAGCATGGCGACGCGTTCGCGGTGCCAGTCGATGGTCTGGTGGGAGAAGTTGAGGCGGGCCACATCCATGCCCGCCTCGAACAACGCCCGGATGCGCTCGAAGGTGTCGGTGGCGGGGCCCAGAGTGCAGACGATCTTTGTCCGTCGGTGCGGCTTGCGGGACCTGGGAATGGCGTTCTCTCCTCGTCTTGCCGGACCTGCTGACCCCGTGAGCAGCGTAACCAGAGAGACGGACGATTGCCAGCAATCCTCGCCATGATTAACAGGCTGTTAGCATCCCGTGATGTTGCGCCCGCTATTCCATCGCTGGGAAGAGGCCATATTCGCTGCCGACGCCGACGACCGCCGGCCGCAGCCCTTCGATTGGGGGCTGCACGAGCTCGGTGTGACCGGTGAGGGAGCCGCTGACCTGCAGGCCTTGGCGGCAGATCTGGCGGCGAACAGCGACGATTTTTACCGCGTTGGCGACGGTCTCGACACGGCGCGCCTCGAAGGCGAGTCGCTGTCCTTCGACTCCCCGCTGCCGTCCGCCGACCCCGAGGTCGAACGTGCCGCCGCGCGCTACTTCCCGGCGCCGCAGGCCGAGGGTCGCGCGATCGTGGTGATCCCGCAGTGGAACGCCGATGAAACGTCGATGGTGGCGGCGTGCGGCATCCTCAACCGCTTCGGTTTCAGCGCGCTGCGGGTGACGATGCCGTACCACGAGCAACGGCGTCCAGGACACATGAAGCGGGCCGACGCGATGGTCAGCCCGGTGCTCGGCCTCACCTTGCAGTCGGTGCGCCGCGCGGTGCTCGAGGTGCGGTTGGCGGTGGCCTGGCTGCGGCGTCGCGGCTACCGGCACGTCGGGCTGTTCGGTACCAGCCTGGGGTCCTGCGTCGGCTTTCTCGCCCTGTGCCACGAAGAGGAAGTCAAGGCCGCCGCATTCAATCACGTTGCCGGATACTTCGCCGATGTGGTCTGGGAAGGGCTTGCCACGCGTCACGTGCGCGACAGCCTCGACGGCCACGTCGACCTGGAGACGCTGCGGAGCTGCTGGGCGCCCATTTCTCCGGTGCATTTCGCGCCGCGACTCGCCGGCCGACAGCCGCCGATGCTGATGATATCGGGGGCCTACGATCCGATCTTCTTGCCGCGCCACTCGCAGGCTCTGGTCGACGCGCTGAGCGACGCGAACGTCGCCTTCCGCCGCGTCGTCCTGCCGTGCGGCCATTACACCCTCGGCCGCCCCCCCTTCTACCTCATCGATGCCTGGCTCATCGTTCGCTTCTTTCGCCGCCACCTCCGTGGGTAGCCCGGGAGCGCACTCCTCAGAATCTGATGGTCAGGCCGCCGGACAACTCGACGTTGTGGGCGCTGGTGTTTTCCGCGATGCCGACCACTTGCAGGAACTGCGGACTCAGCTGGGTGACGTCCAGCGGCGTGATGTGGTCCTTGAGATCGACGCGCAGGCCGAGCGTGCCGACGGCAACCTTCAGTCCGCCCCCGAACACATACCCCACCATGGTCTCGCGAGGCACCGAAGAGACCTTCAGCTGCATCGAATGGATGCCGATGCCGCCGCCGATGAACGGCGCTACCGGCCCCGGCAAGATCAGGATCTGGATCTCCGCCTCCGCGTACACCAGATTGGCGTCGATGCTGCCGATGTTGCCGATGTTGATGCCGCTGGGGCTGTACAGCAGGCTGCCTTCGAGGGCGAACGGAAACGCGCTCCAGCCCAGGCGCCCACCGAAGATGGGGGCGTTGTCGAAGCCCTCGGTGAGCGTCGAAGGCCGCACCTGCAGGACGTCCGAGAACGAGTCACCGATCATCGCGCCGAGCACGAAGGTGGCCTCCGGGCCGGCATGCGCGGGCGCGGGAACGAGAAACACGGACGTTGCGACGAGCAGGAGGCCCGCTAGCGGGGGGCTTGTGCGCATTGATCTCTCCAGTCACAGACGGCGGGAAGTACCCACGCAGAAGGCAGCCACGGGATTTTGCAGGTTTCGATTGTAGATCTTTAGGCGGCAGGGGGCTGGTAATGCACAGAATTTTGTTGCAATGTCTTGTGCACATCAGTCATGACCACCGCAGCCAAATCCTGGTCATCGGCTGATACTCGTCGGAAAGGGGAGGCGCCCCCTCGTTAACAAGGGGTAGGGGTGCATGCGGCCCCTCACGGCGGGAGGCAAGAGCAAGGGGGAGGTGAGCCATGGTCGAGGCCAGGGGTCTGGCCAAGTCCGGACTGTTGGACTTTCTGTGCCGCCCACCGCAGGAAGACGACCGCGACGCCGCCTTGAATGCGGCGGCGAGCGCGTGTTTGTCGGCGCCGGCAGCGCGCCGTGCGTGGGCCAAGCTTCACTCGGGTTCCGTCGAAGTCACCGGCAATACCGAAGAGCCGCGACAACCGTACAGCGTCGAGATTCCCGTCGATCTGGCGGGCGATGTGTGCGGCACCGTCGGGCTGGAGACCTCCGGGCCGGTCGATGTCCGGGCGCACGAGCGCATCGAAGCCGTCGCCGAGTTCCTCGCCACCTGGGAGGCGCGACGGCGACTGCGCGAGACCGCGGCGGAACAGATCATCGTCGGCTGCAGCACCGAGATCCGTGGCGTCGAGATGCTCGCGCGCCGCTACGCCGCCTTCGATGAGCCCGTGTTCATTCATGGCGAGACGGGCGTCGGCAAGGAGCTCGTCGCGCAGATGCTGCACTGCCTGAGTCCGCGGGGCAACGAGTCGCTGTGCACCATCAACTGTGCTGCAGTGCCCGATGAGCTCATTGCGAGCGAGCTGTTCGGCCATCGCCGCGGTGCCTTCACCGGTGCGGTGCGTGATCAGCGCGGTCGCTTCGAGATGGCCGACGGTGCCACGCTGTTTCTCGACGAGATCGGCGAGATGGGGCCGAGTCTGCAGGCGGCGCTGTTGCGCGTGCTGGAATACGGAGAGATCCAGCAGCTCGGCGACGAGGGCCGCATGCGCCGCATCAATGTGCGCGTGATCGCGGCGACCAACCGCGATCTCGCTGCCGAGGTCGCAGCCGGTCGGTTCCGTGCCGATCTGTACTACCGG
>JASFRZ010000550.1:0-3185 GCA_050114655.1 Acidobacteriota bacterium
GCGGCCACGTATGCCGATCGCGCAGATGTACCACGTCTTCGTCGACGACAACATTCCCTACAACGTGATGGGCAACCGGCAGGACGGCTCGAGCATGTACGGCCCGTCCAACAGCCGCACCGGGGGCTCGATCCCCATCGGCGAATGGCACTCGGTGGGCGGCTGCGAGTCGGGCTTCGCCATGCCGGCCGGGAACGACACGGTCTGGTCGGGCTGCTACGACGGCATCCTCGACGTCTACGACGTCCCCTCGGGCATCGCACGCAACGTCAGCCCGTGGCCCGACAACCCCGAGGGCTGGGCCGCCGGCGAGCTGCGCTACCGCTTTCAGTGGACCTTCCCGATCCACGTCTCGCCGCACGACCCCGACAAGGTGTTCGTCGGCAGCCAGTTCGTCCACGAGACCACCGATGGCGGCGTCACCTGGCGGGTGATCAGCCCCGATCTGTCGACCGGCGACCCTTCGCTGGTGCTCAAGACCGGCGGGCTGACCTTCGACGACACCAGCCCGACCTACGCCGCGGTGCTGTTCGCCATCGCCGAGTCGCCGTTGCAGGAAGGCGTCATCTGGGCGGGCACCAACGACGGGCTGCTGCATGTCACGCGCGACGGCGGCGCCAACTGGACGCGGGTGTCCGACAACATGCCCGACCTGCCGCCGCTGTCGACCATCTCCAACGTCGAGCCCTCGGCGCACGCCGCCGGGACCGCCTACGTCGCCGTCGACACCCACCAGATCGGCATCTTCGAGCCGTTCCTGTACAAGACCAGCGACTACGGCGCGAGCTGGAGCCGCATCGACGGGCACCACGGCGCGCCGACGATGGGCGAGGGCTACGAGTACCTCGCCGCGGTGAGCGAGGGTGCCATCCCCGCCGGTCCGCTCTCCTACACGCACGTCATCCGCGAGGACCCGCACACCGCCGGCCTGCTGTACGCCGGCACCGCCGACGGGGTGTACGTCAGCTTCGACGACGGCGCCACCTGGGAGCCGCTGCAATCGAACCTGCCGCACGCGCCGGTGCACTGGCTCACCATCCAGCCGCGCTTCAACGACCTGGTGATCAGCACCTACGGGCGCGGCTTCTGGATCATGGACGACATCACGCCGCTGCAGCAGATGACGGCGGCGATCCGCGCCTCCGACGTGCACCTGTTCGCGCCGCGTGACACCTATCGATTCCATTCGATCGGCTCGCCGATGTCGGGACAAGACCCCGCGGCCGGCGACAATCCCAACCCCGGCGCGCCGATCAGCTACTGGCTGAGCGAGGAGGTGGCGGGCAGTGCCGACATGGGCGCGACGGAGGGCGAGGCCGCGGCAGCGGGCGTCCAGGAAATGACCGTGCCCGGCAGCACCGGCGCTCTCGACGAGGAGATGGAGGCTAGCGGCGGCGGCCGCCGCACGCGCGTGCGCATCGAGATCCTCGATGCCGCCGGCGAGGTAGTGGGAACGATCGGTAACGCGTCGGCACGCCCCGGCCTCAACCGGGTGTACTGGAACATGCGCTACGAGTCCTCCCAGCGCGCCGTGATGCGCACCAAGCCGCTCGATCACCCCCACGTGGAGCTGTCGGACAGCGGCACACGCAGTCCCGGCGACGGCCGCCCGGTGACCCCCGAGGCCCCGCCCGGCACCTACACGGTGCGCTTGACGGTCAACAACGAGGCGCCGCAGGAGCAGTCGCTCACCCTGCTGATGGATCCCAACTCACGCGGCTCCGAGGCCGGCGCCGAGGCGCAGTTCGAGATGATGCTCGAGCTGCGCGACGACCAGAACGACGTCGCCGGGCTGATCAACGAGGCCGAGCTGGTGCGGGCGCAGCTCTACGAGCTGCGCGACCGCCTGCGCGGCCGCGATGACTTCGGCGAGATCAACCGGCAGATCGGCGCGCTCGACGACGAGATCATCGCTGTCGAGATGCAGCTGACCGACCTGCGCCTGGTCGGCGGCCAGGACACGCTGCGCTACCCGCGCCAGCTGTACGCCAAGATCGCCAGCCTGTCGGGCTACATCTCGGGACACGACTATGCCCCCACCGCCGCGCACCGCGCGGTGCAGGAGCAGTACAAGGAGAGCCTGGGCACGCTGATGCAGCAGATGGCCGGGATTCGCGAGGGCGACCTGGCGGCGTTCAACCGCATGTTGAGAGACAAGGGTATCGGGACGGTGATCACCGGCCGGGAGGCCGGCCGCTAGCCGCAACTCGTCTGTTCGGGCAACGCCATGCGCGCGCCGGAAGGGCGCGTGGAATCCGGTGCACAAGCAGTCCGCCGCCGCGGGCCCCCCTATTGCACGCGCGTTTTTTGACTACTGGTGAGCAGCCTTGATCACGTAAAAGAAGGTTGAATTCCCACGAGCCCGATTGGGGTTGTAAGAGATAGCAGAAACGTCGTTTCCTTATGGGGAGGCAAGCAACGGGATGGGGAGCCATTCCGGCGGGAACTGGTCTGTAACGGGGGTTGAGATGCGCAAGCAGACCGAGCAGGGTTTCTCATTGATCGAGCTATTGATCGTCGTGGCGATCATCGGGATTCTCGCGTCCATCGCGATCCCGGCGTTGATGGATGCCATCGACCGCTCGAAGCAGCGTCGTTCGATGGGCGACATGCATACCATCGCCACGGCAAACGGCACCTACAACGTCGATCAGCAGGACTACGCCCCGACCCTCGCGGACCTCGTCGGCGGCGAGTACTTGCAGGTGCTGGTCACGGACGACGCCTGGGGCAATCCCTTCGTCTACAACAGCAACGGCGACGACTACGACCTCAGCAGCTTGGGGAGCGACGGTGCCGGCGGACCGAACCCGCCGGTTCCGTGGATCAACGAACCGTTCGAGCCGGACATCATCGTGCGAAATGGACAGTTCACCCAGGCGCCCCAAGGCTCCTAGATCGTCGCCCAGCAACCCCCGGAGGCGTCGGCATCCCGTGCCGGCGCCTTTTGCTTTGGCGCGCTCGCTCGAGCCTGTGTCGGGCTCAATCCCCGCGCAGCGAGATGATCGGATCAATGCGCGCCGCACGCCGCGCCGGTGCCAGGCACGCCGCCATCGCCGCGCCGCCGAGCACCAACCCCACCACGGCATAGGCGAGCGGATCGGTCGGCGAAACGCCGAACAGCAGGGTGGCGAGCAGACGTGACGCCGCCAGCGCGCCGAGCAGACCCAGGAAGATCCCGGCAC
>JASFRZ010000551.1:0-3181 GCA_050114655.1 Acidobacteriota bacterium
GTGAGCTCCCCCAGAGCCTCACCCCGGCGTCACGCCACGGCGTTTTCCCCCGCTCGGATTACTTGAGCTCGAAGACCACCGTGACGTTGGCAATGACCTCGACCGGCCGCCCGTTGAGCAGCGTCGGTGTGTAACGCCACTGGTAGACCGCCTCGAGCGCCGCCTCGTCGAGCCCCAGGCCGCAGGCGCGCAGCAGCTTGATGTCGAGCACCTCGCCGGTCTTGCCGATCAGCGCCTCGAGCACCACGACGCACTCCTTGCGGGCCCGCACGGCGAGCTCGGGGTATTCCGGCTGCACGCGGTGCAGCAACTGCGGCAGCTCGACGTCGGCGCCGGCGCGCAGGCGCACCTGCGGCGGCGTCGGCGGCGCCACCGGCAGCCCGACCGGGAAGTCCGCCGACACCGGCTGGTTGTCGGTGAAGGCGTACTCGACCGCGGCGCGCTCGACGAAGATCGGCTCGGGGTCGAAGGGCGTCGGGTCGGGGATGGGCCACGGCGGCGCGTCGTCGACGCGCGCGTCCGGCGGCAGCAGGTTGTTGCGCGGCGGCGGCGGGACGTACCGCGTCGGCACCAGGTAGCTCCGCGGCGTGATGAGCGCGTCCGGCGTGCCGGTGCCGGGGAACACCACCAGGAAGAGCGCGAAGTGGCAGGCCAGCGCGCCCACCGTCGCCAGCTTCAGCGGCCGGCGGTCCTCGCTCTGTTCAATAAAAAGGGCAGGCACCGGGTCCGTGCGCCAAACATCGCTTCCGTCCTGCGCATCATGCGCGCGATGAACACGCCCGGTAGCCTGCCCAAACCTCGATTGCATCGCCGCCAGCGCGATCGATCCCAGCTCGCGGCCGCCCACCCAGACGGTGGCGGCGGTACCGCCCGTATCGGTCGCGTCGCGCAGGCGCTCGCCGAACATGACGCGCATGTCGGCGGCCCAGCGCCGGCGGATGTCCTGCGGTAGAGCACTCAGCGACAGCTCGTAGAGCCTCCGCAGCAAGCGTTCAAATGGGGTGAACTGCCTGTCGGGGTCGTGCATTTGCCCTATCCCTGTGCTTTGGCCTCCCCCGGTCGCGCAAAAGCCACGGCATCGCTGAGGAGATCGCGCTCGCGGGCCAGGTTCACCAGGCGCAGCATGCGCTCGGTCTCGGCGCGCGCCACCTGCCGTCCCAGCATGGTGATGCGGAAGTAGCGGCGGCGGGCGTCGTGATTGTCGTCATCGAGGTCGGGTTCGGTCTCCTCGATGAGCGCCTGGGCGTGGAGCTTCTCCATCGACAGGTACAGCGAGCCGGTCGACGGCTTGGTGCGCCCGTCGGTGTTGCGCTCCACTTCTTTGGCGATGGCGTAGCCGTGGCCTTCGCCCCGGGCCAGCGCCAGCAGGATCTGGTACGCCAGCCGCGGCAGGGGAACGAGTGCCTCGATGTCCGCCTCGGTAGCGGCTCGCGGGGCCTCGCTGGCTTCGTGCTTGCTCATGTCTTCCAGCCGTTCGGTTCGTGCTGTCGAACAAGTGACTCTAGGCCAACTATATTTAATGTAGCGTGAGTTCCGCAAGGGAAACTTCGCGGCACCCTCCGCTAAAGGGTGAGACGCACGGACGGGCGCTTTTTTCACACGCTCGCAGTCAGGCTCCTCGACCCATGAGCTCCCCGGCAGCTGCGCAGAGCGGAAATTCGCCCACGAAACGGCGTCGCCGGCTCCGGGGAGAAATCCCCCAAGGGGGTGTTGACCAGCGGAGGGGGGCTGCTAGGCTGCGTTGGCAGGGGCGAGTTAGGGGTCGGGCATGTGCGCGAACTAATTCGCTGGTACCGTAATTCGCCTCCGCGGCTGCGCGTCGTCTTCCGTGTGGAAGGCGGCAGCGCGCCCTCCTCCTCGGCGTCCGAGCCACCGCCGCGGCGTGGTCGCAAGCGCCTTCTGGTGGTCTGCTTCGGCAATCTGTGCCGCAGCCCCTTCGCCGCCGGGCTGCTCGAGCAGCTGCTCGACCGCGGGCAATGGCAGGTGCTGTCCGCCGGTACCGACGCGGTCGACGGCCGGCCGGTGACTACCGCGATGCGCGTAGCGGCCGCCGAGCTCGGCGTCGACCTGTCGCGTCACCGCTCGCACAAGGTGACCCGCGAGATGCTGCGCACATCCGACCTGGTGATCACCATGTCGCAGCGGCAGGCCGCCAAGCTGCTGGAGATCGAGCCGACGATCACGCGCCGCATCCGCCTGCTGGGCGGCTTCGACCCTCAGCCCGACACCTGGAGCCTGCCCACCGACCCGCGCAGGCCTGCCGCTGCCGATAGCGACATCCCCGATCCCGCCGGCGAAGATTTCGAATTTCATCGCCAATGCTGCCGACGTCTGGACCGCGCCGTGACACAATTATCGCGCTGGGTGCTGCGGCGCGAGGCGTCGCGGCCGCTGCCGGCACCGCGTCCGCCGCTCTCGGCGCCGACGCTGCGAGCCGCGCGGCTGCGATAGGTCCTCAGCGCCGCGCCCCAGCACCAGGATCTTCGTTCCGACTGCCCGCGGCCCGCTGATGTCTTCCGACGATCTGTCGTTTCTGGCGCCCTACTTTCTCGGCCCTTCGGCCGAGAACGCGGAGCTGTTCGAGGATCTGCTGCTGGAGTTCGTCCGGGATCATTTGTTCTGGCGGCGCAACTTCCATCCGGAGGACGGCCGCCGGGTGTCGGTGAGCGCGCGGCACACGCCGGAGTATCACGAGTTCGTCGACCGCACGCGTGATGAGCTGTACCGGCTGTCGGCCGAGCTCAAGCGCGCCGTGCCGTTCTTCCACCCGCGCTATGTCGGCCACATGAGCGGGGAGCTGATCCTTCCGGGGCTGGTCGCCAAGCTGGTGACCACGCTCTACAACCCCAACAACGTCACCGAGGAAGCCGCCACGGTGACCGCCGAGATGGAGCTGCAGGTCGGCGAGCAGCTCGCCGCGATGTTCGGCTTCGCCGTCGACGAGGACGCCGAGCCGTGCGCCTGGGGGCACCTGACCTCGGGCGGCACGGTGGCCAACTACGAGTCGTTGTGGAACCTGCGCGCGGTGAAGTTCTACCCCATCGCGCTGCAGGAGGCGGCGCTCGCCGCCGGCATCTCGCAGGGGCCGGTCGGGCCGGCGGCCAAGCCGCTGCTGGAGTACAGCAAGTGGGAGCTGCTCAACCTGTCGATCGCCGAGACCATCGCGCTGCGCCGCCAGGTC
>JASFRZ010000552.1:0-3180 GCA_050114655.1 Acidobacteriota bacterium
TAGCCGTCGCGGTCGTCGGCATACTCCGGCGGCAGCGCATGCGCACCGAGCAGCGTCGGAATGACGTCCCAAGGGCCCATCCCGTCGAGCCGCCGCGCGACACGCAGCAGCTTGGCCTCGTCGGCCAGAGTGAGCCCGTAGCCACTCTTCGCTTCCACCGTGGTCGTACCCGAAGCGATCATCTGCTGCAGGCGGCGTTCGGCGCGCGCGGCGAGCTCTTCCTCACTGGCGGCCCGTGTCGCCGCGACGGTGCTCAGGATGCCACCGCCGGCGGCGAGAATCTGCTGGTAGCTCGCCCCCGCCATGCGCTGGCCGAACTCCCCGGCACGCCAGCCGGCGAACACCAGGTGGGTGTGGCAGTCGACGAACCCCGGCAAGACCACGCCGCCGCCGGCGTCGACCCGTACGGCGTCCTTGGCCACCCGCACCGCCGACGGCAGCCGGTTCGCCGGCCCCACGTACACCAGCTCCTTACCGCGCGCTGCGATCGCCGCGTCCGGCAACAGCGCGACCTGCTCCTGCGCCGCGCCCGCGGCCGGGCCGTCGCCGTCACCCGCCATGGTCAGGCAAGCGTGGATGCCGGTGACAACCAGCGTGGCAAGCGGCTTGCCGCCGGTCCGCTCGTCGAGGTTGTCGTCCATCAGTCCTCGCCGAGCGATGGCAGCTTGACGTCGTGGCGCCGTGCGGCGTCGATCGCCTGCACGTAGCCGGCGTCGGCGTGTCGTGCGATGCCGAGACCGGGATCCACCGTCAGCACGCGCTCGAGGCGCTCGGCGCGCTCGTCGGTGCCGTCGGCGACGATCACCATCCCGGCATGGAGCGAGTAGCCCATACCGACACCGCCGCCGTGGTGGAACGACACCCACGAGGCTCCGGAGATGGCGTTCATGCCGAAGTTCAGCAGCGGCCAGTCGGCCACCGCGTCGGAGCCGTCGCGCATCGCCTCGGTCTCGCGGTTGGGCGAGGCCACCGAGCCGCAATCCAGGTGATCGCGGCCGATCGCCACCGGAGCGGAGACCTTGCCGTCGGCGATCAGTCGGTTCATCGCTGCACCGAAGCGGGCGCGATCGCCGTACCCCAGCCAGCAGATACGACTCGGCAGGCCGAGCTGGGGGACGCGCTCTCGTGCCAGGCGCACCCAGCGGTGCAGCACCGCGTCGTCCGGGAAGACGCGCAGCAGCTCATCGTCGAGCGCCGCCAGGTCGCCCTCGTCACCCGACAGGCAGGCCCAGCGGAACGGTCCCTTGCCGTCGCAGAACAGCGGCCGGATATAGGCGGGCACAAAGCCCGGGTAGAGGAACTCGCCGTCGTCGTCACGCACGGTCAGGCCGCCGGCTTCGGCCTGACCGCGCAGGTTGTTGCCGTAGTCGAAGCAGATCGCGCCCTGCGCCTGCAGGTCGATGACTGCCTGCGTGTGGCGCATGATCGTGGCGACGCTGCGCCTCTTGTACTGCTCCGGGTCGGCGATGCGCAGCTCATCGAGCTCGTCGAGCTCGCCCTGCGGCACGTAATCCAGCAGATCGTGCGCCGAGGTCTGGTCGGTGACCACGTCGGGAGTCACGCCGCGGGTCGCGAGCTCGGCGAACACGTCGGCGGCGTTGCCCACCAGCCCGACCGAGAGTCCCTTGCCGGTCTGCTTGGCCTCATCGATCCAGCCGAGCGCCTCGTCGAGATCCTCGCTCATGCGGTCGCAGTAGCCTTCGTTGACCTTGCGGGCGATGCGCTCAGCACGCACCTCGACGATCAGGATGGCGGCCTCGTTCATCGTGCCGGCGAGCGGCTGGGCACCGCTCATGCCGCCCATGCCGGCGGTAAGCACGAACTTGCCGGCGAGCGAGTCGGCACCGAACTCCTGCCGCGCCAGCGATGCAAGCGTCTCGTAGGTGCCCTGCAGAATCCCCTGCGTGCCGATGTAGATCCACGAGCCCGCGGTCATCTGCCCATACATCATCAGGCCGAGAGCATCGAGCCGGTCGAACTCGTCCTGCGTCGCCCAGTGCGGTACCAGGTTGGAGTTGGCGATGATCACCCGCGGCGCGTGCTCCCAGGTGCGCGCCACGTACACCGGCTTGCCCGACTGCACACACAGCGTCTCGTCGGCGCCGAGCGACTCGAGCGCCGCCACGATCTGCCGGTAACAGCGCCAGTTGCGCGCCGCCCTGCCGCTACCGCCGTAGACGACGAGGTTCTCCCAGTCGACCGCCACGTCGGGGTCGAGGTTGTTCATCATCATGCGCTTGGCCGCCTCGGCGTCCCACGTGGCGCAGCTGCGCGCGCTGCCGCGCGGCGCGTGGATCGGCTGCGCCGGGCGCAGTTCCTCATACATCGGCCGTCTCACCTTGCTGCTCACTTCGACCATCTTCGCTACCCCTTGATGACCCCCACCGGTTTTAAGCGGAAGACCTTGTCGGACACGCCGGCCCCCGCCATCACGTCGACGACATCCGCGACGTCCTTGTAAGCGTACGGCATCTCCTCGGCCACCGTGCGCACCCCCGCGGCACGCACCACCACGCCGTGCTCCTGCATCTCGCCGAACAGGTCGCGACCGCGGCTCTCGCGCTTGGCTTGCGCGCGGCTCATTACCCGACCGGCGCCATGGCAGGTCGAGCCGAAGGTGCGCTTCAGCGAACCCTCGGCGCCGATCAACACATACGAATAGCGCCCCATATCGCCCGGCACGAGCACCGGCTGGCCGATCGCCCGCAGACTCTCCGGGATGCGTTGGTCGCCGGCAGGAAAGGCGCGCGTCGCTCCCTTGCGGTGCACGCACACCCGCTTGCGGGCACCGTCGACCTCGTGCTCCTCGAACTTGGCGACGTTGTGGCAAACGTCGTAGATCAGCCGCATGCCGAGCTCGCGCGGGCCGATGTCGAAGGTTCGCATGAAGCAGTCGCGTGCCAGCGCGGTGATGGTCTGACGGTTGGCCCAGGCGTAGTTGGCGGCACAGGCCATGGCGGCGAGGTAGGCACGCCCCTCCTCGGAATCGAGCGGAGCGCAACAGAGCTGCCGGTCGGGCAGCTCGATGCCGTACTTGACCACTGCGCGGTTCATGACCGCGAGGTAGTCGTCGCACACCTGGTAGCCGAGGCCGCGCGAGCCGCAGTGGATCAGCACGCAGACGGTGCCTTCCTCGACCTCCAGCGCCGCGGCGGCGCGCGGGAGGTCGAGGAAGGCACC
>JASFRZ010000553.1:0-3176 GCA_050114655.1 Acidobacteriota bacterium
TGGTGGACATGGGTGGGGCGCCGCTGGCACGAGACGACGCGCATGCCTTACGCTCCCGCCGACGGCCGGGCGCCACGGTGGCCGACCCTCGTCACCAACCGGGGACCGCAAAGGAGTCGGGAATGAGAGCCTTCGCACCTACCACACTGCATTGCACCGGTATCGCTCGCGCGGCCGCCGCGCTGCTGCTGGCCGCCGTCGCGTTGCTGCTGGCGCCGGCGGCGGCGCACGCCGCCCCGCCGGCCGGCGAGGAGCTCGCCGAGCTGCGCGTGGAAGCCTCTGCCATCCGCTTCGCCCCCAAGGTGCCCGCGGAGCGCTGGACCTTGACGGTCACGGGCACCGACGGCGTCGTGCTGCACCGTGAGGTGTCGGCCGCCGAGGTGGAGGACCTGGCGATTCCGCGCTCCGGCGACGGCGCCTTGCAGCCGGGGCGTTATACGTACTCCCTGTATGCGTTGCTCGAAGACGGCGCGCGGCGCGAGGTGCAGGCCGGCGGCTTTGCCGTCGATGCCGCCGGGGTGAGCGTCGCGAATCCGGAAAACGCGCCCCCGGTGGCGCTCGGCGAGATGCTGGGCGCCGGGCTCAGCGCGGCGAGCGCGGCGCCGGCGTTCGATTTCGTCATCATCGACGATCTGGTGGTCGACGGCAGCGCCTGCATCGGCTTCGACTGCGTCAACAACGTGCACTTCAGCTTCACCACGCTCGGCCTGGTGGAGAACAACCTGCGCATCACCTTCCACGACACCAGCACGGTGGCCTCCTACCCGCGGCGCGACTGGCAGCTCGAGGCCAACTCGTCGGCCAACGGCGGCAGCAGCCACTTCGCCATCGTCGACTGCGGCGACAACGGCACGCTGGAGAGCTGTCCGGTCAACCGCCGGGTGTTCCTGGTCGAGGGAGGCGCTCCGACCAGCGCTCTGTACGTCGACAGCGGCGGCCGCGTCGGCGTGGGCACCAACAACCCGGTGCTCGAGATCCACGTCGACAACAACGACACGCCGGCCGTGCGCCTGCAGCAGAACGGCAGTTCCGGTTGGGCGCCGCAGACCTGGGACGTGGCCGGCAACGAGACCAGCTTCTTCATTCGCGATGCGACCAACGGTTCGACGCTGCCGTTTCGCATCCGCCCGGGATCCAGTTCAAACATGCTCGTGATCGACGAAGACGGGGTCGGGGTGGGACAGCTGTCGGCCGTCGCACAGCTGGACGTCAAGGCCGGCGCCAACGGCCGTGTCGGCCTCAACGTCAATACGGCGTCGAGTCCGACCGCCTCCGCCGCGACGTTCAGCTTCAACGGCAGCCAGGCCGTTGAGTTCCTCGTCGATGGCAATCGGGCGCACGTCCTGCGTGCGCTCGCTGTCGACAACGGCACGGACGTCGGACCGTTCATCGAATTGCGTCGCAACAGCAACGGCAGCACTCCGGCGGCCAGCTCCGTCGTCGTGGCGGACACCTCCGGAGCGCGGCACAGCCTGTGGGTCGACAGCTCCGGCAATGTTCGCGTCGACAACCGCATCGGCGTCACCAACGCCGCCGACACCAACGGCATCGTCGTGGGAACACAGACCTCGTGGTACGAGGAGAAGTCCGATGTGTCACCGTGGGAGCCGCGCGGCGCCCTGCAACGGGTAGCCGACCTTCCGCTCTTCAGCTACCGCTTCGAGAGCGACAGCCAGCGCGGCGACAAGCTCAACCACGGCCTGGTGGTTCATGAGCAGGACCGCGACGCCTGGTGGGTGATGAATGCGGGCGAAGACCAGACACCGGTGCTCGACGAGGCGAACCTCTTCGGCTATCTGATCGGTGCCATCAAGGAGCTCGATGCCGAGATCGCCGATCGCGACCGCGCGATCGACGAGCTGACCCGCAGGATCGAGGCGCTGGAGGCGGCGCTACAGCGCGTTGCCGCGGGCGCCGACGGCTCGCGCTGATCCACGGAGGCGACGGCCGACCCTGACCGCCGGAGTTGCTGCGTGTGGCTTCTCCCCCTGTTTCCAAATAGGACCTGGGGATAGGATTAATGCGTGTCTTTGCTCCTGCCGGGCCGTTTCCGGAGAAAGTCGGGTGAACCATGCGTGTGATCAAGAGCTTCCTCCTCGTTGCCTTCGCGGTCGGTGCGGTCCTCGTTCCACCGGCGCTGGCGCAACAGGATGTCGTCGATCAGCTCGAGGCGATCGCGGTGATCGACCAGAAGATCATGGTGCCGATGCGCGACGGCGTGCGCCTGGCCACCGACGTGTATCGCCCCAGGAGCGACGAGCCGGTGCCGATCATCTGGTCGCGCACGCCCTACAACTTCAACGCCTGGCGCGACGGTGAGCTCAACACCCGCACCTACCGCGCCGCGCTCGAGGCGGTGCGGCGCGGCTACGCCTACGTGGTGCAGAACGAGCGCGGCAAGTTCTACTCGGAGGGGGAGTGGGACATCCTCGGGCCGCCGACGACCGACGGTTGGGACGCGCTCGACTGGATGGCGCGGCAGCGCTGGTCGAACGGCAAGGTCGGCACGCTGGGCTGCTCGTCGACGGCCGAATGGCAGATGGGGGTGGCGGCGCTCGACCACCCCGCCCACGCGGCGCTGGTGCCGCAGGGCTTCGGTGCCGGCGTCGGCCGCATCGGTGACTGGTACGAGCAGGGCAACTGGTACCGTGGCGGTGCCCAGCAAATGCTGTTCACCGCCTGGCTGTACGGCAACCAGAACATCCAGCGCCCGCAGTTCCCGCCCGACATGTCGCAGGAGGACCTCATCCGGGTGTCGCGCTTCTTCGACCTGGCGCCCGAGATGCCGCCGGTCGACTGGTCGCAGGCGCTGCGCCACCTGCCGGTGAAGGACATCATGCGCTACGTCGACGGCCCGCGCGGCATCTACGAGAAGATGATCGTGCGCAAGCCGAACGACCCGGCGTGGTACGAGGGCGGCCTGTACCACGACGACATGCCGTTCGGCGTGCCGGCCTTCTGGTTCATGTCGTGGTACGACGTGTCGATCGGTCCCAACCTGGCGCTGTTCAACCACGTGCGGCACAACGCCGAGGACCCCGAGGTGCGCGACAACCAGTTCGCGGTCATCGCGCCCACGCTGCACTGTTCCTTCACGCGCGCCACCGAGCACACCATCGTCGGCGAGCGCGACATGGGCGACGCGCGGCTCGATTACGATGCGCTGGTATACGGCT
>JASFRZ010000554.1:0-3170 GCA_050114655.1 Acidobacteriota bacterium
CTGCAAGACCACGACTACCTGATGGGCGACCACATGACCCTGGTCGACGTCACTGCGGCGCCCTACGTCTGGTACGCCACCGTGCCCGCCGAGATGGGCGGCCCCGACAACCCCATGCTGCAGCTCTTCATCGACCACTACAAGCTCGGCGAGGGGCGTGACAAGACGCGCGAGTGGGTGCAGCGGGTGATGCAGTACTCGTCCTGAGCGCGAACCGGAAGCTCGCTCGGTCAGCGTCGCGGACGAGGTCAGCGCGTGGAGTCATCGCCGGGATATAGTTATGTTATTATGCATACATAACTTCGACCTCGAGCCATGAAACGAACCACCGTGATGCTCCCGGCAGACCTCAAGACCCGCGCGATGCGTGTCGCGCGCGAGCGCGGCATCTCGTTCGGCGAGCTGCTGCGGCGCGCGCTCGAGGCGACGGTACAGGCGCCGCCGGATGAGTACGAGGACCCGGTCTTTGCCGACGCCGCCGTGTTCGAAGGTTCCGCGCCCGCCGACCTAGCGGCCGAGCACGACGGCTACCTGTACGGCGAGCGCGAGTGATCTTCGTCGATACCGGCGCGTTGCTGGCGCGTTACCTGGCGCGCGACCAGCATCACGCCGCCGCACAGAAGGCCTGGGCGCAGCTCCCGAAAGCTCGTGGCGCGTCCACACCAGCAACTTCGTGCTCGACGAGACGTTCACCCTGCTGGCTCGCTGGGCGGGGCATGACTTCGCCGCCGACCGCGCCGAGTCGTTGCTGACCTCCGAGTCCCTCATAATCCTGCGCCCCGATGCCGAGGTCGAGCTCGATGCGCTCGAGCTGTTCCGCAAGTTCAGCGACCAGCAGGTCAGCTTCACCGACTGCGTGTCGTTCGCCCTGATGCGACGCCATGACATCCCGCGGGCGTTCGGCTTCGACCGGCACTTCGCGCATGCCGGCTTCGAGCTCTGGCCGATCGTCTGAACTCCGCCATCCTGCGGGCGGCTGGGACCAGCTCCGCCGACACGAACCCGGTGGGCACGATGATGAGGCTGTAACCCAGGATGATGAGCACCGCCGACAGCATCTTGCCGAGCACGGTCTCGGGCACGACGTCGCCGTAACCCACCGTGGTCATGGTGACCACCGCCCAGTACATGCCCTGCGGGATCGAGGTGAACTGCTCGGACGGCCCGTCGAGGTTCTCCACCACGTACATCGCCGACCCCATGATCGATACCGCGATCAGCACGGTGGCGAGAAACACCACGATCTTGCCGCGCGCCTGCCACACGGCGCGTCTGAGATCGGCCGCCTCCGACAGGAAGTGCGTCAGCTTGAAGACGCGGAACACGCGCAGCAGCCGCAGCGAGCGGATCACAACGAACGACTGCGAGCCGGGCAGCAGGATGCTGACATACGTCGGCACGATCGCCAGCAGATCGACGATGCCGAAGGAGCTGCGCGCGTAGCGCAGCGGGCTGCCGACACCGAGCAGCCGCAACACGTACTCGATGGTGAACAGAATGGTGATGGTCTATTCCGTCGCCACCAGCAGGCGGCCGTAGCGCGCGGCGATGGGCGCCACCGTCTCCAGGCTGACCGCCAGCATGGACACCAGGATGGCGATCAGCAGCGCGACGTCGAACGCTTTACCATCCGGAGTGTCGGCCTCGAAGATGATCTCGTGCAGGCGCTTTCGCCATGGCGCGGACGGTGCGGCGTCGGGCCCCGGTACCCCCTGGTTCATGCGAGTACGGTATCAGCCACGCCCGTCACGTCGCCCTTACGATTGCCGCCTCCGCACCTCCTGAACGATCTCGTCGAGTCGCTGCAGGAAGTTCGAGCGGTCGCGCTTGCTCAGGGGTGGCGGGCCGCCGGTCATCTCGCCGGCACCACGCAGGCTGTCGAGCAGATCGCGCGTCGCCACGATGTCGCCGATGTTGTCCTCGGTGAAGCGCTTGCCCATGGGGCTGACGACCTGCGCGCCCTTCTCCAAACAGCGGCTCGCCAGCGGAACGTCGGCGGTCACCACGATGTCGTCCGCCGCGACGTGCTCCACGATCCAGTCGTCGGCCGCGTCGGGATGGTCGCCCACCACCTGCAGCTCGACCCAGCGCGCCTCGGGGACCCGCATGTACTTGTTGGCCACGATCGTCACGCTCAGGTCGCAGCGCTCGGCGACCCGATACACCTCGGCCTTCATCGGGCAGGCGTCAGCGTCGACGAAGATGTGCAGCATCGGGCTCCCTGTCGGCTCCACTGACGCAGAGATGTCGCCAGTAACTTCCCGGCCGGTCCGCCCCCGGCGTGACGTACGGATCGAAGGTCTTCGCGGGGCTCGTCGGCTCGCTCGGCAGCGAGCCAGTTGTCGTAAAAGTCCTCCCACAGCACACCGTGCTGCTGGAGGTCGATCACGACCGCGCGTCGCTTGCCGTCGTCACCGACGACGTATTCGACGCCTTTCATGTTCGGATCCTGCTGCCGTTGTTCATCCACGAGCCTGAGTATATGCCGGCAGATCCAGCCATCGTCACTGATGTTTGACGGCCACCGAGCCGCAGAATCCGGCTCGTCGGGTCACGCGACCTTCACGCGGGTCGCCTCCCCGCCACCTGAACGGCCTCGCCGGATAGATGGGATGAAGCGGCTGACCCCCGGGCGGACGTGGTAGCCGTAAGGCTTCACAGTCTGTCCACGCGCTCGTAGGCGCAAGAGCCAGGAGGCCAGCCATGGATAGTATCGGCATCGACGTGCACAAGAACACCAGCCAGGCGTGCATCCTGACGGAGGGAGGGGAGCGGATCGAGAAGAGGATGCGCACGACGCGAGCCCGGTTCACGGCGGTGTTCGGGGGACGCGAGCCGGCTCGGATCCTGATCGAAGCGTCGACCGAGAGCGAGTGGGTGGCGCGGTGCCTGGAGGAGCTGGGGCACGAGGTGGTGGTGGCGGACCCGAACTTGGCGGCGATGTACGCCACACGCAGCCGGCGGGTGAAGACGGACCGGCGCGACGCGCGCACGCTGGCGGAGGCGCGCCGGCTGGGAGCATATCGACCGGCGCACCGCTGCTCGGACGAGCAGCGCCATGTGCGCGCGCAACTGGCGGTGCGGGAGGCCCTGGTACGGAGCCGGACGAGGCTGATCTCGTTGATCCGATCGCAGTTGCGGCGCCAAGGGTACCGGGTGGGGAGCGGGAC
>JASFRZ010000555.1:0-3165 GCA_050114655.1 Acidobacteriota bacterium
AGGCGAATGGCGCGACCGGTGTCGGCATCGCCGGGGTCCGGGACAGTACCTCGGATCACCGTACCGATCACCCGCAGCGAGCCGCGGCGCTGGAAGATCCCGTAACGGTTGGCATTGCGGATGACGAGGTTGGCAACCTCCGTCGAAGAGCCGCACGGACCGTCGACGACAATCGCGCCCGGCGCCGGGCTCCCTTCCAGGGTAATCCCCGAAACCTGGAGCGAATGTCCCGCACCGTTGAAGATCCTGCCGGTGATGATCGGCCGGTCGCTGGTTCCTTCGATGCGCGTGGCGCGCGTGAGCGTGACGGATTCCCGGTACACACCGGGGTGCAGGACAACGTCGACGCCACACGCCTCGGCCCGATCGGCCGCCGCCAGCGCTTCGGTGATGGTACGAAATGGAGCTTCGGTGCTCCCGTCTCCACCCGAAGGTGCGCTCTGGTCGACGTGCAGGCGCAGGACTTCGCATGGGCTCGGCGCGGGGCAGGGCATCACTCCCGGCAGCACACGGGGAACGTCCTTGACGGCGCTGACCCCATGAATCGCCTGGTCCGCCAGCTCCTGCAGCAAGAGGCCATCCTTGCCACCGACCACCTGCGCGAAGACCAGCGCTCCGATCTCTTGCCGGAAGGCGTGGAGAGGTCGCAGGACGGCGTCCGGATCGCCCACCATCAGCCCGTCAATCGCATTGTCCAGTTTGGTCGACAGGCTCCTGCCCTGACCGGTGTTGAGCACCTTCTGTTCGGTCAGACGAAGTACCTCGACGCTGAGCTGCTCGATGGGCGTGTGCCGTACGACCGGCTTTTGCGGCGGCGGAATGGGCGCCTGGCTGCGGGCCGCCGCGGGATTGCCCGCGAACGCACAGATGACCAGCAGCAACGTCCCCGAGACGGTGATCCCGACGACCGTGCGGAAGCGCTTCATCGTGCCCTCCTCATCCCCTGGTTGTGGCGACGAGCAGGCAGCCTAACCGTTTTGCAGCTCGCGCCAAACCGGAACACCTGGAGGCGATCGAAGGAAGCGCAGGCCCTCGCGCTAGCTGCCGGGTACGACCGCGCTGCAGTGTGCGGTCGCGCGCCCTGAGGGCGACACCTGCACCGCGCACGGCCCGACCAGCTCCGAGGAGTAGGAGTAGAACGTGACCGCTACACCGTAGGCACGCGCCGGCTCCCGGACGTAGTTGCCGAACAGAAACTCGGCGTGACAGGTCGCGAGTATTCTCCCGTCCGGTGTCTCGGTGACCGTGCCGGTGCCGCCGTAGCCGCCCCCCTGCGGCACGTCGACGATGAAGAAGCACGAGCCGTTGGTGAACGAGCTCGCCCCCTGCTCCGCCGCCATTGCAGCGGGAGCAGAGATCGTCGTGGCAAGACCGATGAGCGCCACCAGGGCGCAGGCACAGCGGAAGCTTGATTTCCGTCGCATTGTGGTCCCCATTTGACTGAAAGCGAACGGCGGCATCACCGCCCCGTGAATGGCACGAATACTAGGTTCGCACCTGCGATCGGGTCAAGGAGTGCGGGGCCATTGGAGCCGAAAGCGGAAAGCCTCCGGGCTTGATCAGGGACAGCTCACGTTGTTCCACGAGAACTCGGTGCGGTAGTGGGTCGCCTCGAGCACATCCGCGAGGAGGACTTCGAGCACCGTGTACGTGAACACTTCCTGTGGAACGATGATGCGGCTCGCCGGCAACTTCCACGGGCGCGGCTCCCCGACCTCGCTGTCGTCGTCGCGGAAGAGGCGTAGGACGCCGCGCACGCTCGCCGCGCAGCCGGAGCCTTGATTCCGCGCCGTGCCGATAGCGTTGCAGAAGTCGCCGATGCACGACGAGTAGCTCAGGCTGCCCTCGAATATGAAGCTGGCCTGTATCAGGGTTGTCGTCGTGGTGGTCGTGGTCGTTGTTGTCGTCGTCGTGGTGGTCGTGGTCGTCGTACCCGGTTGACTCGGCGAGTCGCTTTTGCAGGCGGCGCACGCCGCGATCAGCACGGCCGCAATGGCGAGGCGTTTCAACGTTGGTCCCTCCCTGGCCCATGGATCTCGCGATATCCGCTGTCCGCGAGCAGGCACAAGTCTCTCGAGGGAGTTTACATACTTTTCACTCACCTTCCGCCGGCGGAGAGAACTACGGCGCTTGACGTGGGGCGTGAGCGTCTCATCGGTCATCGGCCGCCCCGTGTGCTGCTCTTGGGTGCAACAAATGAGCATTGATGGTCTGCAATGCCTTTTCATGGTCATTTCCAATCGGCCCGTGGCGTTGCAGAGCCGCACATTGCCACCGGTCTTCGTTACTTCGACAGGGCTTGGCTGTCGCCCGTGGTGGGGGTCCTGCCTTCCGCGGGCTGAAGGGACAGCGATGGAGAGGCAGAACGTCTACGTCATCGACGACGTCGCACCGCGGGCGTCCCGTGGTCCTGCGCCGGACGACGCGGCCGGGACAGCGCGCAGCAACGAGCGAGGTAACAAGCAACGACCGCCGGCGACCGCGGGGACGCGCGGTGGTCTGCCACGCCTCGGTGCAAGCTGCTCGATGGTGTTGTGCGGCAGCGGCCACCTGCTCCACCGCCGCTGGGCGAGCGGCACCTTCTACCTGCTGGCCCTCGCCGGAGCGCTGGTAACACCCTTCGTGCTGCGGCTGGCATGGCCGCGCCTGGACGCTCTGGTTGTCGCCCAAGGGCTTGGCGAGCGCGATCTGCTCGTCGGCCTGCTGCTTCTCGACGTGCTCTTCACGGCTACGCTGCTGGCGGGTGTCTATACGGCGTACGCACTGGGACGCGCGCGCGGCGGCAACTACGACGAGGTGCAGGCCCACCCCGCCGGCGCCGCCGCCGCATCCCTGCTGGTACCGGGCTGGGGACAGATCGTCAACGGACAGATCGGCAAAGCGCTGGCGTTTCTTGCCGTGGTCTACGCCGGCGGGCTGGCGGCAATTGCCTGGATGGCGCTACCCGAACCGATCGAGCGGCTGCTGCCGGCGGTGCTCGGCGGCGTCCCGGCGACGCTGCGGCCGGCCATGATCGCGGGCGTCGCCTTCCTCATCGGCGGCGTGACGTGGGCGTTGAGCCTGTACGATGCAGTTCTGGTGGCGCGTTACCGAAGGAAGCCGCGGCGTGGGAGGTAGTGTCTACTTCTCCGGCCGATCGGGCGGCTTGGGCGGCTCGGGCGGCTT
>JASFRZ010000556.1:0-3141 GCA_050114655.1 Acidobacteriota bacterium
CAGGGCCCGGCGAGCGGGCGACAGTATCGCTTCGTGCAGGCGGGTGCCACACTGCCGGTAGATCCACGCGATGTCGCCGCGCTGGCGCGCGTGCCCGCGCTGATCCAGGTCGCGTCGCCATGATCGGTTGGGGCCTCGAGGCTCGTGACCTCGGAAATACGCAACCGGGATCGTCATCCGGATAGAGACCATAGGGGCTCACGCAAGGGGCTCGGGTGAGCGTGTCTCTTGGGCTACCCGTTTGAGCTGGAAGATCGACTCCACCAGCGGCTCGCTGTCGGCGACCTGACCGGCGCCGGTCGCGCGTGTGCGCAGCTCGGCGAAGCACTGCGCCGGCGACCGGATATCGACAGCGCGGTGCTGGCCCCCCTGCTCCACAACTGCGCCTGGCGCGTGCGGCGCAAGCTGGAGGAGCTGTGCGGCGGAAACACCGAATTGCCGCGCAGGGAGGAGCTCGTGCACGGCATCGTCGACGGTGAATCGCCACAGGTCGTCGATCGCTGCGAGCGGCTGGTCATGGCCATGCTCGACGCGGCAATCGACGCCGACGCCCTGGCGGCCTGTCCGGCGCTGCGCGCGCGCGCCTTCATCGACAGGAACTTCACCCGCGCGATCTCCACCAAGACGGTGGCGCGCGCCGTGGCCTGCTCCGAGGCCCACCTGTGCGACACGTTCCGTCGCGTGTACGGCGACACCGTGGGTGATTACATCCGCTGGCGGCGCATCGAGCGGGGCAAGGGCCTGCTGTCCTCCAGCCGCCTGCCGGTAAAGACCGTCGGCTACAAGACCGGCTTCGGCACCTATCGCACCTTCCTGCGCAACTTCCGCGCCCTTACCGGCATGTCGCCGCGCAGCTACCGTCGGCTTGCGCGGCGCTCCGGGGCCTCGATGTCGGAGACCGACGCCGCCGAGCCGGTGACGCCCGAGATCCCGGGAATCGCCGAGGGCGGGTGCTGATCCGCAGCCGCCGTCTCCGACCTAGAAGGCCACCTGCAGCCGGGTCGCGAGCTCCCAGAACGCCGGGTAGTTCTGTCGGTCGACGTGGATCACGTCGAACAGCCAGCGGGTCGTCGCAGTGGGATACCAGTTGAGCCCGGCGGTAACGTCGGCGAGCTGTCCGCCGCGCACGTCGTGGTCGTCGAGATCAGCCTTGGAGAAGCGAACGGCCACCTCCCACGCGCCGCTGCCGCCGGCACCGTCGGTCACGGGGCGCGCCGGCACCAGACGATCGAATAGCCCGGTCTGCAGGCTGTAGGGCCGTGACTCGCCGGTGAGAAAGTAGCTGCCGTAGACGTAGAAGGCCCAGAAATGCGGATCGTCGGACGGCACCGACTGCACGTGTCCCGAGACCAGCTCACTCTGCACCGACCACGGCCCGGCGACGACGGCGTTCTCGAACACCCAGACGAAGCGTGAGTCGGCAACGATGTTGCCGGTGTCGATGATGTTCGGGGGGAGGATCAGCTCCGGGCGTTGGCGGATACGGGTGGTATCGTCGACCCCCTGGTGGCGGTAGTCGACGCCGAAGTGAACGAGCCGACGGCCGCCATCGCGGTACAGCGGGGCCGACGACGCACGCAGCGTCACCGCCCACTCCTTGGGCGAGCCGAAGTCGAAGTTGTTCGGTGACTCGCGGAACAGTGCCGCGGCCCAGGCGACGCGGCCGAGCTCGTAGTTGGACGACGCCATCGCTCCGACGTTGCGCGGCGCGATGACCGCGTTGGTCAAGCCGCGCTCCAGAAACGTCGTGTACTTGCTGCTGGTCGAGCCCTCGAGCCCCATCGGTTCCTTGAAGTGCCCGAAGCGCAGCCGCACCGGCAGGCCGCGGTACTCGACGTAGAGGTCCTTGAGGCCCGAGGCGTAGCCGGCGTCAGCCTGTACGCGGAAGAAGAGATCCTCGTGCAGCGTCACCGAGAAGAAGACGCGCGCGCGCCTCACCGCGAAGTGGTCGAAGGGGCCGAACGCCTCTGCCACCTCCTCCTCGTCGGCGAAGCCGCCGAAGTCGAGTTGCAGACGACCGCCCACCGTCATCTGCACCGCGTCGCCGGGCGAATCGAGGTGCAGACCCCGATCCCAGGTGACCTGCAGCGCCTGTGCCGTTCCCGCTGCCGGGTGCGCCGCCGCGGCAACGCTCAGCAGGCAGGCGGCGAGCGCGTGGACGCCGATCATTGCCCCACTCCGCCCGCGTCAGGGGCGCGCTACAGCGCCCATCCGCTGCGGTACTCGCGCGCCAACAGCTCGTTGGCCGCGTCGTCGTTGGTGAACCGCATGCTCTCGGGATCGTAGTGCAGCTTGGCATTGCCGGCGCGCAGCGACACGATGCCCAGCAGCATGATCTCGGTCAGCTTGGAGGCGAACGAGAACGGGCAGGAGATCTCGTCGGTGCCCTTGATCGCGTTGACCCAGTTCATCTCGTGCGCCTGGTGCGGCACGCGCGGCATTACTTCAGGCGGTGGGCCGTAGGCGTTGTGGCGTTCGGCGGGCAGCAGGCGCGGGCTGGCGCCGTAGGTGTCCTGCAGCAGCTTGCCCTCGGTGCCGATCAGCAGCACGCCGCCGGTGCCGTTCAGCGGCTCGTCGCCGAGCTCGTCGGGGCGCGGCGGCAGCAGGCCGCCGTCGTACCAGGTCATCTTCACCGGCGGCTTGTTGCCGCGCGCCGGGAAATCCCAGTAGGTGGTGGTGGCGTGCGGATAGCAGGTGCCGTCGAACGGCGTCGACAGGGTCTCGATGACGGTCGGCAGACCGAGCTCGAGCGCCCACACCGGGTGATCGAGGATGTGCGCGCCCATGTCGCCGAGCGCGCCCTGGCCCCAGTCCACCCAGCCGCGCCAGTTGAACGGGTGATACACCGGGTGGTACTCGACCTCCGGCGCCACGCCCAGGAACAGCTCCCAGCCGAGGCTGTCCGGCACCGGGTAGCCGTTGCCTTCCATGGAGTTGGCCAGCCGCTCCATCAGGGCGCGGTTGTTCCATCCCAGCTCGCGCGGATTGCCGCTGAAGTGCTCGGGACGCGGCACACCCTGCGGCCAGTAGCCCAGCGGGCGGTTGGTCCACACGTACACCTCGGTGACGTCACCGATGGCGCCGGCGCGGATGTACTCCTGGCCGCGACGCGCGCCGTCGGCGGAGTGCCCCTGGTTGCCC
>JASFRZ010000557.1:0-3121 GCA_050114655.1 Acidobacteriota bacterium
CCGCAGCCTCGGCCTCGGAAGACTCGCTGCTTGCCTTTCTGGGGGCTCTGGAGCAACGCCCCGAGCTGGCCGCGGTCTACCCGGGGCGCCAGATGATCGGTGTCGACGGCGACCTCCGCCTGTCCATCGAGGCCATCGCCCGCATCGACACGACCGCCGCGAACGCCACCCCGGAGCGGCCATGAGACGCGTCCCGCTTACCGCCCTGATCGGTCCGCTGACCGTACTCGCGGCACTGGTATTGGTCGCCAACGTCATCCTCTTCGCACTGTGGACAGCGCCGCGCTGGAGCGCCCGACTCGGGGTGGCCGGCGGCGGCGGCGGCGTGGCGGCGGCGCGCGAGCGCATCGAGCCGTCGCTGCGCGTGGCACGCACCACCTATGGTCGCGTCGACCGCGCCGGCAAGGATCTCGATGCTTTTCGCGAACGGCTGATCGTCTCGGTGAGCGCCGCCGAGCTGCTCGGCATGCTCGATTCGGCCGGCGACGGGGTCGGCATCGACCTCGACGACGCCACGCTGCAGTACGTCCCTCTCGAGGAGCTCGGCGTGCTGCAGCTCGGGATCACCTTCCCGGTGTCGGGCAGCTACGAGGCGGTGCGCGAGCTGCTCGACGAGCTCGTCGAGCTGCCCGTATTCCTGGTCATTGACGGCGTCGGCCTGCAGACCTTCGGTGCGCAGTCCGTCGGCGGGCAGGCGGTGCGCGTCGACCTCGCCATAAGCGTGTTCCTCGACGATCGCGAGACCGGCTCTGCCCCGACCCCCACGCCCACTCAGCCGGCGCGCCCGGTGGTCGGTCCGCGCCAGATCGCGGCGCTACAGAGCGCCGTCGACGGCGGCGACCCTTCGGACATTGCCGATGCGGTCATCGACGTGCTCGCCGCGCTGCCGCAGCTCCCGGTCGACCCGCAGGCGCTGGTCGTCGACCTCGAGCGACTCGACACACCGGTTACAACCTCGCCGCCGAGCCGTAACCTGTTCTCCATCGTTTTGCCGCGGGCGCCCGAGCCGGAGATCTCCGAGCAGCCGCAGATCAACGTCGCTCCGCCCGAGCCGGTGCTGCCGGTGCGCCTGCTCGGCGTGCTGCGGATCGAAGGCCGCTGGCACGCCAGCTTGAGCGACGAGCAGCACGTGTTCGTCGTCAAAGCCGGCGACAACCTGCCCAACGGCGTGCAGATCGTCAGCGTCGGCAAGGACTTCGTCGAAGTGACCTACCGCGACCGAACCACCCGACTGAACCTGGAAGGAACCCGACCATGAGCCTGCGTTTCCTGCGCCGTCGACCCGCGGCAGCGCTGCTGTTGTCCATACTGTTGGCGGCGGGCTGCTCCGGAAACCGCGTGATAAGCCAGGCTGATCTGGAGATGCAGCGCGGAAACCTCGACACCGCCATCGCGCACTACCAGCAAGCGCTGATCGAGGACCCCGGCGACACCGATGCCAAGATCAAGCTGAAGCTTGCCAAGGTTCAGTCGTCGCAGCAGCACGAGAAGGCGGGCGAGGAACACATGCAGGCGGGCAACTACGAGCAGGCAGTCCTCGAGCTGCAGCTCGCCGTGCGGCTCGATCCGACCAACCAGGTGGCGGTGCGCAAGCTCGGCCAGGCGCAATCCGCGCTCGCCGCACAGCGCAGGGCCGCCGCCGAGCAGCTGACCCCCACCGAGCTCGCCCAGCGCGAGGCGCAGCAGGCGGGCCCGGTGATACCACAGCTCGAGCCCCAGGTAAGCGGCCCGATCTCGTTCGATCTCCGCCAGGTTGCGGTCACCGAGGTGTACCGCACCCTCGCCCAGGCCGCTGGCCTCAACGTGCTGTTCGAGCCCACGCTGTCGGACGACACCATCGACTTCCAGGTCTCCGACACTACGTTCGACGACGCGCTGCGCCTGCTGACCGCCTCGAACGGTCAATTCGTCAAGGTGCTGTCGCCCAACACCTTCATGGTCGTGCCCGACGACGTCACCAAGCGACGCGAGTACGCCGACCAGATCATGCGCACGTTCTTCCTGTCGAACGCCGACGCGGCGACCGTGGAGCAGCAGATCCGCGCCATCCTGTCGACCCAGCAGGTGTCGTCCAACCCCGACCTGAACACCATCACCGTTCGTGACACCCCGGAGGCGATGGCGGTGGTCGAGAAGCTGGTCAAAACCGCCGACAAGGCGGTCGGCGAGATTCTTCTCGAGGTCGAGATCCTCGAGGTGAGCCGCCAGACGGTGGCCAACTACGGCCTCGCGCTCGAGCCTTTCAGCGGCAGTGCGTACGTGGCACAGAATGTCGGCGAGGACGGCTCCAACCTTGGCCTGTCGCTTGATCAGATCGGCAACCTGACCTCGGCCGACGTGTTCGTCACCATCCCGTCGCTGTTCTACCAGTTCCTGCGCACCACCAACGACTTCAAGCTGGTGGCGCAGCCCAAGGTACGCGCCAAGGAGGGCGAGACCACACAGCTTCTCATCGGCGAGCAAGTGCCCGTGGTCTCGACCACCTTCAACCCGCAGTCGACGGTGGGCGGCAACGTGGTGCCGATCTCCAGCACCGAGTACCGTGACACCGGCATTCTGATGAGCGTGCTGCCGCGGGTGCACTTCAACGGCGAGATCACGCTCGAGGTGCAGATCCAGGTGTCGGCGGTCACCGGCACCGCGACGGTGGCGAGCGTCGGCGACCTGCCGGTGTTCACCACCCGCCAGGTGCAGGGCAGCATCCGGCTGAAGGACGGCGAGACCAACGTCATCGCCGGTTTGCTGCAGGACAACGACGTGCGCCGGAGGCGCGGCATCATCGGCGTCGACAATGTTCCGGGCCTCGGCGACGCGCTGTCCGACACCCAGGACACGCGCGATCAGACCGACATCGTGATCTCGATCACGCCCCACCTGCTGCGCTCCGCGCAGATCACCGCCGAGGACATGAACCCGGTCTATGTCGGTACCTCGCAGGCGGTCACCGGCGGCAGCTTTCCGGCGGGTGGCGGGCGCGGCGGGGTCGGCGCGATCGGTGCCGGCGGCGCTGCGGGCGGCGCCGCCGCGGCGGGGGCGGGCGGCCGCGGGGAGCCGCAGCAGGAGGTCCCGCCGGCCACCATGTCGCTGCTGCCCGCCGAGCACGTCGTCGTGACCGACGAGG
>JASFRZ010000558.1:0-3113 GCA_050114655.1 Acidobacteriota bacterium
CGGCGTAGTTGGCCACCGGGAAGAAGAACGCCGCCGGCCCGGTGATGAACGAGGCGCCCGTGCCCAGCGCGATCAGGCTGTCCATGTTGGCGTGGCCGTGGCGCGCGGCGGACCATGCGCCCGCGTAGGTGCGGCGCCCGACCCAGAACAGCACCGGCAGGGCGAGCAGCACGGTGCCGAGGTCGTAGCCGGCACGGCTCGGCCAGACGATGCCGAAGAGCATCTCGGCGAGCATCCACAGGACGATCGGGCCGGTGAAGGCCCAGGCCACCATCATCCGGAAGCGCGCCGCCTGCATCTTGCGCTCTTCCGGAGAGAGTGGCTCTGCCTCTTCTTCTTCCTCCTCGCCCTCCGATTCCTGCTCGTCGGCCTCGACGACCTCGTAGCCGGCGGCGACGACCGCCTCCGTGAGCTCGGCACGCTCGGCGGCGCCGCGTACATGCTTCACGGTGGCGCGCTCGGTGGCGAGATTGACGTTGGCCTCGATCACCCCCGGCACCGCCGCGAGGGCCTTCTCGACGTGCCCGACGCAGGAGGCGCAGTGCATTCCGCCGATCTGCAGCGAGGTCTCCTGGACGGCGACCTCGTAGCCGGCGTCCTTCACCGCCTTGACCAACCCGGCGACGCCGGCTTGCGCCGGGACGTGGTGGATCGTCGCCTTGCTGGTGGCCAGGTTGACGTTGACTTGTTCGACTCCGGGCACCTCGGCGAGGGCCTTCTCGACCCGTCCGACGCACGAGGCGCAGTGCATGCCCTCGACCTCGAGCTCGGTCGAGGCGGCGTGAGTAGCTTTGTCGGTGGTGGTCATTGCTTCCGCTCCTCGTTGAGCGCTGTGCGGGACTTCTGCCGGGCGTGCCGGGAGGTTGCGGCAGCACGCTCTTCTATGTAAATACCATACCCCAGTAGGGTATCACAATCAAGATCGCGGTGTCCGCATAAGCCACATTCCTCCACCGCCGAAGGACGGAGGATCACAACGGCTCAAGACCAAGTGGCACATTCGTCCTCCTTCTCGATCTGCCTGCGCCGTCAGCGCTGCTCGGCTGCGCCGAGCTCGTGCCGCAGTCGGCCCAGCAACTGCGCGTTGATGGCGACGATGACGGTCGACAGCGACATCAGCACCGCGCCCACGGCAGGCGTCAGGACGATGCCGAACCGGTACAGGACCCCGGCGGCAAGAGGGATCGCAATGACGTTGTAGCCGGTGGCCCACCACAGGTTTTGCAGCATCTTCTTGTAGGTGGCGCGCGCCAGCACGACGATCGAGGCGACGTCGCGCGGATCGGAGCGCACCAGCACGATGTCGGCGGATTCGACGGCGACATCGGTCCCCGCCCCGATGGCGATGCCGACGTCGGCCTCGACCAGCGCCGGGGCGTCGTTGACGCCGTCACCGGTCATCGCCACGGTGAGGCCCCGCTCGCGCACTTGGCGGACCTTGGCGGATTTCTCGTGCGGCAGAACCTCGGCGAAGTAGTCGTCGAGGTCGAGCTCGCCCGCCACCCACTGCGCCACGGCGGTGGCGTCGCCGGTGAGCATCATCACCTGAAGCCCGAGCTCCTTGAGCCGGCCCAGACCCTCGCGCGATTCGGGGCGGATCAGGTCGGCGAGCGCCAGCGCGCCCGCCGGACGATCGTCCACCAGCACGTATACCACGGTCTTGCCTTGCTCCCCGACGGCGGCGACGCGGCCGTCATCGATGTCGATGTCGTGCTCCCGCAGATACCCCGGGCTCACCACCTTGACCTGGTGACCGTCGACTTCGGCCTGAGCCCCCTTGCCTGGAATCGCGCGGAAGTCGCCGGGCGTCGGCGGTGAAAGCTCTCGTCGCTGCGCCTCGGCGACGATCCCGGCGGCGATCGGATGCTCGGAGCGGCTCTCCAGGCCGGACGCCAGGCGCAACAGTTCGTCTTCTCCGCGATCGCCCAGCGGGATGATGTCGGTGACCCCGAAGCGCCCTTCGGTGAGTGTGCCGGTCTTGTCGAACACCACCGCCTGCAGCTCGCGGGCTCGCTCGAACGCCGACCGGTCGCGGATCAGCAGGCCGTTGGTCGCTGCCAGTGCAGTGGAAACCGCCACCACCAGCGGCACCGCGAGCCCCAGCGCGTGCGGGCAGGTGATGACCATCACCGTTACCATGCGCTCCAGCGCGAACTCGAAGCTCGCTCCCGCAACCAGCCAGGCGATCAGCGTCACGGTGCCGACTGTGATGGCAACGAAGGTGAGCCATTGCGCTGCGCGGTTGGCCAGGTCCTGCGACCGGCTGCGCGACTCCTGCGCCGTGCGCACCATCTCGATCACCTGCGACAGGTAGGTCTCCCCGCCGGTCTTGCGAACCTCGAAGGTGAATGCCGACTCGCCGTTGATCGCCGCCCCGATGACCTCGTCACCTTCACCCTTCTCGACCGGCTTGCTCTCGCCGGTGAGCATCGCCTCGTTGACCGTCGAGCGCCCCTCGACGATGACGCCGTCCGTCGGGACCTTCTCGCCCGGCTTCACCAGCACGCGGTCGCCGGGGCGCAGCTCGCTCACCGCGACGTCAGTGACGTTGCCGTTCGCGTCGACCCGGTGAGCGTCCGACGGCATCAACCGCACCAGCTCCTCGAGCGCTCGCGAGGCACCCATCACCGAGCGCATCTCGATCCAGTGGCCCAATAGCATGATGTCGATCAGCGTCGCGAGTTCCCAGAAGAAGACCTCGCCGTGCAAACCGAACACCACCAGCGCGCTGTAGCCGTAGGCGACCGAGATCGCCAGCGCGATGAGCGTCATCATGCCGGGCTGCCGCTTGCGCAGCTCCTTTGACAGCCCGGTCAGGAACGGCCAGCCGCCGTAGAAGAACACCACCGTGGCGAAGACGAACTGCACGTAGCGATCGCCCGGAAACGCAAGCGCCTGCTCGAGTCGGAACAGGCGCTGGATGATCGGCGCGAGCGCGAGTACCGGAATTGACAGCACCAGCGATACCCAAAATCGCCGACGGAAGTCGTTGACCATATGGGCGTGATGATCGTGATGGCCTCCGTGGCTGCTCGTGCCGCCGTGGCCACCCTGCTCCCCGTGCCTTGCAGGGCTGCGATGGGCGGTGTGATCTCCGTGGCCGGTGCCGTCGT
>JASFRZ010000559.1:0-3107 GCA_050114655.1 Acidobacteriota bacterium
ATCGCGCAGGACGGCTTCGAGCCCACGCGACGTCGCCTTGAGGGCCGGCGGGATACTGGCAACGGCGCTGGCGGTCACGGTGGCGGCGACCGCCAGCAACAGAACGCTCGTATCGAGGCGGAACTCGGTCCACCACGGCATGTCACCGTGCACCTGGAACCACGCCAGCACCGGGCGGCTCATCGCAACGGCGAGCAAGGCGGCGAAGCCGCCGACCACCAGAGCCTCCACAAAGAGCTGCGCGATGATACGTCCCCGGCCGCCTCCCAGGGCAACCCGCACCGCCATCTCGTTCATGCGCCCGGCGGTGCGCGCCAGAAACAGGTTCGACACGTTGGCGGCGATCACCAGGAGGACGAGCGCGAAGAAGGCCGCCGCCGTCACCGCGATCGCCTCGGTTTCGTTCGCGGGCCGGGTGAACGGGACGACCCGCGGCCGCAGAGCAGCGAGGTCGTAGCCCTCCTGCGCCGGCTCGCGGCCGGCAACCGTGGCCCACTCGGCGGCCGCTGTTGCCCGGTCGACGCCGGCGCGCAGCTTGGCGGCGGTCCACAGCCGTTGCGGGCCGGCGGCATCTGCCGCCCATGGCTCGACCGGAACCCAGGCCTGCTGGCCGGTGGGGAAGCGGAAGCCCGCCGGCATCACGCCCACCACCCGGTGGGGCGCGCCGTCGATCAGCAGCGTCTCGCCGAGAATCGCGTCGTCGGCACCCAGCGCCCGCCACAGATCGTGTCCGAGCAGCACCACGGCCGAGGTCGTGGGCGCGGCGTCGTCGACCCGGAAGCCGGGACCGATGAGCGGCGCGATCCCCACCATGGCGAGCATGTCGGGGGTGACGTAAGCCAGGCTGACCACCTGCTGCAGGTCGGCTCCCGGCGCCGCGATGCCGACCCGGCGCACCCCGTAGCCGATGACCTGCTCGAACGCGGTGAGCGCACGGCGCCGGCGCTCGAAGACCTGCGCATCGCTGCGGATCGCGAAGCCGCTGCCGTGGTAGTCCTCCAGGCGCACGATGCGATCGCCACCGGGCAGCGGCAGCTCGGCATGGAACACCGCCTGCACGAGGCTGAAGCCGCACACGGCGAGGCCGATGCCGACCGCCATCGCCAGCACCGCAACCACCGTGAGGGCGGGCGTCTTGCCCGTCATGCGAGCCGCCAGCTTGAGATCCGACCACGCCAGCAAAGCCGAGACGCCGCGCCTGGAGCCGGAACGGCGCGGCGAGAGCCCGGGCGCGCTACGCCGCTCCCAGGCGAAGCGGCCGACGAGATCGATCACCTGGCGCCAGTACCACCACCAGGCCGCGACCCGTCCGCGTCGGCGCCTGCGCGCGTAGAGCTCGCCGAGGTCGCCCGTCACGTCGGCCCGGCGATCACGCGGCAGCGTTCGCCACAGCAGCAAGCGACCCAGTAGCGGGCCGCGCCGGCGGTCGTCGCCGGGGCTCACCGGTCCTCCAGGATCGGCTCCAGCCCCGCCCACATGCTGGTCATCGTGCGGTGCGATGCGCGCAGCATCTCGATCGCCTCCGGCTGCAAAGACACGAGCCGGCGCGGCTTGCCCGGCGGGCCTTCACCGGGGGCCTCCAGCCGCGTGCTCACCAGGCCCTTCTTCTCCAACCGCTGCAGCGCGATGTAGACGGCGGCGGGCGCCACCTCACGGTCGGTACGGGCGGCGATCTCCTCGATGATCGGCACGCCGTAGGTCCCGTCGCCGAGGTGCAGGATTGCCAGCAGCACCAGCTCTTCGAACTGCCCCAGTGCCTCGCGCGGCATCGCCACCCTCCTGTGCGGGTACGACCGCGGGGAACCTCGCGGCCGCCGCTTATAGTAGCAAAGCTACGATAGCAGCGCTACCTATTTGCGGAGCAAAGAATGGTGGAACGTGAAGGCCAGTCCCAGCAGGCCGAGCCACGACAGGCTGGCCGGTGCGAGCGCCGGCGTGGCGCCCTTGATCGCCTGCCAGAACAGCTCGGAGCCGGCGCGGCTGGGGTACATCTCGAGCTCGAACTCGACGTTGCCGCTGTAGTGCTGGTACACCCCGATCAGCCCGCCGACGACGAACAGCGTCATCAGCACCTGCAGGACCCGCAACGCCGCCGGTGACGGGCGCATCCAGCACCAGGCGATGACCGGGATCGACAGCGACAGCAGCGTCACCGGAACGAGCTGCCAGGCCTCCTCGTAGTGCTCCAGCAAACCGAGCTCGGTCAGCGTGCCAATCACCCCGACGGTCAGGATGGCCAGCAGGAAGCGACGCAGTGAGGGGTCAGCGTTCACTGATTGTCCTTGATGACGAAGTAGCGCTCCAGACGCGCCACCTCGTTGTCATCAACGTACTTGCCGATCTCGCGCCGGAACTGTTCGAAGCTCACCCAGGGACGATACTCCTTGAACTCGCGCACCATGCGGTCGCCAACGCCCGGAATTGTAAGGAAGTCCTCATCGCTGGCACCGTTCAGGTCGAGCGGGACGAAGACATACTGCGCGAGGCGGGCAACCTCGTCGTCGTCGACATACTTGCCGATTTCGCGCCGGAAGCGCAGCATTCCGCCCTCCCAGGGACGGTACTCGGCAAACTCGCGCGCCATGCGCTGGCCGGCGCCGGGCACCAGCAGGATCTCCTCGGTGGAGGCGGTGTCGAGGTTGATCGGCACGAACAGCTTGACGAACACCTCGGCGCGCTGCTCGTCGCTCAACCCGAACTCGCGCAGCTTGGCATCGAGGTCGGTGGCACTCAGGTACGGCCGCCCGTCGATGATCGCCGCGGCGGCATTCTCATCGAGGTGCGGTACGGCGGCCATCTCGGCGACCGTCGCGAGGTTGGGATTGAGAACGCCGTTGTTGTGACCCACCTGAGCCCAGGCGGCGCTGCTGACCACGAGAACGGCGACGACAGCGAGGAGAATGCGAGTGTGGGACATGGGTGCTCCGTTCTGACGAGGGCTGAGATTGAGTCTCAATAGCGAGCAGAGTAACCGAACTCCTTGCCCGTGCCAACTCGCCTCGGCCCGGACGGGAAGCAGGCAGGAAGGCCCGAAGGGCTTTTACACCACGTCAAAGCGCTGCTTCAAGAGCGCCACGATAGGCGAACAGCGCCGGCGTACCACCGGT
>JASFRZ010000560.1:0-3097 GCA_050114655.1 Acidobacteriota bacterium
ACGCTCGGCAATTACTTCGAGATCTTCAACGGGCTGCTGACCCCGGAGCAGATGGAGGGCCTCAAGGAGCTGCTCAACCCCGCGCCGACCACCTGGTTCAACTACACCACCCATCGGATCACCGAGGAGCCGAGCCAGGGCGTCTCCTGTCTCGCCTGCCACGTCAACGGTCACACCAACGCGACGATCGAGCTGGCACCCGATTCGCGGCCCAATCTCGCCCGGTTGCGCGTCGACACGCCGACCCTGCGCGGCAACTACAACCTCATGCAGCTGTCGTCGAAGCGCTCGATCCGCAGTCTCGATCACTTCGCCGAGGTCGAGGAATACTTCGACGGCAGCACCGGCACGTTGGGCGGCGGCATCGGGCCGGTGGCCCGCCAGCGACAGGTGACCAACAGGATGGGCGACTTCATGTCGTTGATCGACTACCCTCCGGCGCCGAAGCTCGACACCTTGTCCCGACTCATCCCCGACAAGGCGACCGAGCAGGAGCTCCGCGGCGAAGAGCTGTTCTACGGCAAGGCACAGTGCGCCTCCTGCCACAGCGGCCCTGCCTTCACCGACGACTACTTCCACGACCTGCAGGTCGAGCGCTTCTACGCGGGGCGCCCCGAGGGACCCATCAAGACCTTCCCCCTCCGCGGGATCAAGGACTCGCCGCCGTACCTGCACGACGGCCGTCTACCGACGCTTCACGACACCGTCGAGTTCTTCAATCTGATCCTCGGGACCAACCTGACGCACCAGGAGAAGGAAGATCTCGTGGCCTTTCTCCTGTGCCTGTGAGGGGCCTTCCGTCGCGTGAGCCGGCGCGCGCCTACCTGTCCAGGTAGTCGCGCGCCTCTGCGAGCGGCTCCGTCCGCGTGCCGCTTGCGGCGATCTCGAGCAGGCGACTGTAGTAGCCGGCCGCCGCTTCCTCGTCTGCGAGCCCACGGGCGGCACGGGCCGCCCCCAGCAGACTGTTGAAGCGGTTGGGGTAGAGCTCGAGCGAGCGCTGGTAGGCCTGCAGCGCCTCGGCGTACTCCTGGTGCTCTATGAACAGATCGCCGAGCAACTCGGCGGCGGGCAGCGTCGGCGCCGGCGTGACGGGGGGCTTCGGCGTCGACGCTTCGAGATCCGCCGCGCTTTGCATCAGCGCAAAAGCGGTCTCCGCGTTGCCCTCCGCCTGCTCGATCCACGCGTCGAGCTCGAGCCTCAGGATGCGGATGTGGCGGCCGAAGAGCTCCTCCCCGGCGGCGAGCGCGGCCTGTTCGAGCTCGGCGACGCGCGCGGTGGCCTGGTGCGCGGCGTCGAGATCCTCCTGGTGAGCCTCCCCCAATCCGCGCGCGAACCACGCGATCGCCTCGGGCCACGGGAAGGCGTCCCAGTCCAGCACCGCCGGCTGACGCGGCTCGAGCGCCGCGGCCTCGCCCCACTCGTGGCGCTCGAGCGCGTAGCGCGCCTGCACCGAGGCCAGGTGGAACGCGGTCTTGGAGGTGGGCTGCAGGTTCTCGGTCGTCAGCAGGCGCTCCATCTGCGCGGCGGCCTCCCGGTCGTTGCCCTGCTGCAGGTTGGCGTAGACCAGGTACTCGATGGCGTGCGGGAACTCGTCCCAGACCAGCTCACCGTCGGGACCGGCGGGGTGCTCTAGGGCGGCATCCGCGGCGCGCAGGTTGCCGCGGATGACTGCGTCCCAGTCACCCAGGCGGGTGTAGATGTGGGTCGGCATGTGCAGCGCGTGGGGATTGCGCGGGGCGACGGCCTCGTAGCGCTGCACCACCTCGGGGAAATCGCTCTCGTGGCCGGGGGCGTCGCTTGCGTGGATCAGATAGTGCAGCGCGCCGGGGTGGTCGGGATGAGCTTCGTAGATACCGACCAGTAGCTGCACGGCGAGCTCCCGGTCGCCGCCGGTAAGGGTTCCCGAGGTCGCCACCGCCAGCTCGGCGAGGGCAAAGAAAGCGGTCGCCTCGGTATCGTCCGGAAAGGTGTCGTGGACGGCTTTCATCGCCTCTTCCCAGCGCGCGATGCGGGACCAGTAATCCGTTGCGTCGGGATCGTCGAAGAAAGCTGCGGCGGCCTCGATGAACAGTCGCTCGCGCTCCGTCGGCGCTCCGAGATCGCGCGCGCGTTGCACCGCGCGCCACCCTTGCTGCAGCTCGTCGGGACCGGGGCGTGTCGGCCACAGGGGCTGGAACAAGGTCATCGCGAAGCCCCATTGAGCCATCGCGCAGGTCCGGTCGATCTCTGCGACCCGCAGGAACGACTCGCGCGCCTGCGGGTAGGTCATGTGGTGCAGCAACGCCACGGCGCGATCGAACTCGGCCTGCGCCGCCGGCGAGCAGCTAACTGCGAAGTCGACCTCGCCCAGCTGCTCGCCACCGCCCTCCTGGCCGGAGGCACCCGCAGGCGGCGCGAGCGTCAACCCGACGACGAGCAACACCAGGCAGAACGGGGTGCGGCAATGCGACGACATGGCGAGCCTCTTTTTCAGCCCGTGGAACGGTTCTCGCGCACCAGTAGCGTGATCCCGAGATCCGCCAGTGCATCGAAGTAGGTGAACCCGCTGCCATCGGCGCGGCGCCCGCGCGCCAGGACGGCCGACCCGCAATGCTCCACTTCCTGCTGGGCGGCATCGACGTCGTCGACGCGGAAGCCGAGGTGGAAAACCCCTTCGCCGCGCTCGCGCAGGAAGTCGCCGTAAATCGTCCCCTCCCTGCCCTCGATCACCTGCAACGCCACCGGCCCGATCTCGCACACCTTGATGCGCAGGTCGTAAAAGGCGTCGACGTCAGGGACGTCGAGCTCGACGTACTCGGTCAGCGGCGGGTAGACGTCGAAGGGGCCGAACCCGAGGCGCTCGAGCCGCTCGACGCTGCGATCGAGGTCCTTCACCACCAGGGCGACGTGGTGGAGGCTGCTGAAGGGCGAGGGTGCTGCAGTGGAATCATCCACGTTTCGATCCTCCGTATGAGAAAGTATTATTATCTCATACCATGAGTCTCGCGCGGATTTCGATCACCATTCCCGAGGAGCTCGTCGCGGCGGCCGATCGCAGGGCCGACGCGCTCGAGCGCTCGCGGAGTTGGGTGCTGGTGGAGGCACTTCGTCGGTACCT
>JASFRZ010000561.1:0-3090 GCA_050114655.1 Acidobacteriota bacterium
GGCCCTGCACGTTGAGGAGATCGAGCGGCACCAGCACGTTGTCGAAAAAGCCCGACTCCTTGGCCTCGAAGTACTGCTGGTGGCGGTACAGCGCCACCTCGTCGACTTCCTTGCGGTCGAGCTTGTACTTGCGCGCCGTCTTGCCGGCGGCGGCGATCATCGCCTTGCCGGTGGCCGGGTCGAAGCCGAAGTTGTCCCACACGTCGGCGATGGTGAGGGTGCGCTCGTAGGCACGCCGCTCGGGGAAGACCCCGGCAGGCGAGTCGCTGGTGCGGTCGAAGGTCAGCACGCCGACCACCTTGTGGGCGCCGCTGTCGACCTGTGCGCCGGCCAGCAGCACCGCCTGCAACCCGGTGGCACAGGCCTGCTCGACATGAAAGCCGGGCAGCCGGCGCCCCATACAGCTCGCCACCAGCGGCGCGTTCCAGAACTTCCAGTGCCACGGCACCGTGGAACCGATCACCAGGTAGTCGAGCTCGCGCCGCGGCACCTTGCGCAGCCCGAGAATCCGGTTCATCGCCTCGCCGGCGAGCTGGCCGATGTTGACCTCGGCCAGCGGCGAGGTTTGCCAGGCCGGAAAGTAGCTGCTCCCCCAGGTGCCGTAGGGGATGCGCACGTCGCGTAACATCGCTGATCCTCCTCGAACTCGGGCCGCCGGCGGCGCGTTCGCCTGCGCGACCGGCGCGTGTCCCTCAAGGTTACCCTCCGCCGCGGATCTCCGTTTCCGACTAGACGAGATCCTGCGTGGCGAAGAACCTGCCGAGCAGGTAACGGAAGGCCGCCTGCACCGCCGCGAACAGCAGCAGCGAGACGCCCACGCCCACGACCGGCGATGCGAAGAGCCGCGCCGACTTGGCGGTCCAGATCACTGTGGCGGTGATGAGCCCGGCGTAGCCGAGGATCATCGGCAACAGGGTATTGCCGTCGCGCCGATCCACCGCGCGCCCGAGCAGGAAACCACCCCACTGCGCCACCGGCATGAGGATGAGCGTTCCGCACAACGGGATGGCGAAGAAGGGCAGGTAGTCGAAGCGCGTCTCGAAACCGGCGACCCACCCCGCCACGATGCCGATGGCCGACAGCACCAGCGTCATTCCGCAGAAGAGCAAGGCGCTGTCGATCAGCTCGGAACGATGCACCACCGTGGCACGCCGTCGCCGGGACAGCGGATAGGGCAGATGGTTCGCGAGCGGCGAGCGCGCGCGGAGCGCCATCATTGCGCCGAAGGTGGCGACCAGGAACACCACCATGATTCCGGGGCCGCCGACACCTCGGTCGACCTCGGGTGGCGGGTTGTGCGGCGATTGCAGCACGCCCTGGTGAACGATCCTGGCGAGCGCCACGGTGTAGCTGTCATCGCCCATGGCCATCCAGGCGCTGAGGCTGAACAAGAGCACCAGGAAGAACGCGCTGTTCAGCAGCTTGAGGGCGTCCTTCAAGGTGAGCTGACCGTAGGCTTCGTAGGCCCCCGCGGCCGCCCAGCGCCACGCGCGGGTCCCCAGGTAGCGTGCCTTCCAGCGAATGGCTCCGGAGTGCCGGCGCGTTCGCAGCGCGCGCTGATACTCCGCAGTATGCTGCATCATGTACGCCCCGGGGAACGGCGAGGTGAGCGCGAACGGCTTGCGGCGCAGGGTGGAGCGGGCGAACAGACGCTGCAGCGCGAACGGCGCGGGCGCCAGGGCAACGGCGATGGCGGCCGGTGGGTATGCGACGGCCAGGTCGGCGAGCCGCTGCGAATAGGCGATGCCGCCGACCACGACCAGGGTCGCCAGCGGCGCCGTCCACGGCAGCAGAGGATCGACCAGCACGCCACCCAGGCAATAGCCTCCGACGCCCACGGCGATGTAGAGGAGCCAGCCGCTCTCCGCGCTCTCCGCCAGTGCGGCGAAGAACGCCACGAACACCGCGATCACTACACCACTGATGAGGTAGCCCGCGAGCAGTCGTCCGCGGATCTGCGGCAACGCCCACGCGCAGGAGGTGTGCTGCAGCTCCTGGATGACCATCGCGAACAGCCAGCCAGCGAGCATCGGAAAGCCCGCCGCCGATAGCAGCGCGGCGTTGATGTAGGCGGCCGGCAGCTCCCCGGGATCGTCGCCCAGGCCGGCGATGAGGATGCCCAGGCAGATGGCCAGGATGAGCCCGAGCCAGAACACCGCCGGGCGACCGATGAGCTCGTAGAAGGGCGCCGGAGATCTCATGCGTCGTGCTCCTTTAGCAGCAGCGGAAAGATCTCTTCCAGGTTGAGCGGACGGCTGGTGAGCTCGACGTCGTGTGCGGCGCGGAAGTCCCGCGCGCTACCGTGCCGCTGGTCCACCAGCAGGCGCGCCTGCCGGCCGCGGACCTCCTGATCGAGGACATATGGCTCGGGGTAGGGGCCCGGTAGGTCGCCGTTGCGGGACACGACGCTCCACTCGGCGTAGCGCTCCTTGAGCTCGTCGAGGCCGGCATCTTCCACTACCTGTCCGCGGTCGAGGCACACCACCCAGTCGACGACCTTTTCGACGTCGCGCAGCACGTGGCTCGACACCACGATGGTCGCGTTGTCTTCCTGCAACAGCTCGAGCAGGAATTCCAGCAGCTTGCCGCGCGCGATCGGATCGAGATCGCTGACCGGCTCGTCGAGCACCAGCAGCTCGGGATGGTGGCAGACCGCCAGGATGACGGCGACCTTCTGCAGGTTGCCGGTCGACAGGCTGCCCACCTGTTTGCGCAGGTCGAGCTCGAGCTCGGCCTCGAGGCGCCGTTGCCGCTCCTGATCCCAGCGCGGGTAGAACGACGCCACGAACTCGAGGTGCTGGCCGACCGTCATCCAGTCGAGCAGCCGGATCTCCTGCGGCACGTAGCCGATGCGCACGAACTGTTCGTGATCGAGCTCGGCGATCGGTGTTCCCAGCGTGGTCGCCGCGCCTCCGGACGGCAGATACAGGCCCATCAGGTGACGCATCAGCGTCGTCTTGCCGCTGCCGTTCTTGCCCAGCAGCCCGATGATCGAGCGCGGACGGAACGACACCGTGACGTGATCCAGCGCCGCGGTTGCGCCGAATTGCTTGCTCAGGTCGTTTGCTTCGAAGGGACACTGCATGCCTC
>JASFRZ010000562.1:0-3085 GCA_050114655.1 Acidobacteriota bacterium
CACCCGCCGGCCCGTCCGCGTTGAGCGGCCGGGCCGGTGCCTACGCGGTGAACGATGACTACTTCGCCGCGTTCGGGCTCGACATCGTGCGCGGGCGGGGTTTCGGCGAGCGAGACAGCCCCGGCTCCGCCCCCGTAGCGGTGCTCAACCAGCGGGCGGCCGCCATCCTGGCGGAGGGAGGTGACCCGATTGGCCTCGAGATCCGCTTCCCCGGTGCGGAGCTCTGGTTCACCGTCGTCGGCGTGGTCGAGGACCGCGTCCGCATTGCCTCCGGCAGCTACGACCGCTCGGAATTCGGCATGCGGGCAGAGGCTTGGCCCGAGGTGTACTTCTCGGCAGCACAGCTCGAAGCGAGCCCGAACAACCTCATGTGGGTGCGCCCGGTCCCGGGGGTGTCCAGCCTGCAAGCTCTGGTGCGCGATGCCGTTGCGGCTGTCGATTCCCGCCTCCCGCTGAGCGAGTTGCGCAGCGTGTGGGAATCGGACTACGAGCCGCACCAGTTCATCTACCGGGTGGCCGGGCAGGCACTCGGTGGCCTCGGTGCAATCACCTTGCTGCTGTCTGCGCTCGGCACCTACAGCGTCATCGCCTACACGTGGAGCCGGCGGACCCGTGAGGTCGGCGTCCGCATGGCATTCGGTGCGACCGCGTCCGAGGTGTTCCGGCTCGTGCTGGCTCATACACAGAAGCTCGCCCTGACCGGCATCCTTCTCGGTGCCCTGTTATCGCTCGCCCTCTACCGAATCGCCGACAGCCTGTTCTTCGACGTCAGGTCCTGGGATCCGATCACCTACGTGACGCTCGCGATCCTGCTGTCGGCGATCGCCGCCGCCGCAGGGTTGAGCCCTGCCCAACGCGCGACCCGCACCGACCCGGCCGAGGTTCTGCGACACGAGTAGGTGTTGGCCTCGACGCGGGCCCCCGGTTCTGAGGGGCCCGCGGCCGTCTCCTTGGTATTGAGAGGGTCAAGGCATGTCGCCGATCTTACATTGCATTACGCTATTCTCACTGCTCACCCTAATTGCATTATGCTAGGATATTGACTTGAAACGGCTAGTCTACAGTCGTGAGGCGCTACGGTCGCTGCGCAGGATGCCGGCGAACACGGCGCTGCGAATCCGAGCAAAGTTGAGGCAATATGCGGCCGATCCGGAGGCATTGGCGAGAAACGTTGCCGCGTTGAAGGGTGAGTCCGACTGCCTTCGCCTGCGAGTCGGTCGCTGGCGCGTCGTGTTCAAGGAGGGCGACGAGACGGTCGCGATTATTCGCGTCGCGCCCCGTGGCCGCGCATATGACTGAGAAGAGCGAGATGAGCACCCAGTTGATCACTAGCCCAAAGGGGGAACGACTGATCGTCCTCCCGGAGGCGGAGTATCAGGCTCTGGTCGAGGCCGCCGCAAATGCCGTTGACGCCGCCGCCGTTCGCCGTTTCGAGGAACGCCTCGCCGCCGGTGAGGAGGAGCTCCTACCCGCCGAAATGGTCGACCGGATTATCGATGGGGAGAATCCCATCCGGGTGTGGCGCGAGCACCGCGGCCTTTCGGTGAAGCTGCTGGCCGAGAAGGCCGGCATTGCCGCTGCATATCTGTCTCAGATCGAAACCGGGAAACGTGACGGCACAGTAGCAACCGTCAAGAGGTTGGCTGCGGCATTGGAGGTCAGCGTCGATGATCTGGTCGGCTAACCCGCGGACGCGCCGCTAACGGATCTCCTCGACGATCGAGGTGCCCTGCCCTTCCGCCCCCTCGCCATCTATCGCAGTTGCCGCCGCATCTTGAAGATCGGATAGGTCGCCGCGCCGTCGGCGGAGCCGAGCGATGTCAGCAGATCGTCGAGCACGCCCCAGCCGACGAAGCCGTCGCGCGCCTGCGGCTCGAGGTAGTAGAACGCGGCGTTGGCCATTGGCTGGGCCATGTCGAGATAGTAGGTGCCGGCGGGAAACTCGCGCTCCATGAGCGGCGAGAAGTCGCCCTCGAGCACGGTCATGTCGTAGCCGCGGCTGTTCATCTTGCCCATCGACGCGATGTGGAACTCCTCGCCCTCGACGCGCAGCGGAGCGTCGAGCTGGCTGACCTCGATGTCGTGCGCGCGCAGCTTCTCGGCCAGGAACTCGTAGCGCGCGTCGAACAGGTAGGCGCGCGGCACGGTGGCCGAGCGGGTGCCGACGGGCATGGTGAGGTCATCGACGTTCGGGACCACTTCGGGCGGCCCCGAGGCGGTGGCGGGATCGGTGCCGAGGATGCTGGTACCGGGCAGGTACATGGGCTGGTTGGTGCGGTAGGCGAGCAGGTCGATCTTGCCGGCCGACTGGTACTCGCCGTCGAGGAAGTTGGTCAGCTCACCGGATTCGGCGTGGGCGAGCACGTCGGCGACGGTCTTTTCGTCGGCGTCGCGCACCACCTGCTGCATCTCGGCGCCGTGCGCGGCGGCGTACTCGAGCAGCGCGGTGATGTAAGCGTACTGGGCGTAGATGCGGCGCTCGAAGGTGGGCTGGCCGGGGGTCTCGGTGATGATCGCGAAGCGGTTGCGCAGGCCGAAGTCGTTGACCACGAACTTGGCCTCGACCGTCCAGGCGGCACGGTCGTGACTCCAGCCGGTGGGCGGCCACCCGCGCGGGATCGGCAGCGCGTGGGTGAAGACCTCGAGGCCGAACTCATCGCGCACGCGCTCGCGCACCGCCGGAAAGAGCGACTCGTTGATGTAGACGCGCGGCCCCTCGGCGGAGGCCGGCACGGTGGTGGTGCCGTAGGTGTTGGCGTAACCGTGCATCACCCGGCTCATCAGGTGGCCGTCGAGAAACAGGATCGGATCCCAGGCGTTGAGTGTCCGGTACAGGCCGTTGGCCTCTACTGTCTCCAGCTTGACCGCGTCGCGGTTGAGATCGAGCCCTTGGGAGTTCTCGCGCACGCCGGAGATGTAGGGCGTGGCGGATCCGAGGCCACCGCGCTGCACCGAGAAGGTATCGGTGCCGTCGACGTTGTAGATCGGCGCGATCATGACGATCAGATCATCGAGCAGGTCGGCGCGCGGGCCGGCGGCGAGGTCGCGCGCCACCATCAGCAGCGCCTCGGCCGCCTCGGATTCA
>JASFRZ010000563.1:0-3083 GCA_050114655.1 Acidobacteriota bacterium
ATCGAGCCGGTGAACACGATGTCGGGATCGTGCGGGTGCACCTTGACCTCGGCGAAGTCGGAGCCGCGCTGTGTCACCAGCGGGTTGTCGTTGACCCGGTACCAGCTCTCGCCGGCGTCGTCGGAGCGGTACAGGCCGCCGTTGTTGCGCGCTTCCACGGTGGCGAACAAACGGGAAGGCAAGCTGGGCGCCACGGTGATGCCGATGCGCGACAGGCCGTCCTCCTCGAACGACGGGATGCCGTTGTTGATCGGGTTCCAGGTGTCACCGCCGTCGGTCGACTTGTAGATGCCGGAGGCCGGGCCGCGGAAGGCAGCGTTCTCCCACGGACCCTCCATCGCCTCCCACAGCACCGCGTACACGGTGTCCGCGTCGCTCGGATCGAAGGCGACATCGACGCCGCCGGTGGTCTCGTTGACGTACAGCACCTTCTCGAAGGTGCGCGCGCCATCGGTCGAGCGGAAGATGCCGCGCTCCTCGTTGGGGCCGTACGGATGACCGAGCACGGCGACGAACAGACGGTCGGGGTCGTCCGGATCGACGATGATCTGCGGGATCTGCTGGCCGTCGCGCAGTCCCAGGTGGGACCACGTTTCGCCCGCGTCGGTCGACTTGTAGATGCCGTCACCGATCGACAGGTCGGGGCGCTGCAGGCCCTCGCCCGAGCCCACGTAGATGATGTCGGGGTTCGACGGGGCGACGGCGATGGCGCCCACCGAGCCGGTGGGCTGGTCGTCGAAGATCGGCAACCAGGTGTGGCCGTAGTCGGTGGTCTTCCAGACGCCGCCGTTGACCGCGCCGATGTAAAAGACGTTGGGCTGCTCGGGGACGCCGGCGGCGGCCTTGGTGCGGCCGCCGCGGAAGGGGCCGATGTTGCGCCAGTGCATCTCCTGGAAGAGATCGTCGGCATAGGGCTGCTGCGGGGCGCCGGCGGCGGCGGGCGGGGGCACGGCGAGCGAGGCCCCGGCGCCGAGGGTGAGTGCGAGCACGGCGATGACGATCATGCGCTGCTTGATCATGGTGTCTCCGATGTCGGGCGCGGCGGTTGCCGCGGCGGCGAGCAGGTTCACGTGCGGGCAAATTCTCCGGTGACCGCCCTGCGGTAGCCGGTTACCGCGATGCCGTCGGGCGTCACCTCGACGATGGCGTAGCTGTTGTTGTCGGGGCCCGAGCCCTCGACCACGGCGCGCAGCGTGTAGTAGTGGATACTGTCGATCTCGCTGTGGGCGCCGGCGTGGTCGTGGCCGTGGAAGGCGGCGATGACGTTGCCGCGCCGGCGCAGCAACAGCCGTGCTTCGTCGGCGTTGTTGACGAAGACGTCGCCCTCACCGTCGAGCCGCTGGTGACAGAACAGGATCGTCGGCATCTCGGCATGGGCGGTGAGGTCCGCCGCCAGCCAGTCGAGCTGCGTCGGCGGAATGTTGGTGTCACGCCAGTCGAAGTCACCGTGATCGTAGGGGGCGCCATCGGCGCGAAAGCAGGCGTCGAGCACGACGAAGTGCAGGTCGCTACGGTCGAACGAGTAGAACGACGCGTCGCCGGTGACGCCGGGGTTGTCGATTGCGGCGAGGAACTGCGGCTTGGAGATCGAGTCCATGTCGTGGTTGCCGAGCACATGGTAGGCGGGGCCCGGGAAACGCTGCAGCTCGGCCTCGATGGTGGCGAGGTAGCGCAACGTGTCGGCCTCGACCGGCGGCTCGTCCTGATCCTTGAAGTCGCCCAGCTCGATGAGGAAGTCGACCTGCTCGGCGTCGAGGTGATCGACGCACTCGCGCACCTTGGCGAGCGACTGGCGGTAGAAGCGCGTGCCGCGGGCGTCGGTGTCGGCGTAGTGCGGGTCGGCGAGCATGCCAAAGCGAAAGCCCTGCGCGCGCCGGCGGCCGGGCAGGACCCAGCCGGCGAGCGCCAGCGACGAGATTTGCAGGAAGTCGCGACGCGTCGGCAGAAGGGCAGGCATTGCCGCCATCCTAACCACTACGAGCAAGGGACGGAAGCCACCGCTCGCCCCTCCCAATGATAGGATTCGCGGCTAATCATGAGCCTCAAGCGCGCACTCGGCCCCTTCGATGCCACCATGGTCGTGGTCGGCGGCATCATCGGCGCCGGGATCTTCATCAACCCGTACATCGTGGCGCAGCGCCTCGATAGCGCGCCGCTGGTACTGTCGGCGTGGATCGCCGGGGGTGTGGTTGCGTTGTGCGGCGCACTGACCTTCGCCGAGCTCGGCTCGCTGCGCCCCGAGGCCGGCGGGCACTACGCCTACCTGCGCGACGCCTACCACCCGCTCGCCGGTTTCCTGTACGGCTGGGGCCTGCTGTTGATCATCGAGAGCGGGGCGATCGCCGCGGTGGCGATCACCTTCGCTCAGTACGCCCTGCGGCTGGTGGGCAACGAAGGGGCGGCGACCATCCCGCTGGCGATCGCCGCGATCGTCGTGGTGACGGCGGTCAATTACTTCGGCGTCAAGCCGGGCAGCCGCCTGCTCAACGTCTTCGTCGTGCTCAAGGTGGCGGCGCTGGCGGTTTTGATCGTCGCCGGCCTGTTCCTGCCGGCGCGGCAGCCGACCGTCGGGAATCGGGTGGGTGCGGCGGTCGACAGCGCGGTGGGCGCCACCGTCGAGGCGGGCAACGCCGTCGGCGAGGCCGTTGGCCTGCAGGCGCCCGAAGAAGAAGGTTCCGGGACGCCGCTGTTCATCGTCGCCTTCGGTGCCGCGCTGATCCCGGTGATGTTCTCCTATGGCGGTTGGCAAAACGCCAACTACGTCGCCGAGGAGATCACGGATCCGCAGCGCAACGTGCCGCGCGCACTGATTCTCGGCACGTCGATCGTCGTTGCCACCTACGTGGCGGTGAACTTCGTCTACCTGCAGGCGCTCGGTCACGCCGGCTTGGAGGGCACGTTGACGCCGGCGGCCGACACGGCCCGGCGTGTCTTCGGCTCCGCCGGCGACCGCTTCATCGCCGGCGCCATCGCCATCTCCACCTTCGGTTTCCTCGATCTCACCGTGCTGGCGCCCAGCCGCGTGTACTACGCCATGGCGCGCGACGGCGTCTTCTTCCAGAGCGTCGCCCGCCTGCACCCGC
>JASFRZ010000564.1:0-3079 GCA_050114655.1 Acidobacteriota bacterium
GTCGAACGACACCGCGAAGACGTATGCGGTGGTGCCGGCGTCATTCCAGCCGGCGTTGTACACCCGCGGGGTGCCTTCGCCGTCGTAGTCGTCGGGGGCCGCCTCGATCCAGTTCACCTCACCGGTGGCGGCGGTCAGGATGCCGGCGCGCGAGGTGCTCTGCACGTCGCCCACCTTGGCGCGACCGTTGATGTCGCGGGTGTAGCCGTTGGCGGTGACCCAGTCGGGCACGACGGTGTTGGTGTCGCCCTGCGCGGAGGTGAAGGCCTGCAGCACGACGTAGGCGCCGTCGCGCGTCGGCGTCAGCCCCTGGAGACGCTCACCGCGGTTCAGGTACACCGTCGCCGGCCGGTCGGCAGCGGCCTCCTCGCGCCGTTCCTCGGCGCGCTCACGGCGCTCGGCCTCGCGCCGGACGTGCTCGAACAGCTCGAGCTGCTGCTGCTCCAGGAAGGCCTTCTGGCCCTCTGCCTCGGGCTCGTCACGCGGCTCCGGGTTGTCGGAGACAAAGGTGACTTGCTCCAGCTCGCCGGTCTCCAGCTCGAAGCGGAACAGGTTGTTGTCGCGCCGGAAGAAAATCGCCTCGCCGTCGGCGGAGAAGAGCGGCTGGCCCTCGTTGTCCTGGGTCTCGGTCAGGCGGCGGGCGTCCATCGTCTGGCGGTCGACTAGCCACAGGTCGCCGGAGACCGAGGAGACGCGCCAGCGCCGATCGGCCGAGAGGTCGCCGTTGGCGACCGACACCGCGGCGTCCTCGACCTCCTCGTCCGTGAGCTTTTCCAGCCCGCTGCCGTCCGCGCGCACGCGGTACGAGGAGGTCTCCGCGTCCCACGCCAGCCCGCCCGGCCGCCAGCGGAAGTACACCCATTGCGAGTCATCGGTCCAGCGGATCTGCGACGGAGCAACGCCGACGTTCTCCTCCGCGCGCATGATGTTGCGGATCGACAGCTCGAACTGCTGGCCCTGCGCGGGCGCAGGGACGAAATCGGCGGTGCTCTGCGCCCCCACTGACGCGGCGGCCAGCAGCCCCGCCACGACGACCAAACCGGCGACAAACGTTTTTCTCATCACGACCTCTCGATTCCGGGGGAGAACACCCTATTGCGGCGCGGTCAGCTCGATGCTCTCGTCGTTGGGATCGACGGGGTCGAGGCCGAGGCGTTGCAGCTCGCCGTTGAGCGCCGCCAGATCGGTGTCCCAGATCTGCTGCAGGCGGTCGGTGTAGCCGTTGAGCTCCTCGACCATGATGCCGAACACCTCGCGCATGCCGTCGTTGGGCGCGCCGTCGCCGTCTTGCACCATGCCGAGCAGGTTGGCGAGGCGGTTGTTGACCTTGATCGGGAAGTTGAGCGGGTCCTGCCCGGAGCGGTTCTTGACCTGGTAGATGTTCGCCTCGACCTCCGAAGCGTCGGTGACGAAGCGCTCGGCGGCGGCAGCGAGCGCCGCGTCATCGGATGCCGCCAGGCGATCTTCCACCTGCACCTTGGCCCGCCGGATGGCGATCACCGCGTTGTTGGCCTCGGTTACCTTGGCGAGGATCTCGCGACTGAAGTCGTACTGCTCCTGCATGTCCGCCACCGTGACGTCGGTGATCAGCGGGTTGGCGCGCACTTCCAGCTCGGTGGTCGCGCTGCGCCCGTCGGCGGTGAGCCGCACGGTGTAGGTGCCGGGCGGCACCGCCGGGCCCATGGGACGGGCGCCCCACAGGATCATGCCGGGGAAGCTCGGCCAGGGCTCGATCTGCAGGTTCCAGCTCATGTTGTTGAGCCCGGTGTTCGTGGACAGCGCGCCGCCGCCGAAGCCGCCGAAGCCGCCGCGTCCGCCGCGGCCTCCACCGCCACTGCCGGGCTGACGCGGCTCGAAGCTGCGCAGCACCTCACCGCTGCCGTCGAGGATCTCCAGCTTCAGCTCGTCGGGCTCGTCGGAGAGCCAGTAAGAGAATGTCGCGCCGTCCGCGGAGCGATAGGCGGGCGCGGGCTCGAACAGCACCATTGCCTCGTCGGTCATGCCGGGACGCGCCTGGCGCAGCGGCTGGATGTTGTCGAGGATCCAGAAGCCGCGCCCGTGGCTGGCGATCACCAGCTCGTTGTTCTCGACCACCAAATCGGCGATCGGCACGTCGGGCAGCCCGGGGTTGAGTTCCTCCCAGTTGGCGCCGTCGTCGTAGGAGATGTAGACGCCGTGGTTGGTGGCGGCGTACAGGAGGCCCTGGCGGCTGGGGTCCTCGCGTACCGCGTTGACGTAGGCGGTGTCGCGCATGCCGTTGACGATCTTGGTCCAGTTGGCGCCGTAGTCGTTGGTCTTGAAGATGTACGGGCGCTTGTCATCGAGGAGCGGCAGGCGCACCGAGACGTAGGCGGCGCCGGCATTGAAGGTGGACGCGTCGATCTGGCTGACGCGGCCGAGCTCCGGCATGCCCGGCGGGGTGACGTTGGTCCAGGTCGCGCCGCCGTCGCGGGTTACGTGCACCAGGCCGTCGTCCGAGCCGGTCCAGATGACGTCGATGTCGACCTTGCCGGGTCCCACCGAGAAGATGGTGGCGTAGACCTCGGGGCCGTTCATGTCACCGGTGATCGGGCCGCCGGAATGCCCCAGCGTCTCGGAATCGTGGCGGGTCAGGTCGGGGCTGAGCTGCTGCCAGGAGTTGCCGCCGTTGGTGGTCTTCCACAGCCGGTTGGAGGAGACGTACAGGGTGTCGGGGTCGAGCGGCGAGAAGATGATCGGGAAGGTCCACTGCCAGCGCTCGACCATGTCGGCGGCCGGCTCGCCGGAGTAGAACCAGGGGTAGGGGTTGATCTCGCGCGAGATGCCCAGCGAGCGGTTGTACTTGTCGACGTAGCTGCCGTTGTTGGCGCCGGAGTAGAACAAGTCGACGTCCTTCGGGTCGGGCGCGATGTAGCCGGGCTCGCCGCCGCCGACGCGATAGGAGACCTCCATCGAGCCTTCGGTGAGGCTGCGCGGTGCCGCACCGCCGCGACCGCCGCCACCGAAGCCGCCGCCACCACCGCCGCCGCCGAAGCGGTTGGCGTTGTAGTCGGAGGGGATGCACAGCGTGCTGTTGTCCTGCTGTGCGCCGCACACGTGG
>JASFRZ010000565.1:0-3065 GCA_050114655.1 Acidobacteriota bacterium
CAACAGCACCGTGAAGACATTGAGCGAGCCGACCTCGAGCTGCCGGTAGGTGTTGATGATGCCGCCCGGCAGGCCGACCGCGATGCCGGCGAAGATCAGCAGCGAGATACCGTTGCCGATGCCGCGCTCGGAGATCTGCTCACCGAGCCACATCAGGAAGGCGGTGCCGGTGGTCAGCGTGAGCACCGCCATGAAGCGGAAGCCCCAGCCGGGGTTGAGCACGAACGGCTCGGAGGTGGCGCCGGCGGTGCGGCCGCCGGCCTCGAGCGCGAACGAGATGCCGATCGACTGGATGATCGACAGCGCGACGGTGAGGTAGCGCGTGTAGTTGGTGATCTTCTTGCGCCCCAGCTCGCCTTCCTTCTGCAGCTTCTCGAGGTACGGCCACACCACGGCGAGAAGCTGCAGGATGATCGACGCCGAGATGTACGGCATGATGCCGAGGGCGAAGACCGTCATCTGCGACAACGCCTGCCCGGAGAAAAGGTTCACCAGGCCGAAGAAGTTGTTCGCCTGGGAGTTGAAGAACTCGAGGATCGCCTGCGAGTTCACCCCCGGAATGGGAATGTTGGCGCCGATGCGAAAGACCGCCAGCAGGCCAAAGGTGTACAGCACACGGTTCCGCAGATCGGCGATCGCGAAGATGTTACGAACCGTGTCCTTCACCCGATGACCTCTACAGTGCCGCCCGCCGCCTCGATCTTCGCCGCAGCGGTCTTGGAGAATCGATGAGCCTTGACGGTGAGCGCGCCCTCGACCTCACCGCGACCGAGGATGACGATGCCGTCGAACTTGCCCTTCACCAGGCCGGCGTCGGCAAGCGACTGCGGATCGACTGTCGAGCCGGCGTCGAAGCGCGCCAGCTGGCTGAGGTTGACCTCTGCCCACGCCTTGCGGAAGGGATAGTTGCTGAAGCCCCGCTTGGGAAGGCTGCGGACCAGCGGCATCTGCCCGCCCTCGAAGGCGGCCTTGTGCTTGTAACCCGAGCGCGACTTGGCACCCTTGTGCCCGCGCCCGCTGGTCTTGCCCGTCCCCGAGCCATGACCGCGACCCACGCGCTTGCGAGGCTGCCGGGTGCCGTCCTTGAGGCGGACATCGTGCAGCTTCATGACTTACCTCCGCTGGCCTTCTTCTTGGTCGTCTTCTTCTTGGCGGTCTTCTTCTTGGCCGCCTTCTTCTTGGTCTTCTTCTTGGCGGTTTTCTTGACCGGGGAGGCTTCCGCCTTGGCCGGAGACTCGTCCGCCTCGGCGGGCTTGGCCGGCGCCGCGTTCGCCGCGGCGGCGCCCTCGACCACCACCAGGTGGTTCACCAGCAGCACTGCCCCGCGCACCGCAGCGTTGTCCGGGCGCTCGACCACGTGGCCGATGCGCCGCAGGCCGAGCGTACGCAGCACCTCGCGCTGCTTCCTGTTCTGTCCGATGCTGCTGCGAACCTGTCGGATTCGCAGCACCGATGCGTTCTTTGCCACTGTCTCGTCCCCCGTGACTCTTAGCCGCTGACGTCGGTGTAGGTCTGGTACGGCTGCACGTTGTCGGGGTGCAAGCCACGCGCCCGGGCGACCTGCTGGGCACTGCGAAGCTGGTCGAGGGCGTCGAACGTCGCCTTGAGCATGTTGTGCGGGTTGTGCGAGCCGAGGCACTTGGTGAGGATGTCCTGGTAACCCACCAGCTCGACCACGGCGCGCACCGCGGCGCCGGCGATGACGCCGGTACCGGGCGCGGCGGGCTTCAGCAGCACGCCGCCGGCACCGAAGCGACCGGTAGCCTCGTGCGGCACGGTGGTCCCCATCATGGGGTACTTGCGCACGTTCTTGCGCGCCACCTGCACCGCCTTGCGGATGGCCAGTTGGACCTCCTTGGCCTTGCCGAGGCCGTAACCGGCGTGCCCGTGCTTGTCCCCCACCACCACCAGAGCGTTGAACCCGAGGTTCTTGCCGCCCTTGACTACCTTGGTGACGCGGTTGATGGCAACCACGCTGTCCTGAAGCTCGTGCTCCAGCGAATCCGGATCAATTCGATCGATATGGTGCATCCTCAGTCTTCCTCGCTAGAACTCGAGACCGGCTTCGCGGGCCGCGTCGGCCACCGCGCGCACGCGTCCGTGATAGGCGTACCCGCCGCGGTCGAACACCGCCTTGGAGATACCCGCCTCTTTGGCGCGCTCCCCGAGCAGCTTACCGGCCGCCGACGCGGCCGGAACGGTCGCGCCGGTCTTGAACCCTTGATCGCGAAACGACGCTTCCTGGGTGGACAGCGACGCCATGGTCTTGCCCATGTCGTCGTCGATCAACTGCAGGTGCAGGTGGCGCTGCGAGCGAAACACCGCGAGGCGCGGGCGCTCTGCAGTGCCATGCACGCGGCGACGAATACGCTGCCGCACCGCATCGCGTCGAGCTTGCTTTTTCCTTCCACGCTGGATGGACATTTTCTATTACCCCACTCCGCCGACGCCGGACTTGCCGACCTTCTTCTTGACCACTTCGTCGGCGTAGCGAACGCCCTTGCCCTTGTACGGCTCAGGCGGGCGAATGCGGCGAATCTGCGCGGCGATCTCGCCAACGCGTTGCTTGTCGATGCCCTTGATGGAGATCTTGGTCTGGTCGTCGACGTTGATCTCGATGCCCTCGGGTACCGGGAAATCGACCGGATGCGAGAAGCCGAGAGATAGCACCAGGCTGTTGCCTTCCATCTTGGCGCGATAACCGATTCCCTCGATGACCAGATCGCGCTGGAAGCCCTGATGCACACCGTGCACCGCATTGGCCGCCAGCGCGCGCGCCAAACCGTGGTACGCGCGCGTCTGCTTGTTGTCATTGGCGCGATCGAAGCGCACCGAGCCGTCTTCCTCGACCAGGCTGATGCCGGGCGGAACCGGGCTGAACAGCTCGCCCTTGGGCCCGCTGATGTGCAGATTGTCGCCGTCCTGCTTGACGGAAACGCCGTCGGGCAACGGAATGGGTTTGAGTCCGACTCGTGACATGGCTACCAGACCCGGCAGATGACCTCGCCGCCGACGCCGAGCTCCCGGCACCGTCGATCGGTCAAAACGCCCTTGGAAGTGGATAC
>JASFRZ010000566.1:0-3057 GCA_050114655.1 Acidobacteriota bacterium
CACGAGGTCGGCGGCGAGGAGGTGCCGGGCGTCAACCACATCGCGCTCAAGGTCGACGACGCCGCGGCAGCGTACCGGCAGTTCCAGGAGAACGGCGTCGCCTTCACGCGCGGCCCGAAATTCATCGAGCCGACCGGCCGCACGACGGTCGAGCTGCGCGACCCCGACGGCTGGCGCTTCCAGCTCGTCGACGCCGAACGCAAGGCACCCGCATCGTAAGGCGCCGGGGCGGCCCGCGTTCACCCCTCGCATGCCGCGCTCCCACGGCCGCGGCGCGCCGTTAAGGGTTTGGTAACCCGATGATCGCTTACTGGTGACCCACATGGTTGTCATCGGGGGGAAGAACCATGCGCGCTCTGCCACTTGCCCTGATTGCGATCGGCTGCGGTGCCGCCGCGGCCTGCGGGCCGGTCTACAAGACGAACTACGAGCTGACGCCCCCGCAAACGGCTGAGGGCCGCATGTGCGTCACGCAATGTCAGCAGACCAAGGGCGCCTGCCAGTCCGCCGGCTACGACCGTTACGCACGCTGCAAGTCGGAGCAGCGCGCCTATGCCGAGCGCAAGTTCAACGAATACCGAATCCAGCAGCTCCTTCTGGGTCAGCCCATCAAGAAAAGCCAGCGGAGCTTTTACGGCGGCTATTCCTGCAGCCACGAGCAGTCCTACAAGAGCGGCTGCGAGCAGGATTTTGTCGGCTGTTTCTCGACCTGCGGCGGCACGGTCACCCCGCACACGGTGTGCGTCCGCAATTGCGAGCCGCCGCCGGCTCAACCGGGCCATCAGCTGAGCGGCGGCCCGGACGCACCGCTGCCGCGCTAAAACAGGAAAACCAAGGCCCCACAGCAAAACGCCGCCCCTTCCGGAGCGGCGTTTCCCATTCCGCATCCCTGCTTGGGGTCAGGCGGCGCGGACATTGGTGAGGAAGTTGTCGACGGAGGCCTTGAGCTTCTCCGCCTGCTTCGACAGCTCTTCCGAGGTGGTCAGCACGTCGCCGGAGGACTCGCCGGTCTGCTCGGCCGCGTCGCGGACGGCGGTCATGCTTTGCGCCATCTCGTCGGCCGCCATCGAGACCTCCTCGACCTTGGACGAGATCTCGCGCGTCGCGGCGTCCTGCTCCTCGACGGCGGCGGCCACGGTGGAGACCACGCTTTCCATCTCGACGATGCGTTCGCTGATCGAGCGGATGGCCTTTACCGCCGTGTCGGTGCGTTCCTGGATGCGCGCGACCTGGTTCTCGATGTCCTCGGTCGCCTTCGAGGTCTCGTTGGCGAGGCTCTTGACCTCCTGCGCCACCACGGCGAAGCCCTTGCCCGCCTCGCCGGCGCGCGCGGACTCGATCGTGGCGTTGAGCGCCAGCAGGTTCGTCTGGTCGGCGATGTCGCGGATCAGGGTGATGACCTCGCCGATCTTGCTCGCGTCCTCGACCAGCGCCTCGACGGCGGTGTTGCTCTCTTCCGCCTCGTCGCGCGCCTTGCGGGCGAGGTCGTTGGAGGACGCCACCTGGCGCGAGATCTCGGCGATCGAGGCCGACAGCTCGGTGCCCGCGGTCGCCACCGTCTGCACGTTGGCCGACGTGGCCTGCGAGGTCTGGGACGCCGTCACGGCCCGGTCGCTCGACCCTTCGGCCAGCGTGGTCAGCGAGGTCGCCGTGCCCTGCAGCTCGGTCGCCGCCGCCGCCAGGGTCGACATCATCTCCGACACCTCGGTGTCGAAGCTCTGCGTCAGCGCCTGCAGCTTGCGGCCGCGTTCGAGCTCCGCCTCCTGCTTCTTCTGCGCTTCCTCCTGCAGGCGGTCGTTCTCGATCATGCCGTTCTTGAAGACCATGACCGTGTTGGCCATCTGGCCGATCTCGTCGCCGCGCCCGGTGCCCGGGATGTCGCCCGAATAGTCCTTCTGCGCCAGCCGCAGCATCACGCCGTTGAGCAGCTCGATCGGGCGCGAGATGCCGCGCGACAGGAACACGCCGGCCGCGATCGCGAACAGCACGCTCACCACGAGGCCGGCGGTGACGGCGATGATCGTCGTCCGGAAGGCCACGGCGCTTGCATGCGCGTTGCTCTCGACCTCGGCGTCGGCGACGGTCTGGATCGCCCCCATGGTCGCAACCAGCTTGTTGGCGAAGGTTTCGCCCGCGCCGTTCGCCTCCATGACGCGTGACTCGTCGACGGTCAGCGGCCCGCGCATCAGGGCGATCTGCTTCTGTGCGACATTCTGCTGCCAGTCGCCGATGATGGTACGGAGCTCTTGGAGCCCCTTCGTGATCTGCGGATTGATGGTGACCTTTTCGAGCTTGCCGTAAAGCCCCGTCAGCTCCTCGCCGAAAGCGTCGAACTTGGCGATATTCTCGCGGTCGCCGGTCAGGAGGAGACCGCGTACGGACAGCAATTGGCCGAAAGCCGCCTGTTCGAGCTGGCCGAACAGATCGACCATGTGCTGAACCTGCGCCGAGCGATCGGAAACGGCCTCGACCTGCTTCACCTGGACCATCGTGACGCCGCCGACGCCGGCCGCGATAACGACGAGAATAGCAAACGCCGCAAACAGCTTGCGCGAAATGCGCATGGAATTCAGGAAGTTCATGTCGGCGGCTCCTAGTATTGCGCCAGATTGAGCATGCGCCGCCGCTCAAGCTCGGTGAGATTGATCTCGACGGTGAGCGATCCTGCGGCAGCCCCGTCCTTCGCCAGCGTCATGTTGAGCTGGGCGCGCCAGGTGCCGGTCTCCTTGTTGTATTCCGGCTCGTCAATGAAGACCGCGTCGGGGCCGACCTCGTAGGTCTTCTGAAACTTGGCTTCGTCGCCCTGCCAGTAATCCGAGGTGATGGAGCTCTGGCCCGCGTTCAGGCCCTTGTTGTCCATGACGAAGATCTCGGAGTAGAGGCCGAGCGAGCGGGCCTGGATCCGCGTGAGATAGCTCGACAGCGGACTGCTCAGCACCGCCGTGATCAGCGGCTGGTCCTGGACCTTGCGTTCGGCGCGCCATTGCTTGTCGAGCGCATCGATCTTCGCCTGGTCGACCGACGCGTTCTTGCGGTTCCGTTCGGCCAGGGTCAGGT
>JASFRZ010000567.1:0-3051 GCA_050114655.1 Acidobacteriota bacterium
TATCGAGCCGCGAGCCCCCCCGCCTGGAGATGAGCGTATTAGTAGCCCCGCTTTGTTAAGTCACTGTTGAGCGGGCGATAATCGTTGATCAAGCGGCTGAGGGCACCTCGTCCACCGGCCACAATGCCGGCGTCGATCAGCAGCGCGCAGGAGAGCCCCTTGAAGATCACCACACCCCACAGGTCAGGCGCCCCGCGCGCACCGTCCCCCGCCACCCCTCCGGCGACCATCGCGCTGATCGCCATGCTGGCGGCCACCATGCTCGGCGCCGCGACGGTCGCGGCCCAATCGCCCGACTTCCGCTTCGAGGAGCGTGACGGCACCGGCCTGCAGTGGTTCAAGGGCAATACCCACACCCACACGACGGAGAGCGACGGCGACTCGCCACCCGAAGAGGTCGTTGCCTGGTACCGCGATCACGGCTACAACTTCCTGGTGCTGTCGGACCACAACGTGCTCACCGCCCCCGAGCACTACGCCGAGCTGTTCACCGACCGGTTCATCCTGATTCCCGGCGAGGAGGTGTCGTCGAGCTTCGACCGCCGTCCGGTGCACATCAACGGCATCAACATCAACGACCTGGTGGTGCCGCAGACCGCCGACACGATGGTCGACACGATCCAGCGCAACGTCGACGCCATCCGCGAGGTCGAGGGCGCGCCGCACATCAACCACCCGAACTTCGGCTGGGCCTTCGGCGCCGAAGAGCTGGCTCAGATCAGCGACGACCGGCTGCTGGAGATCTACAACGGCCATCCGACGGTGCACAACGACGGCGGCGGCGACTCCCTGGGCCTCGAAGCGGTGTGGGACTACCTGCTGACGCGCGGCAAGCGCATCTACGGCATCGCGGTGGACGACGCGCACCAGTTCCGTACCATCGGACGCGACCAGGCGAACCCGGGGCGCGGCTGGGTCGTCGTGCGCGCGGGAGATCTCGATCCGCTGTCGATCGTCAGCGCGCTGGAGGACGGGATGTTCTACGCCAGCACCGGCGTCGAGCTCGACGACGTCGTAGTCGACGAGCGCCGCATCGAGGTGCACATCCGCCCGCGCGATAACTTCAAGTACACGACCCGCTTCATCGGCGCCGGCGGCCGTGAGTTGCTGGTGACCGGCGAAAACCCGGCGGTCTTCGAGCTGCACGACCCGGAGGTCTACGTGCGCGCGCTGGTCACCGACTCGGGCGGCTGGCGCGCCTGGGTGCAGCCGGTCTTCATCGAGCGCGACTGAGCGGACACGGAGGCGGCGCGGGTCCCACGCCGCACACGGGCCGCCGCGCCGCCTGAACTACGCCCGCCAGGTGGATCGCAGCGGCGGCCTCACCAGGCGAGAGATCTTCGATCGCGGATGAAACCTTTGATAGGTACGTTTCGTACATGTATTGTCTGTACCTATTGAAACGCTGCCGCCGGCCCGCGCTCATCGAGCGCACCGCCGGAACGGCGGCCACGCCGCGAGAGTCGAGACCTGATGCCATGACCCCGACGCCGACACCAACGGACATCGACCGCCACCTGCCGCTCAAACCGGTGGTATTCCACATTCTGCTGGCCTTGGCCGAGCGCGACGCGCACGGCTATGGTGTGATCCAGGCGGTGCGCGAGCGTTCCGACGGGCGCATCCAACTGCAGACCGGGCCCTTCTACCGCCACCTCAAGAAGCTCATCGACGATGGCCTGGTCGAGGAGTCGCCGGACCGGCCGGCTGATGACGACCCACGCCGCGGCGCCTACTACCGGCTGACGACTCCCGGCCGCGAGGTGCTCGCCGCCGAAGCTGATCGTCTGGCGTTGCTGGTGTCGGCCAGCGAGGCGCTCGGCGTCCGGCGAGAGGGCAGATGAGCCGCCAGCCCGAGAATCCGGTAACGGCCGGCGGTGGCGAGCGTATCTATGCCTTTCTTCTGCGCGCCTACCCGCGTGATTTCCGCCGCCGTTTCGCCGACAGCATGAGCTTCGCCTTCGCCGCGGAGGCGGCGCGGGTGCGTCGCCGTGGGCGCCTCGCCCTCGCCTGGTTCTGGAGCCGCAGCGCGGCGCACGCGCTGTTGTTCGGGCTCTTCGAGCGCATCGGTCGCCTGCAACCGAGCGGCACTTGGCGTCTCGGCCTGCGCACCGACCTGGTGCACGCTGCGCGCCGCCTGCGCCGCAGCCCCGCCTTCACCGCAGCGGCGGTCATCACGCTGGCACTCGGCATCGGCGCGAACACGGCGATCTTCAGCCTGGTCGACGGCGTGCTGCTGCAGCCATTGCCCTATCCACACGCCGACCGCCTGGTCGCGGTGCAACATTCGGCGGAGGGGGCCGGGCTGCCGTTGATAGGTGTCTCGCGCGGCACTTATGTCCACTACCGCGAGTACAGCAACGCCTTCGAGGATCTCACCCTCTTCACCCCGACGTCATTCGCGCTGCTCGGCAAAGACACCGCCTTGCGCGTGCCCGGTGCGCGTGTCACGCAGGGCTTCTTCGAGATCTTCCTCGACGGCCCGCCGCCGCTCGGTCGCGCCATCGACGACGCCGACCAGGAGCCGGGCGCGCCACCGGTGGCGATGATCTCCGACGACCTGTGGCGCACGCGATACGACGCGGACCGGGGCATCGTCGGCCGCTCGATCAGCATTGACGGGCGGCCCGTCGAGGTCATCGGCGTGCTGCCACCCGCCTTCGACGTACCCTCCGAGACCACCCAGGTGTGGGCGGCAGAGCGCCTCGACCCCGACGAGGTGATCCTCGGCGGTTTCGGCAACCAGGCGGTCGGCCGCCTGGCGCCCGGGGTAACACCCGAACAGGCGCGCGCCGACCTCCAGCGGCTCATCCCGACCCTGGCCGATCGCTTCAACCCGGTCGCCTTCGACCTCATCGTGACCGGCGGGCACCTCGAATCCATCGTGCGCCCGCTGCGCGAGTTCGTCGTCGGTAACGTCGCGCAGATGCTGTGGATCCTGCTCGGCACGGTGGCCTTCGTGCTGGCGGTGGCGTGCGCCAACGTGGCCAACCTCTTCCTGGTGCGCGCCGAGGCGCAGCGCCGCGAGCTGGCCGTGCGGGCGGCGCTCGG
>JASFRZ010000568.1:0-3029 GCA_050114655.1 Acidobacteriota bacterium
GATCGCCGCGCTGTACTGGCGGCTGCACGACGAGCTCGCCGCATTGCCCGGTGTCGAATCCGCCGCCACCGTGCTCGGCCTGCCGTTCTCCGGCACGCGCGCCAACTTCGTCTTCACCATCGACGGTGAGGATCCCCCACCGCCGGGACAGGAGTACGGCGCTAACTTCCAGGCGGTCAGCCCGGACTACTTCACCACCCTCGGCATCCCGCTGCTCGCCGGGCGCGACATCAGCCGCGCCGACACCGTCGACGCGCCCGCCGTGGCGATCGTCAACCAGGCGCTCGTCGACCGTCACTTCGCCGGCGTCGACCCGCTGACCCAGGCGGTGCACATCGGCGACGGCGAGGACGGTGACCCCATCCCGATCGTCGGCGTGGTGGGCTCGATCCGATACGGCGGCTACGACAGCGAGGCGATCCCGGAGATCTACATGAGCTTCGAGCAGCTCACACTGCCATTTACCGCGGTTGTCGTGAGGGCCGCCGGCGACGACCGCGGGGCGGGCGGCGCGAACCTGGAAAACCTGATCGCCTCGGTGCGCGCGAAGGTACTCGAAATCGATCCCGACCAGCCCGTCTACCGCGTGCAGCCACTCACCGACCTGATGGCCGGCACCCTGTCGCAGCCGCGTTTCAACAGCCGCCTTCTGTCGCTGTTCGCCGCGGTGGCGCTGCTGCTCGCCGCCGCCGGTGTGTTCGGCGTGATCAGCTACTCGGTGACCCAGCGGACGCGCGAGTTCGGTATCCGCATGGCCCTCGGCGCCGAGGCCGGCAAGGTGCGCGCCATGGTGATGCGCCACGGCACGCTGCTCGCAGTCCTCGGCATCACCCTCGGGCTCGGCGGCGCAGCGGTGCTGGCGCGGCTGGTCAGCAGCCTGTGGATCGGCGTGAACGCCAACGACCCGCTGGTGTTCGCCGCCGTGCCGACCCTGCTGGCGCTGGTGGCGCTGCTGGCCAGCTATCTGCCGGCGCGTCGCGCTACCCGCGTCGACCCGGTCATCGCGCTGCGCGCTGATTAGATCCCGGCAGGAACCGCGGCGCGTCTGGCGCCGACCGTCGCGCTGCGGATGCTTTCGTTAACGATTCGTTACGAAATCGGGATCTTTCCGCCCTAGCTTCCTCCTAGGAAACGTGACCCGGTGCGGAGATCCGTCCCTTGGCGGATTACTTCTCCGGGCGCCCACTCATCCCCTCGCAACAGGAGGAACCCTACATGCGGAAGCTCGTAGGACTCGCTCTATCGATTGCATTGCTGGCCGTCGCACCGCTCGCCTTCGGGCAGGGACAAAGCGCCCCCGGCGCGGTGTATACGATGACCAACGCCGCGTCGGGCAACGAGGTGCTCGTCTATCCGCGCGCCGCTCAGGGTGCCCTGGGCGCGCCGACCGCGTTTGCCACCGGAGGCGTCGGCACGGGCTCCGGGCTGGGCAACCAGAGCGGCCTGGTGCTCAGTGACGACGAGCGCTGGCTGATCGTCGTCAACGCCGGCAGCAACACCGTTTCGGTGTTTTCCGTCGAGCAGGACAGCCTTTCGCTTGCCGACGTCGCCGACTCCGGCGGCACCCTGCCGATCAGCGTGACGGTGGATCGCGATCTCGTCTACGTGCTCAACGCCGGCGGGAGGGTCGGCGGGGCGGACAACGTCGTTGGCTTTCGTCTCGACCCGCACGGCCAGCTCGCCATGCTGGCGGGCTCGAGTCGCCCGCTGAGCGCGCCGTCGACCGATCCCGCACAGGTCGGCATCGACCCCAGCGGCCGCGTGCTGGTGGTAACGGAGAAGGCGACCAACCTGGTCGACACCTTTGCTCTCGGCCGCGACGGCATCGCCGTCGCACCCGTGCCCAACACGTTCCCATCGCCCGGCGCAACGCCCTTCGGCTTCGACTTCGGCAAGCGCTCGCAGCTATTCGTTTCCGAGGCCGCCGGCGGCGCACCTAGCGCAAGCTCGGCGTCTTCGTATCGGGTCCATCGCGACGGCAACCTGCAGCTGATCAGCGGCGCGGTTGCAACCACGCAGACGGCTGCCTGCTGGCTGATCGTCACCAACGACGGCCGCCACGCGTTCACCGCGAACACACCGGACAGTTCGATCTCCGGCTTGCGCATCGCACCGAATGGCATGCTAACGCTGGCCGATGCGACCGCCGGGCTGCCGGACACCGGGCCAGTCGACATGGCGCTGAGCAACGACGGCCGCAACCTCTACAGTCGCAACGGCGGCGGCTCGTCGATCAGCATCTTCCGTGTGCGCGCAGACGGCAAGCTGACCAAGGGACATCCCGACGTCACCGTACCGTCGGGGGCCAACGGGCTGGCCGCCCGCTGATCCACGCTGCCGCGCAGAGGGAGCGCGGGTGCCGATACCCTGGCCCGCGCTTCCCGGCGCGGCCAGCCGTGCGCGCCCGGGAGCTCGCGCGCGCTATCCCTGCGCGCCGGAGAGAACGAACACTCGACCGGAGCGGGCGCCGTTGACCGCACTCCACGCCGAGGTGATCAGGAAGTCGATGGCGCCATCGCCGTCGACGTCGCCCATGCCGGTGGCGTCGAAACCGAAGGTCTCGCCCATCACCTTGCCGGTATAGGTCAGCAGGGTCGCCCCGTCGCGCCCGGAGTACAGATACACCTTGCCGCCGGCGGGCGCCGCCGAGGCGTGCTGCCAGGCGCCGACGATCAGATCGTCGTGGCCGTCGCCGTCCCAGTCGCCGGCATCGCCAATGCCGATGCCCAGCCCGTCGCGCGCCGCCTCGCCCCCGGCGCGCTGCAGCAGCTCGCCGTCGTCGCCGGAGACGACGACGAACGCACCCGCCGCCCGGCCCGCCATGTTGCTCGCCCAGTCGGCAGCGTAGATGTCCTCGGTACCGTCACCGTCGACGTCTCCGACCACCGAGACGAACATCTGTCCCAGGTTGACGCTGTTGTCATCGGGCTCGATGACGAATTCGGGGTCATCGTCGAGCCCTTCGTAGACGTAGGCCCTGCCCTGCTGCGCCGCACCGGCGTTGCCCGCGCCGACGACGAACAGATCGG